>NZ_JALNUL010000107.1:0-5569 GCF_026540775.1 Methylobacterium sp. GC_Met_3
TAGTGCACTGATGCGGTCAGAGGATTCACACAGGGGGTGATGCATGCGAGTCTGGGCGATGGCTCAGACCGTCTGCGTGCTCCTCGACGACGCCACCAAGTTAGCGTTGTCCACGATCGCCGGAGACCGATCCCGCCCGCTCAAGCACATCCTGCGGGCGCGCATCGTCCTGCTCTCGTTCGAACGCTTGAGCGTGCAGGACGTGGCTCGGCAGGCCGGCGTCAGCCGGCCCGCAGTCTGGCGCTGGCAGCAGCGCTTTGCCGAGGAGGGCGTTGAGGGCCTGCTGCGGGACAAGACCCGCCCACCCGGCACCCCGCCGCATTCCACCCGCACCGTGGCGAAGGTGCTGGCGCTGACGTGTTCGGAACCGCCGGACGAGGTCACGCACTGGACCGGCCGCGCCGTCGCTGCGCGGACCGGCATCTCACTCCGCTCCGTGCAGCGGATCTGGCAGGAGCACCGCCTGCAACCGCATCGGGTGCGGACCTTCAAGCGCTCCCACGACCCGGCCTTCGCCGAGAAGGTCGAGGATGTGGTCGGTCTCTATATGCAACCGCCCGCCCACGCCGTCGTGCTGTCCATCGACGAAAAGTCCCAGATCCAGGCCCTGGAGCGAACCCGTCCCGACCAGCCGCTCGGGCCCGGGCATCCCGCTGCTCAGACGCACGACTAAACCCGCCACAGCACCACGACGTTGTTTGCCGCCCTCGACATCCTGGAAGGCACCGTGCTCGGCCGCTGCATGCGGCGCCATCGCCACGGTGAGTTCATCCGTTTCCTCAACACCGTCGAGGCGGCAGTCCCAGCGGGCAAGGCGATCCACGTGGTGCTCGACAATTACGGCAGCCACAAGCACCCGAAGGTTCGCGCCTGGCTCACCCGCCACCCACGATGGACCTTCCACTTCACATCGACCTCGGCTTCCTGGCTCAAGGCCGTCGAGGGCTTCTTCTCCACGCTGACGCGCCGCCGTCTCCAACGGGGCACCTTCACCGGCATCGTCGACCTACAGGCCGCCATCAAACGCTACATCGCCGAGCACAACCAAAGCCCACGACCCCTCGTCTGGACCAAGCCCGCCGCCGCCATCTTCGACGCCCTCAATCGAGCCCCTGAACCATCCGTCTGAGTCAGTGCACTAGAACAAATCTATCCGCTCCTCCTATAGATGTCGTGAGTCACGGCTGTGTCGTCGGCACCGCTATGACTCCCTACGCTAAACAGATTCACAAACGCTCTGGCCCACAGCACGGCATCATCTGCGCCGCAAAGGCGCATTCATGTCGCCGGTTCACTGCCTCGAGTCGGCCGTTGCAGAGGCAAAATTGATATGCGAGAAGGTATGTTGCGCGCCAATGAACTTCGTTGCGACGCGTAGCCAAGAACTAGGTTAATAAGTTGCATGTTCGAAAAACTCTTGAGAGTTGAAAAGCCCAGGATCGGCAATTTTCTAACCTATAGCATGAGCTGAAACATGGTGACGCCGCCTCAAGGTAATTACCAGCCTGAAATTTCGATATCGGACGAAGATATGTAGAGCACGATACTGTCAATCGGGTCAGTGTATTACGCCATAAAAACGTAGGGCCTAATGAATATGTCGACGAGAGAACTGATTCCTGGAGACAGTTCTTTTTTGCCCGGCGGCGAAAAAAGACCATACAGTCCCATTCCTTCTGAAAAGAAGCTATTCGAGCTCAAGGAACTGTGGCATCTTCTTAGAACACGTTGGAAGGGCATCGCCCTTGTTTATGCTTCGGTTCTGCTGCTGGTCTGGACCTACACGTCCGTCGCACCGTTGGAATTCACATCATTCACCCAAATCGTATTGCTTCCGCAGAGAGGTGGGGTTCGCGAAGTAGCAGGGGATTTTGCTGTAACTGCGCTTGACTCGGCGCAGGCAGACACCAGGATTCAGGTCATCAAATCCGAACGATTGCTTAGGTTCGTATTTGATACGTTGAATGTTTATCAAATGTATACCCAGAATAATTTAGGAAAAGGCGTAAGGGGTCAGTTAGAAGATATAGTTAATTCGTATTTAAAGGCTCCTAACGCCAAACAAGCTACGAGCGAAAATTCTAACGAATCAGGGAGTGCGCCCGAAGCCGCACAGATTCTGAGGGAGCGCGCTTTCGCGGATTTTAGCAATCGCGTCGGCGTGCGCCGCCTCGGTCTCTCCTACGTGACTGAAATAGGCTTCAGAGCGCCATCGCCGTCCCTAGCGGCCTACTTTGCCAATGCTATCACTGCAGCCTACATTCGCGACTTGGTATTGTCCGGTCAGCGCGACGACGAAATCTTACAGCGTCGGCTGGCGGATAGGACGAAGCATTCCCAGGATCTGGTCGAAGCGATGAAAAGTGGCATCGCCCCGAATGAGGAATTCCCAGAAGCGGATGCACGCATCATCGGCGCGGCCTCAGTGCCGTTGGCGAAGTCTGCTCCGCAGACAAATCTAATCTTCGCTTTAGCAATATCGTCTGTTACACTTTTGATTGCTTTATCATCCATCTATGTGCTCAGCAGTGATCGCGTTGTCAGAACGCCGGAGGGGTTGACACGGCGCTTCCCGCTCCATTGCTTGGGGATCGCGCGCAGTGTGGATCGTACCCGATTTGTCGGCGGTAGAAAGAGGAGAGATTTCATATTCGACGTTCTCATCAGCATACTGCTGATGCGACGTAGAAAAGGAAATTTAAGACCAGTTGGATTTGCGGCTTGGGCGGCAGGCTCAGGAACAAGCTTCATCGCGAAGGCATTTTCGCTTGAAATGGCTAAAGAGACTGGATCGGTCCTATTATTCCGGTTCAACCAGAGAAAGTTGATGTTTGAACTAGTTTACAATTCGGGCGCGAGCTCCGATCGCGCGACTCATCCCGGTGAGTTTGAGTGGATGCGAGGCGACTTAAACGCGACCGGCATCGAATTTGGCAATGCAGCTCCAGACAAAGATCCGCGCATCGAGATTCCGTTCGCAGACTTTGGTCGGTTCATAAATTCAGCCGCGTCGGATCACTTGGTGATTTTAGATCTTCCACCTTTCGACAATCCGTCGACTCAGCTGCTTACGGACGATCTGAGTGTCGACATTGTTCTAGTGATCGACGCGGAGAGCACGACAGATACCGACGTACTGAATGCGATCGATATGATCGAATCACGTCATCTCACCCTGGTCGGCGGCCTTCTCAATCGCGTGTCAAGATTCCATGCACGTCAATTTTTAAGGGAAGGAATCGCGCGAGGATGACCAGTACTTTCAGTGCCGCAGTAGCACTCCGCTCCCAAACGTCCGCTTGCTGAAATGACCGCGGACGACGTGTGTCTTGAGTGTATCTGCGAGTTCAAAGTCTTAGAGCCGCTAACAAAACCGGGTTTGGCGCGTTGAGTGGAGATGGCGAGACCACTGCTTCCCGATGGCCTGTGGGCCGAGATCGCGCCGCTGCTGCCGCCTGAACGGGCCAAGCCGAAGGGACACCTCGAAGAACTGCGCAATTGCGGGGTTTGGCTGTCTGTTTGACGACGGCCGCAGCTTTGGCAGGCACGGACTGACGTTCTGGCAGCCTGGCGGTGGTCGTGAAGGGCTCAAGAGCCCATTCCGAGGTTGCCTCAGGCCGCCACCGGCCGGGCTTCGATCAGAGGAAGCGCTTGAGGTTGTAGGCCAGGTTGGCGAGCCCGATCTTGGTCCGGGCTCGGGCCAGACCGATGGTGCGCACGAACAGGCCGAAGCGGTGCTTCTGGCCGGCGAAGACCGTCTCGACGGCCGAGCGGACCTTGGAGCGGGCGCGGTTGGCCTTGCGCTGTGCGGGCGTCAGGTCGTGGCCGGGCTGCCGTCTGAATTGGATCTTTGCGCGTCTGCCATGCTTGGTCAGGCGGGCTTCGTTGGTCTTCGAGCGGTAGGCGGTGTCGGCCCAGACGTCGCTCGCCGTGTTGGTCGCGTCGAGGACGTTGGCCAGTTGCGCTCCGTCGTGGGCGGCCGCGCTGGTGACGGTGAAGCGGCGGACGAACCCGTGCTTGCGGTCGATCGAGACGTGCGTCTTGTACCCGAACATCGGAACGGCGATCTCGACCTTGGCCTTGGTGCCGTCCGCCTTTGCCGGCCGCGCCTTGGCCCGCTTCAGGGTCCAGCGGGCATCGCGGTCTCGTCTCGCGCCAGCTTCTTCGGCTTGGCCGCCCACGCGTCCGGGATCTTGCCCTCCTTCAGAGCCGCCTTCTCCGCATCGGTGTTGCGCTGACGCGGAGCCGCGATGATCGGGGCATCGATGATCTGGCCCGACATCGCCAGGTAACCCTTGCCCTTCAACCAAGCGTCGAAGGCGGCAAACAGTTCGTCGATCGCGCCGGCTCGGGTCAGGTGCTCCCGGAACAGCCACACCGTTTTGGCGTCGGGCACGCCATCCTCGAAGCCGAGACCGAGGAAGCGCATGAACGAGAGCCGATCCCGGATCTGGAACTCGGTGGCGTCGTCCGACAGCGTATAGAGTGTCTGCAGGATCAGGATCTTGAACATCAGGACCGGGTCGTAGGGCGGGCGTCCCCCCTTCGACCCATCGGACCGCTTCAATGCGGTGGCCAACTTCGGGCGGAAAGCCTCGAAGTCGATCAAGGCCGCCAGCTTCACCAGCGGGTTGCCGTTCTCCGACAGACGCTGATAGCGCTCATCCAGATCGAAGAACCCTGGCTGACCCATCCGAGCCTCCCCAACGCCAACAGCATCAGGGAATCACGACACCGCCCCGTATAGAAGGGGGTATTTCGACGTGTCCGAAGGGCGGTCGGCCTCGAACCTCCGACCGCGCGGCACTGACGGGGATCCTGTTCGTGCTGCGCTCGGGCACGCCCTGGGAGTTGCTGCCTCAGGAGATGGGCTGCGGTTCGGGGATGACCTGCTGGTGGCGCTTGCGGGATTGGCAGAAGGCCGGAGTGTGGGACCGTCTGCAGCACGCGCTGCTCGACCGGCTCGGTCGCCAGAGCGGCATCGACTTCAGTCGAGCTTTCCTCGACAGCGCCTCGATCGCCGCCAAAAGGGGGGCCCGGCGACGGGCCCGAACCCAACCGATCGGGGCAAGCCGGGTACGAAGCGCCACATCGTCACCGATGCGAAGGGCATCCCCCTCGCGCTGAAGTTGACGGGGGCGAACGTCCATGACAGCCGGATGCTGGACGTGGTCGTGGATGCCGTCCCGCCGATCCGGTCATGCTGGGGACCGCCGCGCAAGCGGCCCTCAAAGTTGCACGCCGACAAGGCCTACGACCACCGCCGCTGTCGTCAGGCGCTGACCCGCCGCCGCATCCAGCCCCGCATCGCCCGGCGCGGGATCGAGAGCAGCCAGCGGCTGGGACGTCGCAGGCAGGTCGTCGAGCGCACGCTGGAGTGGTTCGCCCAGTTCCGTCGCCTCGCCATTCGCTATGAGCGACGAGCCGACATCCATCTCGCCTTCTCGACGCTGGCTGCTGACCTCATCGTTTGGCGCTTCATCGAAGGATGGTTTTGTTAGGTGCTCTAGGTTGGCTTCACCATGGCATTTTCGTGCCATTCGGTAGTGTAGCGAACGGGCCCTTAGAG
>NZ_JALNUL010000108.1:0-5546 GCF_026540775.1 Methylobacterium sp. GC_Met_3
CGGCATGCCGAGCCGCTCCCTCCGACACCTCCCTGCCGGCCGTGCCTACTCCGCGAGCTCGCGCATGACCTTGATCAGGTCGGACTTGCCCTCGAAGCCGATGCCGGGAAGTTCGGGCATGAAGATGTGCCCGTCCTCGACCTTCACCCCGTCCGGGAAGCCGCCGTAGGGCTGGAACAGGTCCGGGTAGCTCTCATTGCCGCCGAGCCCGAGACCGGCCGCGATGTTGAGCGACATCTGGTGTCCGCCGTGGGGAATGCAGCGGGACGGCGACCAGCCGAACTGGTCCAGCACGTCGAGGGTGCGTAGGTACTCGACGAGACCGTACGACAGGGCGCAGTCGAACTGTAGCCAGTCGCGATCCGGCCGCAGGCCGCCGTAGCGCAGGAGGTTGCGCGCGTCCTGGTGCGAGAACAAGTTCTCGCCGGTTGCCATCGGGCCCGGATAGAACTCCGACAGCGCCGCCTGCAGGGCATAGTCGAGCGGGTCCCCGACCTCCTCGTACCAGAACAGCGGGTACTCCCGCAGCATCTTAGCGTAGGCGATGGCGGTCTCTAGGTCGAACCGGCCGTTGACGTCCACCGCGAGCTGCGCCTGGCCCTCGATCTCCTTCAGAACCGCCTCGATGCGGCGCTGGTCCTCGTCGATGGGCGCGCCGCCGATCTTCATCTTCACGACGTTGTAGCCGCGGTCGAGATAGCCGCGCATCTCAGCGCGCAGGGCGCCGTAATCCTTGCCCGGGTAGTAGTAGCCGCCGGCCGCGTAGACGAACACGCGCGGATTGGCCTCGATGCCCTTCTGCTCGGCGAGCATGCGAAACAGTGGCTTGCCGACGATCTTCGCGGTCGCGTCCCAGATCGCCATGTCGAGGGTGCCCACCGCCACCGAGCGCTCGCCGTGGCCGCCGGGCTTCTCGTTGGTCATCATCGCGGCCCACAGCTTGTGCGGGTCGAGGTTGTCGCCGGCCTCGTTCAGGACGGTCTTCGGGTCGGCCTCCAGGATGCGGTTCTTGAACCGCTCGCGGATCAGGCCGCCCTGGCCGTAGCGACCGTTCGAGTTGAAGCCGTAGCCGACCACCCTGCGCCCGTCTCGCTCGACGTCGGTGACCACGGCCACGAGGCTCGCGGTCATCTTAGTGAAGTCGATGTAGGCGTTGCGGATGGGGGACGAGATCGGCTTGGTGACCTCGCAGACGTCAACGATGCGCATGGGTGCTCTCCTCAAGTTCAGGGCGGGTTGGAAAGGCGATTCGGGACGGCCTGGGCTTATCGGGACGGCCTGGGCTTACGAGGCCGCCGGCACGGGGGTGGGCAGCGCGTGTCCGGTCTCGGTCTCGGGGACGAGGCCCTTGGCGGAGACCTCCGCGCGGTTGCGATAGGCGTCCTCAGCCTTGGCCAGGTCGAAGGCGCCCTCCCACTTCGCGACGACGATGGTCGCTACCGCGTTGCCGATCAGGTTGGTCACCGCCCGCGCCTCGTTCATGAAGCGGTCGACGCCGAGCAGGAGAACGAGGCCGGCGACCGGGACGGTGTGAATGCTCGACAGCGTCGCGGCGAGGGTGACGAAGCCGGCGCCGGCAACGCCAGCCGATCCCTTCGAGGTCAGGAGCAGCACGCCGAGGACCACGAGCTGGTCGCCGATCCCGAGCGGGGTGTTGGTAGCCTGGGCGACGAAGATCGCCGCCATGGTCAGGTAGATGCAGGTGCCGTCGGCGTTGAAGGTGTAGCCGGTCGGCAGCACCAACCCGACCACCGACTTCTCACAGCCGAGCCGTTCCAGCTTGGCCAGCATGCGCGGCAGGACGGCCTCGGTGGAGCAGGTGCCAAAGGTGATGAGGATCTCGTCCTTGAAGTAGCCGAGGACCTTGATGAGCGAGAACCCCGACCAGGCGCAGACCGAGCCGAGCACGACGCCCACGAACAGGATCGAGGTCGCGTAGACCCCGAGCATGAGGTAGGCGAGCGACCAGACGGTGCCGAGACCATACTTGCCGATGGTGAAGGCGACGCCGGCTCCGGCCCCGACGGGCGCGAGCCGCATGACCATCGCGACGATGCGGAACAGGGCGTCGAGAAGGCTGTCGACCACGAGGACCACGGGCTTACCGCGCTCGCCCGCCTGTACCAGGGCCAGGCCCAGTAGCACTGAGACCAAAATGATCTGCAGCATCGCCCCCTTGGCGAACGCATCCACGATGGTGGTAGGGATGATGTCCATCAGGAAGCCGACGAGGCCGGGCTGGGCCTCCGCCGTCTTGGCGTAGCCC
Organism: Methylobacterium sp. GC_Met_3; assembly: GCF_026540775.1. Taxonomy (NCBI): domain Bacteria; kingdom Pseudomonadati; phylum Pseudomonadota; class Alphaproteobacteria; order Hyphomicrobiales; family Methylobacteriaceae; genus Methylobacterium; species Methylobacterium sp. GC_Met_3. The sequence continues at coordinate 2,267 of NZ_JALNUL010000108.1, forward strand.
GCGATGGCGCTGCCGTTGATGTGCGAGGCGTCGATGTTCATGCCGACGCCGGGCCGCATCACGTTCACGACGACGAGGCCGATGACCAGCGCCAGGGTCGAGACGACCTCGAAGTAGAGGAGCGCCCGCACGCCGATGCGACCGACCTCCTTCATGCTGCCCATTTTGGCGATGCCGACGACGATGGTGCCGAAGATCACCGGCGCGAGCAGCATCTTGATCAACTTGATAAAGCTGTCGGCGAGGGGCTGCAGCGCAATGCCGACGTCCGGCAGGAAATAACCGACCAGGGCGCCCAAGACGATAGCGATGAAGACCTGGATATAAAGACGGCCGAACCATGATTTCATGGCGTGTCTCCTCCCCTTCGCCGCCGGTCATGCGACGGAATACGAAGCCCCTCTGGCGGGGGCTTGGGGCGTGCATAAGCCTGGACACCCTCGCGGGGCCAATGCCATGTTCGGAATACGCTATGCGTAGATGGTATCGGGCATGGACCTGGATTGGCTCAAGGACTTCCTGGCCTTGGCGGAGCAGAGGTCGTTCTCGCGTGCGGCCGAGGTTCGGCACGTGTCCCAGCCCGCCTTCAGCCGGCGCGTCCGCGCCCTGGAGGATTGGGTCGGCACCGCCCTGTTCGTCCGCGGCGCCCACGGGGCTTCCCTAACGCCGGCCGGCGCCCAGTTCCAGCCGGCGGCCCACGCGCTGATGCGGGACCTGGAACGCGCCCGGCGCGACGCGCAGGCGGCGGGCCTTCGCGATACGGCGACGCTGTCGATTGCGGCGACCCACGCCCTGTCATTCACGTTCTTCCCGAACTGGATCCGGGGGGTGATGCAGCGGCAAGCGCTCGGCACCCTCAACCTGATTTCGGACAGCATGGAGGCCTGCGAGGGCATCCTGCTCTCCGGCGAGGTGCATTTCCTGCTCTGCCACTACCATTCGGACGCACGGACGCGCTTCAAGGCTAACCGGTTCCCGAGCCTGCCCGTCGGTGACGACGTCTTGGTGCCGCTCTGTGCACCGGGGCCCGACGACCGTCCGTCGTGGTCGCTCCCCGGAACGGCGGCGGCGCCGGTCCCCTATCTGGGTTACAGCCAAGCGTCGGGCCTCGGGCGCATCCTCGAGGCCTGTCGGGACCGGCAGCACAGCCATACGTCCACCGCGGTCACCTCCCACCTCGCGGCGGCGCTCATGACCATGGCGCGAAACGGGGACGGCATCGCGTGGCTACCACAGACCCTCGCGGCCGAAGACCTGGCTCGCGGGCTGCTCGTCCGCGCCGGACCCGAACGGTTCGACATACCCATCGAGATCAGGCTGATCCGGTCCCTGGAATGCCGGAACGAGGCCGCCGACAGGCTGTGGGATCACTTGATCGAGCGGGGCTCCCGAACTGACATTCATCGAGTGAATGCCGGCTTACGAAGCTGAGATGCCTGATCGAGCGCTCCTCTGCCCCACCGAGCCATCGATTTCGCGACCAATCGGGCGTGTGTCCCGAAGCCGACGTTCCGTCTTCGACCGAGACCGTGTCGAAACGCATTGATCGAGCTCGCCAGTGGGCGAACTGACGCTCGGTACCCATCCCAGAGTATCCGGGAAGGGTGGATTGCCGCTGGCCCGCTTTTGGACAGCGAATGCCCCGAAGCCGACATGCTCACGAACGGTAGCTCCGAATCCTTTGGTGCGGCCTCCTTGCCACCGCCTGATCCAGCGGGGGGCTTCGCACCACCGAACTGATCGCCCCGGCGGCGTCGTGTCGTCCGATTGGCCGGGGGAGGATCCGATAAGGGGCTGCCGGTGAAGGCTTGAAGAATTAGCGTAACCTTTTGGACTTAAGGGGGGGCACAACGCCATGAGCCTCAGGGGCCCCTGGATAGCCGGGTGTTCCAATTGCTTTTACGCATTCATAGACTTGGTGCAGCTGGGGTCGGGGCCGGCGCGCTGCTGGCCGCACTTCTACTGACCCTCGCAAGCGCGGCAACGCTCGCACTGAACGTTGCCAATCTCGCGGATAGCCGGACCGAGGTTGCGCGTTTGACGGGCGTGCTGCGCGCTACTTCCGACACGCTGGAGAGCGTGCGTGCGGCTGAGACAGGCCAGCGCGGTTATCTCTTGACCGGGCAAGAGCGCTACCTCGCCACTTATAAACGCGGCCTCCCTCGAGCCCGGAGCAACCTATATCTGCTTGACAACTTGGTACGCGGCGCTGATGACCGTGCACTCATCGAGAAACTGCACAAGCTTATAGATTCTAAGCTTGAAGAGCTTTCTCAGACCGTAATGATGGCGGAAGACAATGGAACTGAGGCCCTTCGCATCGTGCGCAATGGCTCCGGCCAGATCATCATGGAGGAGATCGAGGCTGTAGCCCGTGCGATCACTGAGCGCAGCACCGCGGCGCTCAATGGCTTGTGGGCCGCTGATGGGGCGCAGATCAAGACCGCGACTATTGTCGCGGCTCTTACGGGGGCCCTCGCGCTTGGCTGCACGCTGCTTGGGGTATTCTTGCTTGCACGGTTGCGCGAACAAGTCGCTCGCGAGAGGGCGGAGCAAGCCAGCGCAGCCAAAACCGAGTTCCTGGCCTCGATGAGCCACGAGATCCGGACACCCCTCAACGGGGTAATCGGCTACGCTGACTTACTCTGCGAGGAGCCGAACCTCGGTCCCCGTGCGCGACAACATGCCGAGCGTATCCGCACGGCGGGCGCAGCCCTACTAACCGTCGTCAACGACATCCTCGACTTCTCGAAACTGGAGGCCGGGCAGGTCGAGATTACGTCACGGCCGTTCGCGCCTGTGGCCCTGGTCGACAACACCGTCTCGATCGTTCGGGGCTTAGCCGAGGCAAAGGGACTGACGCTTGCCGTAAGCTTAGATCCTGCGTTGCCCATGTGGTTGATCGGCGACGAGGACCGATTGCGGCAGGTGCTGCTGAACCTGCTCAACAACGCCGTGAAGTTCACCGCACGGGGCAGGATCGACCTAAGCGTGACCCTGAGCGGCTCGAAGGAGGGGGCGGTCCAATTCCGCTGTTCGGTCCAAGACACCGGCATCGGCATACCGGCGGACAAGCGCGACCGCTTGTTTCAGCGCTTCAGCCAAGTCGATGGATCGATCGGACGGGATTTCGGTGGTAGCGGGCTTGGTCTGGCGATCTCAAAAGCGCTCGTTGAGCGCATGGGCGGGGCGATCGGCGTTGAGAGCGTGATTGACCATGGCTCAACCTTCTGGTTCGCCCTCGAACTCCCTGTGGCAAGCGAACCGGCCATCGTCCTAG
>NZ_JALNUL010000011.1:0-156260 GCF_026540775.1 Methylobacterium sp. GC_Met_3
GCTAGGCTGGGTCGATAGCAGCCGTTATAGGTGTCGATCCGAGGGGCTGGACCATCACGGCTTACGCTTGTCGCGCTGAACCCGTTGATGCTCCGGCTCACTCCTAGGCCGCGTGCGCTTCTTCGCGGCAATCACCTCGTCGAGCCAAGCGATGGCGGAATCAAGCACTGACCTCTAATAGACGTCCGATCCCTCAGGGGCATCGGGCCGGCCTACGTCCGGCTGATCGTCCGGCACATCTTGCTGAAGTGGCCTCGACTTCGAGCGCAGTTTGCTCGCCGGCGACTCGATAGAATGCGTCGGATCTCCGCGCTTCGCAGCTACGACTGAGATATCCATCGGCCGTGGTGGCGGTAGCGGCGGATGAGGGATCGGTATTGCTGCGCTCGTCGCAACCGACTGCGGAGCGGCTGGCGTTGGTGATGTCAGCGCATTAGTCGTCTCTGGCAACTGTGGAGCTGTGAGGGCCATGTCGTCTGTACCGACGGGCGGAGCTGGCGCTGTTAAATTCTGTCTGGGCGGCCGCTTACCGGGGCTGAAATTTGATACGGCTGGAATTGATGTCGGTGCCTTCGACGTCGGTTCACAGATCTCGCCGCACTGCTCAACCTTCGCGGTAATCGTCCGATCGCCGATTGTCGCTCGAACGACGCAGCCCACGGGGTAGTAGGCCAATTCAAACTGAAACTTGCCCTTATCGTCCGACTCAGTCGTGAAATGACCCTCAAGGGACACGCTTGTATGAGGCTGGTCGGTAGTGCCGAAAACGTAGAGGCGACCGATTGCGATAGCTGCGCTGGCTGATGCCGCGTGCGCAGAGCCGTTGAGGACCGATGCGAGAAGTCCGCCAACGGTGAGAACCCAGTGTCTTACGGCCAATCGATCAATCCCGAAGCTGTGTCGCCTGACGCTTGGCGGTCGGCCACCCGCGACAGGCCTAAGTAGTCGTTTTACGAGGAGTGACCGGGATTGGCGAGGATCGCGCGGGGTCAGCAGCACGTCGAGCCAGGCTTAAGCAGACTCGTGCACCTGGATCGTCTGGACGTCGCCGAGTGCCTGACCAATCTGCCAACTATGATAGGAGCGCACGTCGGACAGCGCCTGGATGTAGACCTGCTGCTCGGCGGTCACGATGAGCCGCCCATGATCGCGGCCGTCAACGCCCGGGCGATCACCTTGGCGGCCTCGACGCCCTCTGCCGGCGAGAGACGCCTCGTCTGGACCTGCCGCTCTCGCCCGGCAGCGACGTAGATGTAGGCCGCGACTCGGTCACCTGTGTCCATCACCTTCACGGCTTCCTCCAGCTGCACGATCCGCAGCGGCAGCGCGAGGCCGAACGGGTTGGGCGCTTCGTCAGCCATCGCAGGCCTCGACGAGCCCGCGGCTCTCGGCCAGTCGGAGCAGCTCCGCGTCGGAGAACGTGAAGCAGCCGATCTGCCAGCGGTCCAGTTCCTCGCCGATCGGCACCACGGTGATGCCGGAGGCCCGCAGCGCGTCGACGGCATCAAGGATAGGGTCTGTGTCGTCGATCATGCCGACGCCATCAGCATCCAGTTGCGGGCTCGTGCCAGCCGGTCATCGTCCGGAGCGAGCGGCATGTCCTCGATTACGCGGTTGACGATGTCACGGGTGGTCGGCTCGTCCAGCCCGAGCCCCTGCGCGAACCCGTAGAGCTGTCGCATCAGGCGAGCGACGACGACCTCGTGGTTCTGGTCGGCCGCGTTCATCCCTGAACCGGGAAACCCATGATGACGGCGGTCTTCACCATCGTCCGGCGCAGGCCCGGCTTGGTCGCCTTGTCGGCCAGGAGCCCTTTCGCCTGCGGGTGCATCTCAATCGCCTTGGCGACGTCGATGGTGTGGCCGGACTTGAAGGCGAACGGCTTGGCCGATTCGTCCGCGAGATAAGGCGGCTGTGGCGGCCTCGATCTCCTCGTCCGTCACCTCGGACTTGCGGCGCAGGTCACCGACAGAAGGGATCTCTTTCGCCATGATGCTTACTATGGGCTTACCGGTGAACTACGCTGGTAAGCAGAACATCTGCGAAACGAGCGTAAGTCCCTGATACTATTGGTGGGCGGTGAGGGACTCGAACCCCCGACCCTCTCCGTGTAAAGGAGACGCTCTACCAACTGAGCTAACCGCCCCGTGACCGACCGTTACGGCATGCGGCCGGTCAGGCGCAAGATCCGCTGCCCGGGAGCGCTACCCACGATCGGCCATCCGTGCCGCCAGGGCCGGCGCGAGACCCGTAGTCTCGACCGGTGCCGGAGCCTGTCGCAGTTGCGCAGACCCACGCGCTGCCGCCAAGACAGACCGGGTCCCGGCCTCGATTGAGCAGATCAACGGGCACGGGACGCGCGATGCCAGGCGCGACGCGAGGCCGGCGAGCCCGGCGCCCCCCAGGATCACGGTGGCGGCGCCAGCCTCCGCACAGGACCCACAGGCCTCGGCCAGCCCGGCCAGCGCGGCATCCGGATCACGGGCGATCGCAGCGCCGCTCGCGGCGACGGTGCGGATCGCGGCGAGGCGATCGGCGAGCCCCAGCGCGGCAACGAACTCCCGCAGCATCGGCTCCCAGGCGGCCCCGCCGGTGACGATCCCGAACGGGCCCCGCGCCGCAGCCTCCTGACAGGCAGCTTCCGCCATGCCGACCACCGGTACCCGGGCGATGTCGCGCAGGGCGAACAGGCCGGGATCGCCGAAGCACGCGAGATAGACGGCGTCGCACCCCGCCTCGTGCTCGGAAAGAGCGTCGAGGGCCGCATGACCCGCGATCGCCGCGGCGCTGCGGCTCGCGATGTAGCGGGCCCCGAAACGCCCGGTGACGGCGCGCAATGCGGCCTGGTCCCCGAGCTGAGCACGGACATGCCCGGCGACCAGATCGGTGATCGCCGCGCTGGTGTTCGGGTTGATCAGCAGGATGCGCATCCGGCCCTCGCACACGAAAAAGCCCCCAGGGACGATCCCCGGGGGCTTTCTTGACACGTCAGGCTGAGAGGGTCAGTGGGCCACGAAGGTGGCACCGTCCTCCTCGGTCCGGGCGGGCTTGGCCACGGGCAGCGGCTCCTCCCACTCGATCGCCACCGGAACACGCACCAGCGCCTTCTCCAGCACCTGATCCATCCGCGCGACCGGGATGATCTCAAGCCCGTTCTTCACGCTGTCGGGCACCTCGGCGATATCCTTGGCGTTCTCCTCGGGGATCAGCACCGTCTTGATGCCGCCGCGGAGCGCCGCGAGCAGCTTCTCCTTCAAGCCACCGATCGGCAGGATCCGACCGCGGAGCGTGACCTCGCCGGTCATCGCGACCTCGCGGCGGACCGGGATCCCGGTCAGCGTCGAGATGATCGCGGTGGCCATGGCGATGCCAGCCGACGGACCGTCCTTCGGGGTCGCCCCCTCCGGAACGTGAACGTGGATGTCGCGCCGGTCGAACAGCGGCGGCTCGATCCCGAAGTCGATGGCCCGGGAGCGGACGTAGCTCGCCGCCGCCGAGATCGACTCCTTCATCACGTCCTTCAGGTTGCCGGTGACCGTCATCTTGCCCTTGCCCGGCATCATGACGCCCTCGATCGTCAGCAACTCGCCGCCAACCTCGGTCCAGGCCAGACCCGTCACCACGCCGACCTGATCGTCCGCATCGATCTCGCCGTAGCGGAACTTCGGCGGGCCGAGGAAGACCTGCAGCGTCTCGACCGTCACCGCGACCACCTTGGTCTTGGTGATCAGGATCTCCTTCACCGCCTTGCGGATCAGGTTGGACAGCTCGCGCTCCAGGTTACGAACGCCGGCCTCCCGCGTGTAGCGGCGGACCAGCATCATCAAGCCGTCGTCGTCGATCGACCATTCATGCGTCCCGAGGCCGTGCTTCTTCAGGGCGTTCGGGATCAGGTGCTTGCGCGCGATCTCGACCTTCTCCTCCTCGGTGTATCCGGCGATGCGGATCACCTCCATCCGGTCCATGAGCGGGCCCGGGATGTTGAGGGTGTTGGCCGTGGTCACGAACATCACGTTCGAGAGGTCGTAATCCACCTCCAGGTAGTGGTCGTTGAAGGTGCTGTTCTGCTCAGGGTCGAGCACCTCGAGGAGCGCCGCCGACGGATCGCCGCGGAAATCCATGCCCATCTTGTCGATCTCGTCGAGCAGGATGAGCGGGTTCGAGGTCTTGGCCTTGCGCATCGACTGCACGATCTTGCCGGGCATCGAGCCGATATAGGTCCGGCGGTGACCGCGGATCTCGGCCTCGTCGCGCACGCCGCCGAGCGACATACGGACGAACTCGCGACCCGTCGCCTTGGCGATCGACTTGCCGAGCGAGGTCTTGCCGACGCCGGGGGGACCGACGAGGCACAGGATCGGGCCGGTGAGCTTGTTCGCGCGCTGCTGCACCGCGAGGTACTCGACGATCCGCTCCTTGACCTTGTCGAGACCGAAATGGTCATCGTCGAGCAGCGCCTGGGCGCCGAGCAGGTCCTTCTTGATCTTCGAGCGCTTGCCCCACGGGATGCCGAGCATCCAATCGAGGTAGTTGCGCACGACGGTCGCCTCGGCCGACATCGGCGACATCTGGCGGAGCTTCTTCAGCTCGGCGGTGGCCTTGTCGCGGGCCTCCTTGGTGAACTTGGTCTTCTCGATCTTCTCTTCGAGCTCGGCCAGTTCGTCACGCCCATCCTCGGAGTCGCCCAGCTCCTTCTGGATCGCCTTCATTTGCTCGTTCAGGTAGTACTCGCGCTGGGTCTTCTCCATCTGCCGCTTGACGCGGGTCCGGATGCGCTTCTCCACCTGGAGCACGGAGATCTCGCTCTCCATCAGCGACAGCACGCGCTCCAGGCGCTGCGCCACCGTGGGGGTCTCGAGGATGCCCTGCTTGTCGGAGATCTTGACGAGCAGATGCGAGCCGATCGTGTCGGCGAGCTTGGACGGCTCGTCGATCTGGGTCACGGCGGAGACGACCTCGGGGGAGATCTTCTTGTTCAGCTTGACGTAATTCTCGAACTCCGAGAGCACGGAGCGCGCGAGCGCCTCGGCCTCGACGCTGTCGCCGAGCTCGTCGTGCAGGGCTTCCGCGGTCGCCTCGTAATACTCGTCCGAGCGGGTGAAGCCCGTGACCTTCGCGCGGCCGACGCCCTCGACCAGCACCTTCACGGTGCCGTCGGGCAGCTTCAGCAGCTGGAGCACGGAAGCGAGGGTGCCGATCTTGTAGATCGCATCGGTGGCCGGATCGTCGTCGCCCGCGTTGATCTGGGTGGCGAGCAGGATATGACGATCGGTGCGGACGGCCTCCTCAAGGGCGCGGATCGACTTCTCGCGGCCCACGAACAAGGGCACGATCATATGCGGGAAGACGACGATGTCGCGCAGGGGGAGAACGGCGTAGGTGCCCGTCGAACCCGGGACCACCGGCTGGCGCGATTTCGACTGTGACATGCTGACTTCCTCTCAGGACACCCGGCTTCGTCGCCTCCATGCACGGAGCGCGCCTACAGCCAGGGGCCGACCGGGCCGCGAGGGTCGGGGCTTTTTGGGACTTTGCGGCTGGTAACGCGGACCGCGCCTCGAAGGAGCGAGCGGCCACCGCGCTGAGCCTGAAGTGGCTGCGAGGGAGCGCGTTTTCAAGGCTATCCCCACAGCGCGCCCGGCCGGAGCCGGGCGCTTAATGCAACCCTACCAAGCGCTTATGCGCTGACGCTGGCGGGTGCGTCCTTGTTGCGGTCGCCATGGATGTAGAGCGGGCGCGACTTGCCTTCGACCACCTCGGGACCGATCACGACCTGCTCCACGGACTCGAGGCCCGGCAGGTCGTACATCGTGTCGAGCAGGATCGTCTCCAGGATGGAGCGCAGGCCGCGGGCGCCGGTCTTGCGCTCGATCGCCTTGCGGGCGACCAGCGACAGGGCGTCGTCCTGGAAGGTCAGGTCCACGTTCTCCATCTCGAACAGCCGCTGGTACTGCTTGACCAGGGCGTTCTTCGGCTCCTGCAGGATCTTCTTCAGCGCGGCCTCGTCGAGGTCCTCGAGCGTCGCCAGAACCGGCAGACGGCCGACGAACTCGGGGATGAGGCCGAACTTCAGCAGATCCTCGGGCTCGACCGAGCGGAAGATCTCGCCGGTGCGGCGGTCGTCCGGTGCCTGCACGGTCGCGCCGAAGCCGATCGAGGTCCCCTTGCCGCGCTGGGAGATGATCCGCTCCAGCCCCGCGAAGGCGCCGCCGCAGATGAACAGGATGTTGGTGGTGTCGACCTGCAGGAACTCCTGCTGCGGGTGCTTCCGGCCACCCTGGGGCGGGACGGAGGCGACCGTGCCCTCCATGATCTTCAGGAGCGCCTGCTGCACGCCCTCGCCCGACACGTCGCGGGTGATCGACGGGTTGTCGGACTTGCGCGAGATCTTGTCGATCTCGTCGATGTAGACGATGCCGCGCTGCGCCCGCTCGACGTTGTAGTCCGACGCCTGGAGCAGCTTGAGGATGATGTTCTCGACGTCCTCACCGACATAGCCGGCCTCGGTGAGGGTCGTGGCGTCCGCCATGGTGAACGGCACGTCGAGGATCCGGGCGAGCGTCTGCGCGAGCAGCGTCTTGCCGGAACCGGTCGGCCCGATCAGCATGATGTTGGACTTGGCCAGCTCGACGTCGTTGTGCTTCGTCGCGTGGGCCAGCCGCTTGTAGTGGTTATGGACCGCGACCGAGAGGACCTTCTTGGCGAAGTCCTGGCCGATGACGTAATCGTCGAGGACGCGGCGGATTTCCTTCGGGGTCGGCACGCCGTCGCGGCTCTTCACCAGCGAGGATTTCGACTCCTCGCGGATGATGTCCATGCACAGCTCGACGCATTCGTCGCAGATGAACACCGTCGGGCCGGCGATCAGCTTGCGGACCTCGTGCTGGCTCTTGCCGCAGAACGAGCAATACAGCGTGCTCTTGGAGTCGGTGCCGCCAGTCTTGCTCATATCGGTCTCCGGATTCCTCGCGTCCGCGGCCGGCTAGGGGCGAACGCGCGACTTATGAATGTAGGGGGCCCGTTTAAAGAAACAGTATGCTGTGCGTCTTTGACCGAAGGGCCCAATCTCGGATGCAAACACGCTGCCGCGGCGGGATCAAGGCCGCGCCGCGGCTCTCGGGGAACGCGTTACGCTCAGGCGGCCGCCGGCTCGGGGCGCTTCTCGATCACCTCGTCGATGAGCCCGAACTCCTTGGCCGCGTCGGCGGTCATGAAGTTGTCGCGCTCCAAGGCGGTGTGGATGGCGTCGTACTCACGCCCGGTGTGCTTGACGTAGATCTCGTTCAGGCGCCGCTTCAGCGCCTCGATCTCGCGGGCGTGGATCAGGATGTCGGTCGCCTGACCCTGGAAGCCGCCCGACGGCTGGTGGACCATGATCCGGGCGTTCGGCAGGGCGAAGCGATGGCCGGGCTCACCGGCGGTGAGCAGGAGCGAGCCCATCGAGGCGGCCTGGCCGACACAGAGCGTCGTCACCGGGCAGCGGATGAACTGCATCGTGTCGTAGATCGACAGGCCGGAGGTGACCACGCCGCCGGGGGAATTGATGTAGAAGGAAATTTCCTTCTTCGGATTCTCCGCCTCGAGGAACAGGAGCTGCGCCACGATCAGCGAAGCGCCGTAATCCTCCACGGGCCCGGTCAGGAAGATGATCCGCTCGCGCAGCAGGCGGGAGTAGATGTCGAAGGCGCGCTCGCCGCGGCTCGATTGCTCGACGACCATCGGCACGAGCGCGTTGTTGTAGACGTCGATCGGATCTCTCATCTCGTCCTGCCCAGAGTGAGGCCCGGGACTGCCGCGAATCAGGGCAGCCCCGGACATGTCAGCGAACACCGGCGATGCTTAACCATCGCCTAATTCTTGCCCGCCGTCCTCGGACAGGGCGGGTCTCAGTCGGCCTTGGGCTCGGTCTTGGATTCGACCTTGGCCCCGGCCTCGTCTGCCGGCTTGTCGCCGGTCGTGTCGTCGTCATCATCGTCTGCGAAAAGCGCCTCTTTCGAGACGGGCTCCTCGACGAGTTTGACCTGCCCGAGGACGTGGTCAACCACCTTTTCCTCGAACAGGGGCGCGCGGAGTTCCGCGAGCGCCTGCGCATTCTTCCGGTAGAAGTCCCAGACCTGCTGCTCCTGGCCCGGGAACTGCCGGACCCGGGCGATGAGGGCCTGGTTCACCTCGTCATCCGAGACCTTGATATCGGCGCTCTCGCCGACCTGCGCAAGCACGAGACCGAGACGGACGCGCCGTTCCGCGATCTTGCGGTATTCGGCCTGGGCCTTCTCCTCGGTGGTGTCCTCGTCCGCGAAGGTCTTGCCCCGGGTCTTGAGGTCCTGCTCGACCTGCGCCCACACCGCGGCGAATTCCTGCGCCACCAGGGAGGGGGGCAGCTCGAAGGCGTACTTGGTGTCCAGCGCGTCGAGGAGGTCCTTCTTGAGGCGGCGGCGCGAGGCCGTCTCGTAGTCCCGGCCGATCGCCTCGGACACGGCCTCACGGAGCTTCTCCAGCGACTCCATGCCCATGGTCTTGGCGAACTCGTCGTCGACCTTGGCCTCGCCCGGCGCCTGGATCTTCGTGACGGTCACGTCGAACTCGGCATCCTTGCCGGCGAGCTGCTCGGCTCCGTACTCGGCCGGGAAGGTCACCTTCACGAGGCGCTTGTCGCCGACCTTGGCGCCGACCAGCTGCTCCTCGAAGCCCGGGATGAACGAGCCCGAGCCGAGCTCCAGGTCGATGCCCTCGCCCTTGCCGCCCTGGAACTCCTCGCCGTCGATCCGGCCGATGAAGTCGATCGTGGCACGGTCGCCGGTCTGAGCCTCGGCGCCCTCATCCCGATCGGCGAACGGACGGCCCTGGCCGGCCATGCGCTCCAGCGCCTCGTCGACCTCCGTGTCGGAGGGCTTGGCGACCTGCTTGGTGAGGCTGACGTCGGACAGATCGGCGAGCTCGAAGCTCGGCATCACCTCGAGGGCCACCTTGAAGGCGAGGTCGCCCTTGGCGTCGAGCGCCTTCTCGACCTCGGCCTGATCGGTCGGGAACTCGACCTGCGGCTCGAGCGCGAGCTTGAGGCCGTTATCGGTCACGATCTTGCGGTTGGCCTCGTTGACGGCGTTCTGCACCACCTCGGCCATCACGGAGCGGCCGTAGACCTTGCGCAGGTGCGCGACCGGCACCTTGCCGGGGCGGAAGCCCTTCAGCTGCACCTTGTCCTTCATGCCGGACAGCTCTGTAGTCAGGCGCTCCTCGAGTTCCTGGGCGGCCAGATGAACCTGAAACTCGCGCTTCAGGCCATGGGTGGCGGTCCCTTGGGCGTTGATCTCGGTCACCTGCATCGTCGTCGTCGCTCTTCAAAAAAACCTGGGTTCGCCGACCGGGCCGGCGTCGTGCTCGCGCGGACCGGGATGCCGAGATGTCGGGTGACGGGATCGGGGCGGTCCGCTGGGACCACACCTTCAGGAAAGGCCCTGGTGCGGGCGGAGGGGCTCGAACCCCCACGTCTTGCGACACTGGAACCTAAATCCAGCGCGTCTACCAGTTCCGCCACGCCCGCGCGCGCCGACATCCGGCGCATCGCCGGCCGCCGGAAGCGGGCCCTATAGCATGGGCCGGCGGGGCCGCAGCAAAAAACTTGTGCTGTGGCGCCCGGGCCGCCGCACCGCTATGGAGCGGGTCCGTCGCGAGAAGCAGCCGAGACTTCATGCCGCCATCCCGCCCCGTGCCGCCAGCCGATTCGCAGGCCGGCGCCCCGTCGCGAAGGACCCTGCTGGCGGCTGCCGCCGCCTTCGGGCTCGCGCCCGAACCGGGGCAAGCCCAGCCCCCTGCACCTGCGCCCGCCGCACCTGCGCCCGCCGCACCTGCGGCGGCCCAGGCGGAGCCCCCTGCCCTGCCGGCGGCTCCCGGGAAGGCGCGGTTCCGGCCGGAGCCCGCGCCGGAGACGCCAATCTGGTGCTTCGACGGCAAGGCCCAGCCCCCGACCATCCGGGTGAAGCTCGGCCAGGCGGTGCGGTTGAAGGTCGAGAACCGGACCGACAAGCCCCTGTCGCTGCACTGGCACGGGGTGCGCAACATCAACGCCATGGACGGCGTCGGCGGCGTGACCCAGGCGCCGATCCCGCCCGGCGGCGACTTCCTCTACGCATTCACGCCGCCCGACGCCGGCTCCTTCCTGATCCGGCCCCTGGTGGTCGGCGGCGCGAGCGAGCCCTCGGGCCGCGGGCTCGCCGGCATGTTGGTCGTCGAGGAGATGAACCCGCCGGCGATCGACGCGGATGTCGCCGTCATCCTGCAGGATTGGCGGCTCCAGGACGACGGCACGCTGATGCCGTTCGGGCAGGTGCCGCTCGCCGCGAGCAACGGGCGGCTCGGCAACCTCGTCACGGTCAACGGCAAACCGGTGCCCGATACCTTCGAGGCGCGCCCCGGCGCCCGGGTCCGCCTGCGGCTGGGCAATGCCTGCAACGCCCGGGCGACGCGCATCAAGTTCGAGGGCGTGAAGGTCTATGTGGCGGCGGTCGACGGGCAGCCGACCGACACGTTCGAGCCGCTGCGGGCCACCCTGCCCTTCCCGCCCGGCACCCGCTACGACCTGATGGTCGACTTGCCGGACAATGAGGGCGCCACCTGCGAGATCCAGGCGCTGATCGGCAAGGGCCTGACGCTGGCGAGCGTCACCACGAAGGGCCCCCGGATCACCGAGAAGCGGCCGCCGATCGGACCGATCGGCGAGAACAAGCGGCTGCCGGCCGAGGTCAAGCTTCAGAACGCCCTGCGCCGCGACGTGGTGATCACCGGCGGTGCCTTCGTGCCGAAAGACAAGAAGGACGGGGCCGCCCCCGATCCGGTCTATACCGGCGACCCGCAGAAGATCTGGTCTGTGAACGGGATCAGCGGCACCACCGTCCTTCCGCCGATCTTTACGGTGAAGCGCGGCCAGGTCGTGGTGCTGGCCCTGCGCAACGAGACCGCCTTTCCGCAGGCGCTCCACCTGCACGGGCACTGCTTCCGCCTGCTGCACCCCCTGGATGACGGTTGGGAGCCCTACTGGCTCGACACGTTCCAGTTGCTGGAGGGCCGCACCGCCCGGATCAGCTTCCTGGCCGACAATCCCGGCCGCTGGCTGATCAGCGCCACCGTGCTGGAGCGGTTCGACACCGGCCTCTGGACGTGCTTCGAAGTCACGTAGCGCCGGTTCTTCGCGATCAATCCGCCGAACCAGCCGCAACTTCGAGATCGTTCAGCACCGCCGGCATCAGCTCCGGAATGTCCTCGGCGATCAGCCCCGGCCCGTGACGCAGGCCGGCATCCCCGTGGAGCCAGACGGCGGCGGCGGCGGCCTCGAACGGCTCCATGCCCTGCGCCATCAGGCCGGCGATCAGTCCAGCCAGGACATCGCCCGACCCTGCGGTCCCGAGATAGGGGCTGCCATGATCGTTGATCGCCGCCCGCCCATCCGGGCTGGCGATGACGGTATCGGCACCTTTGTAGACCACGACGGCGCCGGTGAGGGATGCCGCGGCGCGGGCCCGGGCGACCTTGTCGGCCCCCTCGTCCATGGCTGGCGTGCCGTCGAACAGCCGCGCGAACTCGCCGGCATGCGGCGTCAGCACGGCCCGCGCCGCACCGTCCTCCAGATGCGCGGCAAGGAGCCGCGCCTGACCAGAAAAGCTCGTCAGCGCGTCGGCATCGAGGACGAGGCCGCGTCCCGCAGAGGCCGCCACCGCGACGCGTTCCCGGGTCGGCTCGCCGGCGCCGAGACCGGGCCCCGCCAGCACCACGTTGAGGCGCTCGTCGGTGAGCAGGTCATCGAGGTCGTCGGCGGTCTCGCAGGGACGCAGCATGATCGCCGTGAGGTGAGCGGCGTTCTCGGCCAGCGCGCCGGCCGGTGAGGCGATCGTGACGAGGCCGGCCCCGATCCGCAGGGCGCCCCGGGCGGCCAGCCGGGCGGCGCCGGTCTTCGTGGCGGGGCCCGACAGCACCAGTGCGTGGCCACGGGTATATTTGTGGCTGGCTCCGGTGAGCCGCGGAAACGCCGTCGCCCACAGGTCGGGGCCGCTCCGGTCGAGCGGCGCCCCGCAGGCGGCCAGACCCGCCTCCAGGGCCGCCGGTCCCGTGCCGATATCGGCGACGCTCAATCGACCGCAAAGGCTTCGCCCCGGCTGCAGCAGGTGGCCCGGCTTGAGTGTCACGAACGTCACGGTCTCGGTCGCCCGGATCGCCGCACCGCGGACGGCCCCGGTATCGCCGTCGATGCCGCTCGGAATGTCGACGGCAAGGATGGGATGTCCGCTGGCGTTCACGGCCTCGACCAGCGCGCGGGCATCCCCGTCGAGGTCCCGCGACAGACCCGCACCGAACAGCGCGTCGATCACGAGATCGCAGGGCGGGAGTTCCTCGGAAAAGATCGGTCGGACCGGCCCGGTCCAGGTATTCGCTGCCAGGGCGGCATCGCCCGTGAGCGCCCCGCGATCGCCAAGCAGCCGCAGATCGACCGCGTAGCCGTCCTCGGCCAGGAGGCGCGCGGCCACGAAGCCGTCGCCGCCGTTGTTGCCGGGTCCGCACAGGACGAGGGCGCACCCGCCCGCCGGCAACAGAGCCCGGGCCCGGTCCGCCACCGCGGCGCCGGCCGCCTCCATGAGCGTGCGCCCCGGGATCCCGCCGGCGATAGCCGCGGCATCGACCTGTCTCATGGCCGCAACCGTCAGCAACCGCATGTTGGCCTCCTGTTTGCCCGTGCGCCGACCAGACTTGGCGAAAAGCGCGCCAGAAAACCAGGAAACGCCCGCATGATATGCAAGATTCGCACAGAGATTGGGCATTCTGGTTGGACACGCCGTCAAATCGGCATGGCGAACCCGTCACGGGGATGTTAGAAATACTCCGCATCGTAGCGCGGGCCCGGGCGGCATGAAGAAGATCGAAGCGATCATCAAGCCTTTCAAGCTCGACGAGGTGAAGGAGGCGCTCCAGGAGGTCGGCCTCCAGGGCATCACCGTCATCGAGGCGAAGGGTTTCGGCCGCCAGAAGGGCCACACGGAGCTCTATCGGGGCGCCGAATACGTGGTCGACTTCCTACCGAAGGTGAAGCTCGAGATCGTGCTGTCGGACGCGCTGGTCGAGGGCGCCGTGGAAGCGATCCGCAAGTCGGCCCAGACCGGTCGGATCGGCGACGGCAAGATCTTCGTGTCGACCATCGAGGAAGCGATCCGCATCCGCACCGGTGAGACCGGGACCGACGCGATCTGACGGCGACCGGCGCGCACATCCGTAGCCGCCGCTCCCGATCTGCCTAAGAATGCACACTGCGCGAATGTCCGGCATCGGCGCGCTTCGCCCTGGAGCGCAGCCTCCGGCACCCCACATCCTCGGGAACGGCCGGCACGATCGGTCGCTTGAATCCCGTGCAGGAGGATGTGCAATGGCCGATATGGACCTACGCGAGACGGCCAAGATCTACGATCTGACCGCTTTCCGCCGCGCCCGGGCGTTACCGCGGGTGACCGCGGCGATCAAGCCGGCTGCTGTGCCGAGCTTCGGAGGCGGCGCGTGGTATCATGATGCTGCGATCCGCGAGGACGAGCGGCCGCGCCGATCCTGAGCCATCCGCTCCCGGCACAGCAGGTGACGCGTCCCGTCGGCTCACAGAGCGCGCTCGGCGTCATCCTCGATCGATCGGTTTCGAACTGTCCCTCTGCAGGGTCCGAAAACGGCGAAGCCGGACCCGAGGGCCCGGCTTCGTTGATGGTAGGGTGGGCTCCGCGTCTTACGCGGCTGCAGCGGCCTCGGTCGGCACGGAAGCGACGGTCTTCAGCACCTGCGAGGCGATCTGGTAGGGGTCGCCCTGAGAGTTCGGACGGCGGTCTTCCAAGTATCCCTTGTAGCCGTTGTTGACGAACGAGTGCGGCACGCGGATCGAGGCACCGCGGTCGGCCACGCCGTATGTGAACTCGTGGATCGAGGCGGTCTCGTGCTTGCCGGTCAGGCGCATGTGGTTGTCCGGACCGTAGACAGCGATGTGCTCCTCACGGGCGCTCTTGAACGCCTCCATGAGCTTCTCGAAATACGCCTTCCCGCCATGCTCGCGCAGAAAGGAGGTCGAGAAGTTGCAGTGCATGCCCGAGCCGTTCCAGTCGGTGTCGCCGAGCGGCTTGCAGTGGTACTCGACGTCGATGCCGTACTTCTCGCAAAGGCGCTGCAGCAGGTAGCGGGCCATCCACATCTCGTCGGCGGCCTTCTTGGAGCCCTTGCCGAAAATCTGGAATTCCCACTGCCCCTTGGCCACCTCGGCGTTGATGCCCTCGTGGTTGATGCCGGCATCCAGGCAAAGGTCGAGGTGCTCCTCGACGATCTGGCGGGCGACGTCGCCGACGTTCGAATAACCGACGCCGGTGTAGTACGGGCCCTGCGGAGCCGGGTAGCCCGAGGTCGGGAAGCCGAGCGGGCGGCCGTCCTTGTACAGGAAGTACTCCTGCTCGAAGCCAAACCAGGCGCCGGCATCATCCAGGATGGTGGCGCGCTTGTTGGATGCGTGCGGGGTCGTGCCATCCGGCATCATCACTTCGCACATCACCAGCACGCCGTTCTTCCGGGCCGGATCAGGGAAGTGGCGCACGGGCTTGAGCATGCAGTCGGAGCTGCCGCCCTCGGCCTGCTTCGTGGACGAGCCATCGAAGCCCCACATCGGGAGCTGCTCGAGGGTCGGGAAGCTGTCGAATTCCTTGATCTGCGTCTTACCGCGGAGATTCGGGGTCGGCGTGTACCCGTCGAGCCATATGTACTCGAGCTTGTATTTGGTCATTCCGGTTCTCTCGTCCGTATCGATGCGCGACCGGGGTACCCCTGGGCAACGCGAACGGCTTGCCGCCTCTCCGACGGCCGCCGTCGCGCACGCATAGGTCGTGCCAAACGGACGACCACGCGCTGCGGGTACCGCCTTCGATGTTGGTTTTCGCGATCACGGACGCGAGAGTGCGCCACCATCGAGCCCGATCGTCCCACCACCGCGCCGATTCCCGCGCCCTGCGGGTGGCAACACGCGCCCGTGACGGATATCAAGCGCCGCTCGCTGGTGCTGCCCGACTGAGATCGGGTGCGTCGCGAGCGCGTTTCCGAGCAATCCCTGGAGGATGCCCACGATGACCACTGCGGCCGAGGTGCTGAAGACGATCCGGGACAACGACGTGCGCTACGTGGACTTCCGGTTCACCGATCCGCGCGGCAAGTGGCAGCACGTCACGTTCGACGTGTCGCTCATCGATGAGGAGATCTTCGACGAGGGCACCATGTTCGATGGCTCCTCGATCGCCGGCTGGAAGGCGATCAACGAGTCCGACATGCTGCTCATGCCGGATCCGGCCACCGCCACCCTGGACCCGTTCTTCTCGGCCGCGACCCTGTCGATCGTCTGCGACGTGCTGGAGCCGGCCACCGGCGAGCCCTATTCCCGCGATCCGCGCGGCACCGCCAAGCGCGCCGAGGCCTACCTGCAGCAGACAGGCATCGGCGACACGATCTATGTCGGCCCCGAGGCCGAGTTCTTCGTGTTCGACGACGTGAAGTTCGCCGCCGACCCGTACCGCACCGGCTTCGAGCTCGACTCGACCGAGCTGCCGACCAACGGCTTCACCGATTACGAGGGCGGCAACCTCGGCCACCGGGTGCAGACCAAGGGCGGCTACTTCCCGGTCCCGCCGCAGGATTCGGCGCAGGACATGCGCGGCGAGATGCTGGCCGCCATGCAGTCGATGGGCGTGAAGGTCGAGAAGCATCACCACGAGGTGGCGAGCGCCCAGCACGAGCTCGGCATGAAGTTCGACACCCTGACCCTGCTCGCCGACCACATGCAGATCTACAAGTACTGCATCCACAACGTCGCGCAGAGCTACGGCAAGTCGGCGACCTTCATGCCCAAGCCCGTCTACGGCGACAACGGCTCGGGCATGCACGTCCACCAGTCGATCTGGAAGGACGGCCAGCCGGTCTTCGCCGGCGACAAGTATGCCGGCCTCAGCCAAGAATGCCTCTGGTACATCGGCGGCATCATCCGCCACGCCAAGGCGCTCAACGCCTTCACCAATCCGTCGACCAACTCGTACAAGCGTCTGGTGCCGGGCTACGAGGCACCGGTGCTGCTCGCCTACTCGGCCCGCAACCGCTCGGCGTCCTGCCGCATCCCGTGGACCAAAAGCCCGAAGGCCAAGCGCGTCGAGGTCCGCTTCCCCGACCCGATGGCGAACCCCTACCTCGCCTTCTCGGCGCTGCTGATGGCCGGACTCGACGGCATCCGCAACAAGATCGACCCGGGCCCGGCCATGGACAAGGATCTCTACGAGCTGCCCCCGCGGGAGCTGAAAAAGATCCCGACCGTGTGCGGCTCCCTGCGCGAGGCCCTGACCAGCCTCGACAAGGACCGGGCCTTCCTCAAGGAGGGCGGCGTGTTCTCGGATGACCAGATCGACTCGTTCATTGAGCTGAAGATGGCCGAGGTGCTGCGCTACGAGATGACCCCGCACCCGATCGAGTTCGTCCAGTACTACTCGCTGTAAGATATGAGGAGCCGGGCGCGACGCCCGGCCTGACATTGTCATGGGCCGGGGCCTTTTAAGAGCTCCGGCCTTTTGTTTGGGCTTCGCGCCAATCGATTACCCGCGGGTCGGGGCAGCAACCCGTTCAGAGGATGGCCGCATGCTCACCCTCGACCATCTCGTCATCGTCGCGCCGGATCTCGCGGAGGGCGTGGCGCATGTCCGCGACAGCCTTGGTCTGTCGATGCCGGAAGGCGGGCGCCATCGCGAGATGGGCACCCGCAACCATCTGCTACGTCTCGGCGATGCGGTTTTCCTGGAGGTGATCGCCGTCGATTCCGAGGCGCCCACCCCATCCCGCGCCCGCTGGTTCGGCCTGAGCGGCCCGGCACGCGTGCGGGCGGACTGGGAAGCAGGCCGGCGGCTGCGGGGCTTCGTCGCCCGCACAGACGATCTCGTCGGCGTGCTCGCCGCCCAGGGCAACTTGCTGGGACAAGCCGCCACGATGACCCGCGGCGCCCTGTCGTGGCGTTTCGGCGTGCGACCGGACGGGGCTTGGCCGGCGGATGGCGCCGCGCCGCACGTGATGGATTGGGGACTCAGCAGCAACCCCGCTCGGACGATGCCGGATTTCGGGGCCCGGCTCGATGCGCTGATCCTGACGCATCCGGATCCGGACGCTGCGCGAGAGCTTCATACTGCGCTCGGACTCGTGGAGCCTCCGGAGATCGTACGGGGCGACGGCCCGCGCTGGACCGCCCGGATCACGACGCCATCCGGCTTCCGGACGCTGACCTGACCGTCCGGTAGTCCGGCACGGCTTCTCAACTGTGCGAAAAGATGTCCACCTCGGGCCAGCCTTCGAGGTCAAGGCGCGCGCGGGTCGGCAAGAAGGCGAAGCAGGCGGCGGCGAGATCGGTGCGGCCTTCGCGGGCGAGCATCGCGTCGAGCCGATCGCGGGCGGCGTGGAGATGGAGCACGTCGGACGCCGCGTAATCGAGCTGCGCCTGCGACAGGGTCTCGGCGCCCCAGTCGGAGGATTGCTGCTGCTTCGACAGGTCGACGCCCACGAGTTCGCGCACCACGTCCTTGAGCCCGTGGCGGTCGGTATAGGTGCGGGCGAGCTTCGAAGCGATCTTGGTGCAGTAGACCGGCTGCGGCATCACGCCGAGGGCCTTGTAGAGCACCGCGACGTCGAACCGCGCGAAGTGGAAGATCTTCAGCACACCCGGATCCGCCAGGACGCGCTTGAGCACCACGGGCTCCAGGCCGCCCTGCGGGACCTGCACCACGTCGGCCGTGCCGTCGCCGGTGGAGATCTGCACCACGCAGAGCCGGTCGCGGTGGGGGTTGAGGCCGAGCGTCTCGGTGTCGATGGCCACCGCCCGGCCTGCATCGTAATCGGCGGGCAGGTCGCCGCGATGAAGGCGTACGGTCGGGCTCGGCATCTTTTTGGACCTTGAGGGTTTTCGGCCGGTAGCATCGGTGCCAAGTGGCGGCAAGCGAATGGGGTCAGCGGCGGGGAGACAGATATGACGGCAGCCGAGGTGATCGCGACCCTGGGGCTCAAACCCCATCCCGAGGGCGGCCACTACCGCGAGACCTTTCGCGATCCGCGCACCGTCGACGGCCGCTCGGTCGGCACGGCGATCTACTTCCTGCTCGACCTCGGCGAGGTCTCGACGTGGCACCGGGTCGACGCCACCGAGATCTGGCATTGGCACGCCGGCGCGCCGCTGGTGATCACTACGAGCCCGAACGGGCACGATGCCGAAGCTCGGCATCTCGGACCGGATCTCGCCGCCGGCCAGCGCCCGCAATGCGTGGTGCCGGCGGGCCATTGGCAGACCGCCACCAGCCTTGGCGCCTGGACGCTCGTCGGCTGCACGGTCTCACCGGGCTTCGACTTTTCGGGGTTCGAGATGGCGCCGCCGGATTGGCGGCCGACGCCGCGGAGTTAGACCTGTTTCGGTGCCGCCCGCGAAGCCCGCACCGCCGTCAGCGCGCCAGCCACAATCAGCAGGCAGGCGAGCGCAAGGGCCGGCCCGGGGCTGGCATAGCCCGTGACCACGAGGATCAGCGTCGAGAGAACCGGCGCCGCGTAGGCCGTGACGCCGAGCAGCCGGACGTCGCCGCGCTTGCAGCCGATATCCCAGAGATAGAAAGCAGCCCCGACCGGTCCCAGGCCGAGCAGCAGGACCGCACCCCACTGGATCGCGTCGGCCGGCCAGACCGTCGTCTCGAAACCGAGGTGGCAGACGAGGCTGAGCGCGGCCGTCGCGAGGCAGAAACCCGCGACCGCGTCGGTCGGCACCTGTCCGACCCGGGCCGAGAGAACCGAATAGCCGGCCCATACGAAGGCTGCCGCGAAGGAGGCCGCGTAGCCGGGCAGCGCCCCGGCGGGGAAGTCGAGATCGCCCCGCCCGGTGAACAGGGCCGCGACGCCGGCGAGACCCAGGAGCGCACCGGCGAGGTGGCCCGGACGCAGCCCCTCGGATCCCGGCAGGCGGGCGGAGAACAGCACGATCAGCAGCGGCCAGAGATAGTTGATCAGCCCGGCCTCGGCCGGCGGCGCGAGGCGCAGGGCGCTGAAGTAGAGGGCGTGATAGCCGAACAGGCCGCCGACCCCGAGCAGCCAGACCGGCCATGGCTGGAGCAGGGCGCGGGCGCGGGCCGGACGCTCGATCCAGACGGCACAGCCGCACAAGCCGCCGAGCAGGAACGTCATGGCGGCGAGCTGGAACGGGGGCACGGCGCCCGACGCCGCCGTGAGCAGGGCGAGGAGCGACCAGAGCGCGATCGCGCCGAAGCCCGCCAGAGTCGCGGCGGAGCGGCTCATCGGGCGGGACGATATCGGCGCGGATCCACTCATGACCGGCCGCTACCATGCGGGGCTCTGAGTCGGCGAGACCGCGGGTCAAGCGGGCTTGGCTCGGCCTGATCGCCTCGTCCCTGGGGCACTCCGGCCCGCGGAAGGATTGCGGCTACGATCATCGAGCGATCGAGCCGGTCGTGACCGGGGACGGTGCCATCCTCCGCCTGCCCCACCAGCTGTGCGGGCAGGTTGGCATCACGGGCGTATTGTAGGACCCGCTCAGGACGGCCTTCTTGTGGTGGCCGCCAGCGCGGCTCAGTCGGCCCACAGCGCCACCAGGGAGAAAAAACCGGCCATCAGGACGTTGACGACGAGGATACCGGCGATGATCAGGGCGAGCGTCATGGTGGCCTCCGAAGCGGGGCGATCGGGCGAGACATGTGGATTCGAGCGCGGCCCGATCTTCTCGGACCTGCGCCGCATGTGTCGGTTGCCGCTTCAGTGCGGGCTGATCACCCGCATGAGATCGGCGAGGTAATCGATGTTCAGCGGCGTCCAGCCGAGCCGGCGCCGGATCAGGCTGTAGGCCGTGCACAGCGCGGCAACCGAGCCGATGACGGCCAGCGTGAACCAGCGGATGTCGCCGGCGCAAAAGCCGACCGCGACGCCGATCAGCGCCGTCGTCACGAAGATGATCCGGCTCGGGTTGGCCGGGCCGCGCGGCATCAGGTCAGACATGGGAACCTCCCTCGATCCGGATCAGCGGGCGCGGCAGTTGGGGCCGAACCAAGTCATGGTCCGGTGATCCATGCCGCCGTCAGACGATGCGCTGCAGACGGGAAAGCGCGTGTCGCCGCTCCGCTGGAGGCTCATCACCTTGTAGAAGTCACGCTTGGCCTCGCTGCGTCGGTTCTGCTCGGCGCGCTGGGCCTGCCAGTACCGGCCGCTGGCGGCCTCCGCGGCCGCGCGGTCCTGGTGGAGGCCCATCATGCACTCCGCGAACGCATCGGTGCCGGGCTCGAAGCCGAAGCCGAAGCATTGGTTCTGATCCATCGCGTGCCGCTCCTGCGGCGTGACGCAGGCTGCGAGACCCAGGGTGCAGGCGGCGGCCAGCGCGATCTTCGCGGCGGTCGGGAGCCGCCACGCGTGCCGGCCACGCGTTTCATCGCAGCACCGCACAGACGAAGCGTTGTTCTCAAAAACAGATTGAACGGAAAATTTACCGTAAAATCGTTGCGTCATCACCCTCGCGGCCCCCTTTCTACTATCGGCGCGAACATCCGCGGCGCGATGGAACGAGACCTATACGGGCGCGCCCGGCTTGTTCGTGCCCCAGAGCACGTGAACAATCTGTTCTCCGACAACCCGTCGTGCGCATCCACCCGATATGTAGATGACCGTGAGACCAAGATGCGACAGGGGTCACAGAACCCAAGGCATAATCAATTTACATAAACTTGTAACGAAAGGTTAAGCCGCAATTATTGTTATTGAGCCGATAAATATTATCTCGATAATATAAATGCGTGAGATATACCGACAATCCTAGGTCCAGAAACAAGAACGCGCGCATCAAGCCCGCAGGCGAACGTGCAGGGTCGCGCCGTAAGGCGGGGATGGACGGACGGGTCCGAATCAAGCGGGCGTCGGCACCTTTAGGGCCGGCCGTAGCGCACAGTCTGGCGCGGCTTCGCCGGAAGCGGGCGCGCCAGCGTGATGGCGGCGCGCCCGGGTACGGTCAGACGAAGTGCTGACCGCCGTTGATGGTCAGCGTCGAGCCGTTCACGAAGCCGGCCTCGTCGCTCGCCAGATACTCGACCGCATGCGCGATCTCGTCGGCCTCGCCAAGACGGCCGGTGGGGATCGTGGAGATGATCTTGTTGCGGATCTCCTCC
The DNA here is from genome assembly GCF_026540775.1 of Methylobacterium sp. GC_Met_3. Taxonomy (NCBI): domain Bacteria; kingdom Pseudomonadati; phylum Pseudomonadota; class Alphaproteobacteria; order Hyphomicrobiales; family Methylobacteriaceae; genus Methylobacterium; species Methylobacterium sp. GC_Met_3. The sequence goes on from NZ_JALNUL010000011.1 coordinate 21,222, forward strand.
GCCACAGCCATCACCATCTCGGTGGCGATGTAGCCCGGCGCCACCACGTTGACGGTGATGCCCTTCGACGCGCTCTCCTGCGCGAGCGCCTTGGCGAAGCCGATCACGCCGGCCTTGGCGGCCGAGTAGTTGGTCTGACCGGCCTGGCCCTTCTGACCGTTGATCGACGAGATGATGATGATGCGGCCGAAGTTGCGGCTGCGCATGCCCTCGATCAGCGGACGCGTGCAGGTGAACATCGAGTCGAGGTTGGTCTTGATGACCTGCTGCCACTTCTCGAAGGTCATCTTGTGGAAGGCGCCGTCCCGGGTGATGCCGGCGTTGTTGACGAGGATGTCGATCGGGCCGACCTCGGCCTCGATCGCCTTGATCCCGGCCTCGCAGCTCGCGAGATCACCCACGTCGAACTTGAAGACCGGAATACCGGTCTCGGCCTTGAAGGCGTTGGCGGCTTCGTCGTTGCCGGCGTAATTGGCGGCGACCTTGTAGCCCTTGTCCTTCAGCCGTTTCGAGATCGCCGCGCCGATACCGCGGGTGCCGCCTGTGACGAGGGCGACGTGTCCTTGAGCCATTCTTGTTTCCTCCTGTTCGCATCCCGTGATGCCGCGTGCGGATGGCGTCCGCACGCGAATTTTTCTGATCTTGGCTTTAAGTCTTAGTTGTCGAGAAACCGACGTTACAGATCGATCAGGTCCGCTCGACGCACATCGCCACGCCCATACCACCGCCGATACACAGGGTGGCGAGGCCCTTCTTGGCGTCGCGCCGCTTCATCTCGTGCAGCAGCGTGACGAGGACGCGGGCGCCCGAGGCACCGATCGGATGGCCGATGGCGATGGCGCCGCCATTGACGTTCACCTTCGCGTCGTCCCAGCCCATGTCCTTGTTCACTGCGAGCGCCTGGGCCGCGAAGGCCTCGTTGGCCTCGATGAGGTCGAGGTCGGACGGCTTCCAGCCGGCCTTCTCCAGGGCCTTGCGGGAAGCCGGGATCGGGCCGGTGCCCATCACCTTGGGATCGACACCCGCCGTCGCCCAGGACTTGATCCGGGCGAGCGGGGTGAGACCGCGGCGCTCGGCCTCCGAGGCCGACATCAGCACGAGGGCAGCCGCGCCGTCGTTGAGGCCGGACGCGTTGGCGGCCGTCACGGTGCCCTCCTTGGAGAAGGCGGGCTTCAGCTTGGCCATCGCCTCAACGGTGGCACCCTCGCGGATGTACTCGTCGGCGTCGACGATCGTGTCGCCCTTCCGGCCCGGCACGGTCACGGGGACGATCTCGTCCTTGAACCGGCCTTCCTTACGGGCGGCCTCGGCCTTGTTCTGCGAGCGGGTCGCGAACTGGTCCTGCTGCTCACGGGTGAGCTGGAAGGCCTGAGCAACGTTCTCGGCGGTCTGACCCATATGGTAGCCGTTGAAGGCGTCCCAGAGCCCGTCCTTGATCATGGTATCGACGAGCTTCACATCGCCCATCTTCTGGCCGGCCCGCAGGTACTGGGCGTGCGGCGACAGTGACATCGACTCCTGGCCACCGGCCACGATGATCTTGGCGTCGCCGTTGGCGATCTGCTGCATGCCGATCGCGACCGTGCGCAGCCCTGAGCCGCAGACCTGATTGAGGCCCCAGGCGGTGGCCGCTTCGGGGATGCCGGCCTTGATGGCGGCCTGGCGCGCCGGGTTCTGGCCGGCGCCGGCGGTGAGCACCTGACCGAAGATCACCTCGTCGACCTCGTCGGGCGAAACCTTGGCGCGCTCGAGGGCGGCCTTGATTGCAGTCGCACCGAGCTCGTGAGCCGGCACCGCCCCGAAGGCGCCGCCGAACGAGCCGACGGGCGTGCGCGCCGCCCCGACGATGACGATCTCTTCGCTGGCTGCCATGTTGCGTTCTCCTCTCGCGAGCCGGCGCGCCTTCCGGGGCGCGCTCTGTGCTGGCACTGGGATGAAGGGCGTGACATCGGCGAAGTCAAGATTGCGCATCGGACCTTGAAATGATGCCGATGACGCGTCCGCGAGACTGAAATGCCGCCTGGCGGCGGCGAGGCCTGCATTATTCTGCGTTGAACAGATGCAGTTTGCTGTTTTCTGCGCCGGGGGAAGGCTTTAAGGATCGTGCTGCGGGCGCGAAGATGATCCCGCAGGGCCGCATCGCGCGGACCCTCAAGTCCCGAGATCGCAAGTCGAGAAAGGCCGTTCCCGATGGCGGATACCGTCAAGGCCACACAGACCGTCATCAAAAAGTATGCGAACCGGCGCCTCTACCACACCGGCACCTCGACCTACGTGACGCTGGAGGACCTCTCCACGATGGTCCAGAACGGCGAAGACTTCATCGTGTATGACGCCCGCACCGGCGACGACATCACCCGCTCGGTGCTCACGCAGATCATCTTCGAGCAGGAGAACAAGGCCGGCGCCGAGAATTTGCTGCCGGTGGCGTTCCTGCGCCAGCTGATCCGCTTCTACGGCGACAGCATGCGCACCATGGTGCCGAGCTTCCTGGAATTTTCCATGGCGAATTTCGCCAAGGATCAAGACGGACTGCGCGAAAAATTTGCGCACAGCTTCGGCCCGGCCGCGTTCCAGAACGCGATCGAGCAGTCGGTCCGCACCAATATGAACTTCTTCGGCGACGCCATGAAGATGTTCACGGGCTTCGCACCGCCCGCCGGGGCACAGCCCGCTCCGTCGCCCGCTCCTGCGCCCTACGGTGGCGGCGAGCTCGACGACCTGAAGCGGCAGATGCTGGAGATGCAGCAGCGCCTGGAGGCGTTGGCGAAGAAATAATCGCTCGCCCGGCGGGGCCGGATAGAAGTTGACGAACTCTTAATATCGGTATCACCCTTGCGACACCGGCATGGAAACGTGCGGAGCGTGTCGCGATGGTGCGAGTCGAAGCAGGCAATCGTCTCGGCCCGGCACAGGTTAGGCCTGTGCGGGCAGCGCCGGGCGCCACGGAGGGCGTCAGGTCTGAGACCACGCGCCCGGTTGGACGCTCGCTCGTCGTGATCGATGGGGGACGCCCGGAGGGGCGTGAGAGGGCCGTGCCGGTGGAGCGCACGGCCCTGGGTCAGTCCCGGGCCGGCTTCATCACGCAGTTGCTGACGGCCGATGACCCGACGCTACATCCGTCGCGCCTGGAAAGGACCCGGATGGCCGCCGCGTGTTACGCGGAGGCCGCGCGGCGCCTCGCCTGAGGCACCGCGAAAGATCTCAGGCCTCGACGGACTTCACCTTGAGGACCTGACGGCCACGGTACATGCCGGTCTTCAGGTCGATGTGGTGCGGACGGCGCAGCTCGCCCGAATCCTTGTCCTCGACATAGGTCGGCGCCTTGAGGGCGTCGGCCGAGCGGCGCATGCCGCGGCGGGAGGGGGAGGTCTTGCGCTTCGGGACGGCCATGGTGTGATCCTTCGTGACGCCGCGGACAAAGCGGCGCCCTGGCGGCTCCCCAATCGAGGATCGCCACGCGCACCGCGGGATACGGATGAGGGCGCGCTTATAGCTGCGGCGTCAGCCCGTGGCTAGAGCATCGTCCCGAAAGGTTGTGTCCGGTTCCCGGAAAACGACGATGCGGATCAAAAAGCCGTTATCCCGACCGGACTTCCGGACCGGGATGCGGGACACAACCGTTAAGCGCGGGTTCAAATGCGGCGGCGCAGATCTGCGTTGCCGGTGCCGCGCAGCGGGCCGTGACTTTTCGGGAGAACGCCATGGCTTCCTCCACCAAGACCCTTGCTCTGCTCGCTCTCCTCTCGAGCCTCGTGGCCGGACCCGTCCTAGCCCAGGCCCCCGCTCCGCAGACGCCCACCACGGCGGCTCCGACCGCCCCTGCCCGGCCCACGGCGCCGAGCGCTCCGGTCGCCGGCTCGCCGAACGCTGCCAAGACGGCTTTGATCGACCTCAACAGTGCCAGCACCGAGGAACTCGATACCCTGCCCGGCATCGGTGCGGCCCGCGCAGCCGCGATCATCAAGGGCCGTCCCTATCGGGGCAAGGACGATCTCGTCACGAAGAAGATCATCCCGAAGAACGTCTATGACGGCATCAAGGACAAGGTCATCGCCAAGCAAAAATAGCCAACTCCGGCCGTGTCCGATCGCGTTGCGATCGCGCACGGCCCTGAGCCTTTGATGCGACGCGCTCTCTCGCGCCGAACCGGTAACGACTTCGGCGGAGGACGCTCTACTCGGCGATCGCCCCCTGGGGCATGGAAAATCCCGGGGGCGTCTTCTCGGCCGCCGCTTTGGGCGGCGCACGCTTGGCGGGAGCCTTCTTCCGGGCTTCTGCCTTCGGCGGAGCCTTCACGACGGGCGGCGTCTCGCAGGCGCGGAACGTGAGCTGCGCCAGCGGCGCCCCCTCCTCGCTGACGATCGTCATCGAATCGGGCAGGGTCGGCAGTGTCGGCTGCCACTTGATCGGACCGCCCAGCATCGCCTCGATTGCCGCCGGGGCACTCCCGCGCCGCAACGCCGTGAAATCCGGGCCATACGCGGTGGCGACCTTCCCGGCGATCACGACCAGCAACACCTCGTTCACCTCGGGCGTCAGCGGCCTCAGCGGGTTGGTGGTCTGGACCTGCCCGGCCCGGGCGACCACCATCTTGAAGGCCTTGCCGTTCTCGAACCGCGCTGCGCTGGCCCCGCAGGGCTGCCCGGGCGGGAGACCGGCCGACGGCGTCGGATCGTTCATCGCCGGGGCCGCAGGCGCTTGAGCAGGCTGCACCGGGATCGTCGGCACCGGGGCCGGCGCGGCCGGAACTTGCTGCGCCGGCGCGGCCCAGACCGCGGGTCCGAGCGACAGGGGAAACGACGCGGCGAGCAACAGGGCGGTGCCCCGACGGACTGGCGACCTCATCGTCCGGATTCCGGCGAATCGTGCCGGGCCGGTTGGTCGCGCCCGGGTCTCGTCAGGGCTCTGATCGGTTCCAATTCGAACGCCTCCAAATCGAGCACGTGCGGATCGGGCAGCCTCTGATCGAGGACCTGCGCCGTCCGATCGATCGGAGTGCTGCGCGGGCCGACCGCGCCGAGGAACAGGTCTTCATCCTCCGAATCAAGCTCGGAGCGCATGCGCAGGGGTTCGCGCCGGCCCCGGGCCGCCATCGCGGCGACGGCCACGATGGCGGCGACGAAGATCAGTATCGCCAGGATGATGATCAGGCGCTCCATGAGGCCGGCAGCTCTAACCCGGTCACTCGGTCGCCGCCAGCCCAGGCTACGCGGAACGCTCCTTGCGTGGCCGATCGGACCGGGTCAATGCGGTTTGACCGGAGCCGGAATCGATCGATGCAGCACGAGCCGAGCCGCAAGCCCGAGGATCTTGAGGATCACCTCCTCGGACTGATCGAGGCCGCCCGGGACCAAGCGCGGGAGGACCCGTTCCGCAACCCCGTCCTGGCCGTGACCCTGGCGATCACCCGCCGGTTCGACCGGGGCGAGATCTCGGCGGACGATCTCGGGCCCCTGTTCGCCCGGTTGCGCGCGGAATCCCTGACGGCGCGAGCGGCGCGTCTGCGCAGCTATGTCGGGCTCGCGACCGGGCCCGTCGACCCTGCGGCCTCGGTCCCGGCCCGCTTGGTGACGGCCGCGGCTGAGGGGCTCGACGGCTTCGACCGCTTCGCGGCCTTCATCCATCGCACCGCCTTCGCGGTGGTGTTCACGGCGCACCCGACCTTCGGCATGCCGCGGGTCGTGGCGAACCTTCTCGCCGAGGCCGCCAGCCTGCCCGATGCGGCTGCCGGAGCCGCGCTGATCGAGCGTGCCGCCGCCCTGTCCACCCGGCCCGACGCGCCCATCACCCTGGATGTCGAGTTCGAGCAGGCCTGCGCGGCGGCCAATAACGGGCGTCTGGCGCTCGACGCTTTCAACGGCGCCCTGCTCGATGCCGCCCGCGCCCGCTGGCCGGAGCGCTGGGCCGAGCTGACGCCCCGCCCGTTCGCGATCGCGAGTTGGGTCGGCTGCGATACGGACGGACGCACCGATATCGGCTGGTGGGATACCCTGCGCTACCGGCTGATCTCGAAGCGGATGCAGTTCGACCGGGTGATGCGCGAGCTCCCCGGGACCGCCGGCTGCCGGACGGTTCGGGCGCTCGCCGAGGACGCGCTGGCGGCGGTGAACCGCCAGCTCGCGGTGGCGCCGCGGCTCGGCGAAAAGCCGTCCCTCGAATCCGTGCATCGCTTCGCCCTGGCGCTGATCATCGAGCGCGAGCGCGCCCAGACCGATGCGGGCGCCCTGGTGGCGGGCCTCACGGCGGCGCTGGAGACCGCCGACGACGCGGACGACAAGCGCCGGATCGCCATCCTGCGCGCCGGCGTCGCGACGCATGGGCTCTCGAACGCCCTGCCGCACTTCCGGCTCAACGCCAGCCAGATCCACAACGCGGTGCGCCGGGTGATCGACCTCGAGGGCGAGCCCGCCGACGCGGCCCGCCGCCGCTCGCACCTCGCGACCATCCACGCGCTCCTGAACGACGTGCGGCCGGTGGCGGTGGATTTCGGCGCGCTCGCCGCCGAGCGGGCCTCGGCCGCCCGGCTGATGATGACGATCGCGCAGATCCTCAAGCACGTGGACGGCACCCATCCGGTGCGCTTCCTCATCGCCGAGACCGAGACCGGCTACACGCTGCTCGCGGCCCTCTGGCTGGCGCGCCACTACGGCATCGCCGACAAGCTCGAGATCACGCCGCTGTTCGAGACGGCGAGCGCCCTGGAGCAGGGCATCCGGGTGCTCGACGACGCGCTGCGCAATCCGCACTGGCGCCAGTACCTGAAGCGCATCGGCCGGCTGACCGTGCAGTTCGGCTACTCGGATTCGGGGCGTTACGTCGGCCAGCTCGCCGCCACCTTCTGGATCGAGCGGCTGCGCCTGCGCATCACCGAGATGCTGGTTCAGAACGGCCTCGCCGATATCGAACTCGCGATCTTCGACACGCACGGCGAATCGATCGGACGCGGCGCGCATCCGACCTCCTTGCGCGACCGCCTCGCCTATCTCGCGCCCGAGGATGCCCGGGATCGCGCCCGCAAGGCCGGCATCAAGGTCCGGCTCGAATCGAGCTTCCAGGGCACCGACGGCTACCTGTTGTTCGGGACCGAAGCTCTGGCCGAGGCCAGCGTCGCGCGCATCAGTGAGCACGTCTACGCCCTCGACATCGCGGAGGACGATTCCTTCGCGGACTACGCCCTGGGCGACGAGGATTCGGGGGCCGACGCGAAGGACGACCCGATCTATTCCGAGCCCGACTTCGCCCTCGAATTCTTCACCGCAGCCCGCCAGGACATGGAGGCGCTGGTGGACGATCCGGGCTACGCGGCCCTGCTCGGCACCTTCGGCCCGAGCCTGATCGACCGCACCGGCTCGCGTCCGGTGGCCCGCCAGAGCGACAATGGCGGCCCGGCCCGCATCACCCACCCGCGCCAGATGCGGGCGATCCCCAACAACGCGATCCTGCACCAGCTCGGCTTCCTGGCGAACTCCCTCCACGGGATCGGCCGGGCCGCCCAGCGCGGGCCCGACCTGTTCCGCGACCTGCGCCGAGACTCGGTGCGCTTCTCACGGGCCTTCCGGCTGGTGCAGCACGCTGCCTCGGTGGGCGATCTCGACGTGATGCGCGCTTATATCGACACCCTCGACCCGGCCGTGTGGCTGGAGCGGGCGCGGCGCACGCAGAAGGATTTCCGCCGGGACGAGCTGGTGGTGATCGCGGGCGCCCTAGAACGCCTCGATCTCGCCTCCGCGCTTCGCAGCCTGTTCGGGCGCCTGACCCGCGACTGGCTGGACCTGACGGCGGCGGCGCCGGACCTGCCCGTCATGTCGGCGCGGCTGACGCTGCTCCACGCCCTGCGGCTGGCGCTGATCCACCGGATCTGGTTCCTGGCGGTGCACATCCCCGGCTTCCGGCCGCAGGCTGGCATCTCCCGCGAGCAGTTGCTGGAGCGCTTCCTGCGCCTCGACATCGACGGCTGCCTGAAGCTCCTCGACGAAATCTTCCCGGTCACGCCGGATCCGACGCTGGGTCTGAACTTCGGCGAGCCGGCGGGCCCGCGGGATGTCGGCACCTACGAGGCCGAGCACGCCAACCTGTTCCAGCCGATCCGCCGGATGTTCGATCAGGTGCGGGAGATCTCAGGGATGATCCAGCACGAGGTGGGGGCGTTCGGGTAGGTCCGAGCGGGTGAAAAGCCGATCGCCGGGGCAGGGCCGGCGATCATCAACTGGGGCGGTTCATCGATGCCGCACGCAGGTCCCGGCGTTTGGTCGAGGCCCCGGGCCGTCGGTTTTGGTTTGAAGGCAGCTTCGGGCGGTTTGCTGCCGGTCCGCTGATCAACCACAAAGCATGGTCGCAGACGTCGCCTTCACGTCCGCCTGCGACTTGTCTCAGACGGCGCGTTGCTTGCCGTGCGGGGTCGGCGGCCTCGGAGGAGGAGGCGCTCGGCGGATGCCCGCATCACGAGCGGCGAGGCTGAGCGGGTCGAAAACGGGTTGCTGGCGATTTTGCGTCGGGCTGACTGCCGATCCGGCGGAGCACGCGACAGAGCTGCTCCGCGGAGTAGGGCTTGTGCAGCAACTCGAAGCCGTGGCTGCCCTCCGCGGCGAGAACGTGGCTGTACCCGGAGGTAAGCACGACCGGCAGGTGCGGCAGGCGGCTGCGCAGCGCCTCCGCCAACGCGATCCCGCCCATGCCGGGCATCACCACGTCCGAGAACACGGCATCGAACCCGTCGCCGTCTGCCCCAAGACGGTCCAGCGCCGCCTCGGCGTTGGCCGCCCATTCGGTCGCATAGCCGAGATCGTGCAGGATCTGGGTGGCAAAGCGGCCAACCTCGACGTTGTCCTCGACCACCAGGATGCGGCGGCCCGCCCCATCGATCGAGGCGTCGAGACTCTGCGGCTCGCGGGTCGGCTGGGCCGGCGCGACGACCTGAGGCAGGTACAGCGTGAAGGTGGTGCCTGTCCCCAACGCACTGACCACGTCGATGTCGCCGCCGGATTGCTTGGCGAACCCGAACACCTGGGACAGGCCCAGCCCCGTTCCCTTCCCGACCTCCTTGGTCGTGAAGAACGGCTCGAAGATCCGGTCGATCTGCTCCGTCGGGATGCCCGTACCGGTGTCGGTAAGCGACACCGCGGTGAAGTGACTGCGTGAGCCGGCATGGCCGCGGATCCCCGGCATCGGCGCGTCGCAAGCCAACCGCAGCGTCAGGGACCCCTCGCCATCCATCGCGTCGCGGGCATTGACGGCCATGTTCACCAGCGCCGTCTCGAACTGGCTACGGTCGCAATGGATGAAGCATGGGCCGTCGGGCAGCTCGACGGCGACGTGGATGCGGGCCCCGGTGATGGTGTCGAGCATGTCGGCGACGCCGCGCAGGCAGTCACCCACCTCGAAGGTCTCGGGCTTGAGTGCCTGCCGCCGGGCGAAGGCAAGGAGCTGACCGGTGAGCTTGGCCGCGCGATCCACGGTGTCGGAAACCGCGTCCATGTAGCGTCGGCGCCGATCCTCGGCGAGATCCGGACGACGCAGGAAGTCCACCGACGAGCGGATGATGGTGAGCAGGTTGTTGAAGTCGTGCGCCACACCGCCGGTGAGCTGGCCGACCGCCTCCATCTTCTGGGACTGCCGCAGGGCCTCTTCGGCGATAGCGCGCTCGTCAACCGCCTCGGCGATCCGGCTCTCCAGCGTCGCGTTCAGCTCGCGCAGCTGCGCTTCGCGCGTGTGCAGCTCGTCGAGCCGCCCCCGTGCCTCGTACTGGCGCCGCCGGCCGCGCAGGGCGGTCGCTGCGACGCTGATCAGTGTCGTGGGATGGAACGGCCGCTCCAGGAAGCTGACGTTGCCGAGGATGCGCGACAACCGGGTCGCGGTCGGGTTCCGGTCCACACCACCCTGACGGGTGAGCATGATGAACGGCATGTCCGACCATGCCGGCTGCCCGGAAATCCATTGGTCGAGCCCGGTAAGGTCGGCGGTCCGGACCGCCTCCTCGGTGATCAGCACCGCCCCGGCGGTCTCGCCGAGTGCGTGCACCAACTCGGGTAGGCCAGGGACGATCACCGCGGTGAGGCCGGCCCCTTCGAGCAATGCCCGGGCCAGTCCAGCGTCACGTCCGTGCGGTGCCAGGATGAGAATGTGCTCGGATGATGCCTCGTGCGGCGTCACGACAGGTCGCTGCCCTGCAGCACCGTGTCACCATCGCGCTGGATCATCTCCGGCGTACCGCGCAGGACGCCTTGAAAACCCTGCAGCGGCTCGCCGACCCGCAGGCCGGTGTTGGTGATGCGGTACTCGCGGATCGTGTCCTCGTGCGCGCCGGTGCGCTTCTTCACCACCGAGATCGCGCGGCGAACCTTCCCGACTGCCTCGAAGTAGCGCAACAGCACGACGGTGTCGGCGAGGTAGGTGATGTCGACCGGGCTCTTCATATCGCCGACCAGCCCGTGCTGGGCGACCGTCAGGAAGGTCGTGGCACCCTGGCGGTTGAGGTACTGCAGCAACTCGTGGACGTGCAGGATCAGCGCGCCTTCGTCGAGCATCGCAGCCCGGTAGCCATTGAGGCTATCGATCACCACGGTCTTGGCCTGCGCTTCGTCGACCTGCCGACGCACGAGGTGGGCAAACTCACCCGGCGACAGCTCGGCGGCGTCGACCTGCTCGATCGTCAGCAGACCCTGGTCACGCAGGCCGGCGAGATCGAAGCCCATCGCCTTGGTGCGCTCCAGCAGAAGCCCGAGTTCCTCGTCGAACACGAACATCGCCGCCTTCTCGCCCCGTGCGGCCGCGGCGGCGACGTACTGGACCGTGAGCAGGGATTTACCTGCACCGGCCGGCCCGAGGAGCAGGGTGCTCGACCCGGTCTCGACGCCGCCGCCGAGCAGGGCGTCGAGTTCGGGGATGCCGCTGTGCACCGTATCGCGGGTGAACGTGGTCTTGTGCTCCAGGGCGATGAGGCGCGGAAAAACCTCCACGCCGCCGGTGGCGATGTTGAAATCGTGGTAGCCGCCGCGGAAGCGTTGCCCGCGGTACTTCATCACCCGTAGCCGCCGGCGCTCGGCGCCGTAATCGGGCGCCAGCTCCTCCAGGCGGATCACCGCGTGGGCGACGCTGTGGACGGTTTTGTCCAAAGCATCCGCGGTGAGATCGTCGAGCAGCAGCATGGTCGTGTTTTGTTTGGCGAAGTAGTGCTTCAGCGCCAGGATCTGCCGTCGGTAACGCAGCGAGCTGCCGGCGAGCAGGCGGATCTCCGATAAGCTGTCGAGCACGACGCGGGCGGGCTTCACTGCATCGACCTGCTCGAAGACCGCCCGTGTCGCCTCGCCGAGTTCGAGGTCTGCGGCGTACAGCAGGGTCTGCTGCTGCTCGGGATCGAGCAGGCTCTCGGGCGGGATCAGCTCGTAGATCGTGACCGCGTTGGGCAAGCTCCAGCCGTGCGAGCGGGCGGTCTCGTGCAGCTCGTCGGTCGTCTCCGACAGGCTGATGTACAGGCCCCGCTCGCCCCGACGGGCACCCTCCAGCAGAAACCCCAAAGCGATCGTGGTCTTGCCAGTGCCGGGGTTGCCCTCCAGCAGGTAAAGGCGGTTCCGCGCGAGGCCACCCCCGATCACGTCGTCGAGGCCGGTGATACCGAACCTCGCCTTGTCCACGGACACGGCCTTCTGATCGGCATCAGCGGACATGGACGGTCAGCTCTTTCTTCAGGGCGGGCGACAGCCCGGAACAACCTTCGCCATGATGGCACCAAGCTGGATTTTCCGGCCTGGATCACCAACACAGATTAGTATGCTGCCTCAGCGTCAGCGGACCATGTGATCGTCCACCGTAGCGGTTACACCCCCCGACCTGATGTTGACGAAGGGGTGACGAGCGGCCGCTTCGGGCAGGCGCTGACACTGTTCCGAGCAGCCGATTGGGTCCGAAGCAGTCCCCGCCAGCAGCGCCCAGCGCCCCTCAAACCGCCTCCACCCGCAACACCGTCCCCGACAGCCCCACCACCCGAACGCGCCGGCCGACCGGCAGATCCGGCCCTTCGATCCGCCACAGCGTGTCGTCGAAGCGGATGCGCCCCGCCCCCTGCACGATCGGTTCGGCGAGCACGCCCTCGCGCCCGATCAGGCCGCGGTCGGCGCGGTTCAGAACCGCATCGTGGGGTCCGGCCCGGCGGTGCAGGTGGGTGGCCAGCGCGACCAGGGCGACGGCCAGGGCCGAGAACAGCAGCGTCTGGCCCTGCCAGGGGACGGGGATCACCACGGTCGCGAGTCCGGTCGCCACGGCTGCCAGCCCGAGCCAGATCAGGAACACGCCGGGCACCAGGATCTCGGCGCCCGCCAGCACCAGACCGGCGATCACCCAGCTCCAGGCCGGCCCGAGCGCCGCGACGACCGCCAGCGGATCGGCCATGGCTCAGCTCCGCGGCGCGACGTCGGGCGGGGTCCCCGCCCGGCGTGGTGGCGTCCCCTCGCCGAACACCGCGCGGGTGAGCTCGCCGATGCCACCGAGCGTGCCGGCCAAAGCCGCCGCCTCGATCGGCACCACCACGACCCGCTGATTCGGCGCGGTGGCGAGCGCCCGCACCGCGTCGACATACTTCTCGGCCACCAGAAAGTTCGCCGCCGCGATGTCGCCCTCGGCGATGGCGCGGCTGACCAGCCCGGTCGCCTGCGCCTCGGCCTCGGCGGAGCGCTCGCGCGCCTCGGCGTCGCGGAACGCGGCCTCCTTGCGGCCCTCCGATTCGAGGATCGCCGATTGCTTGCGCCCCTCTGCCCGAAGGATCTCGGCGGCGCGCTGGCCCTCGGCCTCCAGGATCGAGGCACGCTTCTCGCGCTCGGCCTTCATCTGGCGGGCCATCGCCCCCGCGAGGTCGGGCGGGAGCAGGATGTCCTTGATCTCGATCCGGTTGATCTTCACGCCCCAGGGCGCGGCGGCGGCATCCATCACCCGGAGCAGGCGTTCATTGATCTCGTCGCGGTGGGCGAGGAGTTGATCGAGATCCATGCCGCCGACCACCGTGCGGATGTTGGTCATGGTCAGGGTCGTGGCCGCGAGGTCGAGATTCGAGACCTCGTAGGAGGCGCGGGCCGCGTCGAGCACTTGGTAGAAGACCACCGCGTCGATCGTCACCCCGGCATTGTCGCGCGTGAAGGCCTGCTGGCTCGGCACGTCGATCACCTGCTCCATCACGTTGACCCGGCGGCCGACGCGCTCGACGAACGGGATGATCAGCGCGAGGCCGGCCCCGAGGGTGCGGGCGTAGCGCCCGAATCGCTCCACCGTGAAGACGTAGCCCTGCGGCACGATCTTCACCCCGGCCGCGAGGGTGAGGATCACCAGAGCCGCGGCACCGACCGCGAACACGCTCAGCCCGAACGGAAGATACATCGCTCGCCCCTCCCCAACGCTGCAGACCCGGCCGCCGGAATCGCCGCGATGGCGGCTCACGCCCGCGTCGGACGAATGGTCCGGATGAACCGGTATCACATCGGCTTGATCATCTTTGGTTCAGGCCGCCGCGCTTAGGAAGGCTGGCAGCGTCGCCCCCGTCGTCGCCTCGGCCCGTCGATGCAACGCTTGCTGAAGAAACCTGCGACATGATAGCCGCAGCCGCGAAGCGGAAATTAGTCCTTCCAGTTCGCGGTGATCGGTAGATATCCCTACCCTATCAGAGTTGGTGCGCGCGTGAAGATTGCTGTCCTCGCACATCTCAAATACCCGATCGGCCAGCCTTATGCCGGCGGTCTGGAGATGCACACGCACCTGCTGACCGTCGCGCTGAAGCGGCTCGGACACGATGTGACCCTGTTCGCCAGCCGCGGTTCGGACCCGGCGCTCGACCCGGTGACGCTCTGCGACCCCACCGGGGACGCGCTGCTGGACCCCGAGCGCGAGGAGGCGATCGACCGCGCCGAGCACGATGCCTACCGGCGGATGATGGACATGGTCGCGGCCGGCGGGTTCGACCTCGTGCACAACAACGCCCTGCACGCCCTACCCCTGCAAGAGAGCGCCCGGCTCGGCCTGCCCTGGCTCACGGTGCTGCACACGCCCCCCTTCGAGGCCTTGGTGCGCGGCATCGTCCAGGCCGATCCCAACATGGCGTTCCTGGCGGTCTCGCCGTCCCTGGCGCAGGAATGGGCAACGCTCGTCCCCGACGCGCAGGTGGTCGATAACGGCGTCGATCTCTCGAACTTTGCCTACAACGCGGCGGCCGACGCGCCGCCCTACGCCTTCTGGTCCGGCCGGATCGTGCCCGAGAAGGGGCTGCACCTCGCCATCGACGCCGCACGGGCGGCCAGCCTGCCGCTGGTCTTCGCCGGGCCGAAACTCAACCCGGCCTATTGGGACGCCGAGATCGCGCCGCGGCTCGGGCCGGACCTGACGCATCTCGGCCATCTCTCGCACCGGGATCTCGCCCATCATCTCGGCCGGGCCCGGGTGGCGATCGTGTCGCCGCGCTGGGAGGAGCCGTTCGGCCTCGTGGTGGCGGAAGCGCTGGCCTGCGGCACGCCGGTGGCCGCCTTCCGCCGGGGCGCGATGCCCGACATCCTCGATGCGCAATGTGGCCGCCTGGCCGATCCGGACGACGCGCAGGATCTCTCCGTGGCGATCCGGGAGGCCGCCCGCCTGTCGCGGCGCGCCTGCCGGGACCGGGCCGAGGCGCTCTACGACGCCACCGCCATGACCGCGCGCTATCTCGAAGCCTACGAGGCGGTCATGGCGCGCTGCGCCGAGCGGGCCCGGCCGACCCTGCGCGTCGCGGGCGGGCGAGGCTGAGATGAGCGGCCGGCCCGATCTCTCCCGCTGCGTCGTCTGCATCCCGGCGCGGAACGAGGCGGAGCGCCTGCCGCTCCTGCTCGCGTCGCTCGACGGTCAGACCGGGCTGGCGACGCGGCTGCGCGTCGTCGTCCTGGCCAACAACTGCACGGATGGGACAATCGCGGCTCTCCGGGCCGGGCAGGCCTCGGGCGCTTGGGCGGCGCTGGAGATCCGGCTGATCGAGGCGGTTCTCTCCGGGGCGGACGCCCATGTCGGCACCGCGCGCCGCATGGCGCTCGAGACGGGCGCGGACTGGCTCACACACGATGGCGTCCGGGACGGGGTTCTGCTCACCACCGACGCGGATGCCCGCCTGCCGGCCGACTGGGTTGCGGCGAACCTGCGGGCGCTCGAACACGCGGACGTCGTCGGCGGCCGCCTCGTGATCGACGAAGACGGCGATGCGGATCCCCGGCTTGCCGATCTCCACGCCCGGATCGAGCGTTACTGGTCCGGGGTCCGGCGCCTGGAGGATCTGCTCGATCCGCCGCCCTACGACCCCGCCCCGCGCCACGGCGACCATACCGGCGCCAGCCTCGCCGTTCCGGTGGCGCTCTACCGCGCGGTCGGCGGTCTGCCGCCGCTCCCCTGCGGCGAGGACAACGCGCTGGTCGGGCTGCTGCGCGCCCACGGTGCCCGCCTGCGCCACTCTCCGGATGTACGCGTGCTGGTCTCGGCCCGGCACCAGGGCCGGGTTTCGGGCGGGATGGCCACCGAGATGGCCCGCCGCGCCCGCGTTCTCAACGGCGAGGCCTATCTGCTGCCGGAGGCCGCCCACTGGCAGGCGCTGATCCTGCGCCGGGCGGCCCTGCGCCGGGCCTTCCATCTCCAGCCACCGGCCCGCGCCGCCGCCTGCGCGCGCCTCGGCCTCGGCGCCGACGACCTCGCGGCGATCGGCGAATGCCCCAACGACATCGCCTTCGTCGAGCGCGCCGACCGGATCCTCGAATCACGCAGTCCGCCGGCGCGGGAATGCCCCCTCGACCGGGCGCTCGCCGACCTCGACAGCCTGGCCCTGTCGCTGAAGGACGCCGCGTGACCCGCGGCATCGGTTGGTACGTCCACCATCAGGGCGCCGGCCATCTCCAGCGGGCGCGGGCCGTGGCCGCCGCCCTGCCCCGGCCCTGCACGATCCTCGGCACCCTCGCCGGCTTCGACACCGCCGGGCTCGACAGCCTCGACCTGCCCGACGACCGGCCGCTCGGCGCCGCAACCTTCGAGGGCCGGGACGGCGCGGCCGAACGGCCGGGGGCATTCCATTACGCACCCCTGAACCATCCCGGGCTCCGGACCCGCATGGCGCGGATCGCCGAGTGGGCGGCGCGAACCGACCCGGCACTCCTCGT
Organism: Methylobacterium sp. GC_Met_3; assembly: GCF_026540775.1. Taxonomy (NCBI): domain Bacteria; kingdom Pseudomonadati; phylum Pseudomonadota; class Alphaproteobacteria; order Hyphomicrobiales; family Methylobacteriaceae; genus Methylobacterium; species Methylobacterium sp. GC_Met_3. The sequence continues at coordinate 37,367 of NZ_JALNUL010000011.1, forward strand.
GGTCGATGTCTCGGTGGAGGTCGCATTGTTTGCGCGCCTGCTCTCGGTGCCGACGCTGGTGGTGCGGCTCGCCGGAACCCGGACCGACCAGCCACATCTCGAAGCGTTTCGGAGTGCAAACCGGCTGCTCGCACCGTTTCCCGCGGCGCTGGACGGCGCGAGCGTGCCCGACTGGGTCCGCGCCAAGACGGACTATGCGGGTTTCCTCGGCGGATCGGCCCAGGCCGCCCCCGCGGCGAGCCGCGACATCGTGGTGGTGTTCGGGCGCGGTGGCGCGGGGGGCGACCTGTCCGCCCTCGCCGCGGCAGCGCGGTCCGTGCCCGACCGATTCTGGCACGTCCTCGGACCGGTCTCGGGCACCGGCCCGACCCCCGCCAACCTGTACCTGCACGGCTGGGTCTCGGACGTCGAACACTGGATCGCCCGAGCGGACCTGCTGATCGGCGGCGGCGGCGACGGCGTCGTGGCCCTGGCGGCGGCCCATGCCCGACGGTTCCTCTGCCTGCCGGAGATGCGGGCCTACGGCGAGCAGATCGAAAAGGCTGCCGCCCTCGCCCGGCTCGGCGCCGCCATCGTGCACGAGGGCTGGCCGCCGGCCTCGGCATGGCCGGATCTGATCCGGGCGGGGCTCGCCCTCGATCCGACGGCGATCGGCCGATTGCACGCTTCGACCGCTGTGGCCGACTGTGCCGCAGCAATCAATGCGCTGGCTGCGTCGTTCGAGCGCGCATGAAAAAGGCGCCTGCCGGATCGGCAGACGCCTGTTCGGCGCGACGGGGCTCGATGCCGGATCTTACGAGATCAGGTCGAGCTTGGACGCCTCGATCCCGTCGGCCCGGATCGTGTCCGGAACCGCAGAGAAATCCCGGTATCCGGCCTCACGCGCCATGGCGTCGAGGGCCGTCTGCTCGTCGTTGGCAGCGCCGGTCCAGAGCACCGCGCCGCTCTTCGTCTGCTTGATCTGAAAGATACTCATCGAACCTTCTCCGGCGACGAGAGAACCATTGTTGAGACAACGCCGCGGTTCGCGGCGGGTTGCAGGCAATCCGTTGGAAAAGCGCTAGGTCTCGTCGCCCCACCTCATGCGGCGCGTGGTCCGGCGACGGCCTCTTGAGCAGGCGCTATACTCGCCTGCGTCGAAGACCCTGCGCCATGAAATCGCCGACCTACTCAGCGAGGGAGTGGCGTAACCAATCGAGCGCCGACCGTGAGGCCCCCGTCGTGACATCTTTCCGTTGGCGTGCGTATCGCCTCGGCCTCCTGTGCGGGCTCGCGGTTCTCGCCTCGGCACCGGCTTTGGCCGTCGAGAGCGCCGCCGTTCCCGATGCCGCCGCCATTGCCCCCGCGGTCACCGTCGTTCCGGCCGAGAGCCGCGAGATCGTCGAGCGGGCCATCGTCACCGGCACGCTGGTGCCCCGGGACGAGATCCTGGTCTCCCCCGAGGTCGAAGGGCTGCGCATCACCGAGTTGCTCGTCGAGGAGGGCGACCGCGTCACCAAGGGCCAAGTGCTCGCCCGGCTGTCCCTGGAGATGCTCGCCACCCAGGAAGCCTCGAACGCGGCGGCGATCGCCCGGGCCCAGGCGGCGATCGTCCAGGCTCAGAGCCAGATCGTCCAGGCGGAGGCCGCCAATGTCGAGGCCAAGCAGGCCTTGGAACGCGCTCAGTCGCTCGCCAAGACCGGCAACGCCACCGCGGCCGTGCTGGAGCAGCGCGTCTCGGCGGCGCAGGGGGCGGAGGGCCGCCTCGCCGCCGCAAAGGGTGGGGTGCAATCGGCCCAGGCCGACCTCGCCACCGCCCGGGCCGCCGGCTCCGAGATCGCTCTGCGGCGTGCCCGCGCCGATATCCGGGCCCCGGAGGCCGGGGTCGTCAACCGTCGCACCGCCCGGATCGGCGCCACCGCCACGGCGGTCGGCGAGCCCCTGTTCCGGCTGATTGCCCGCGGCGAGATCGAACTGGAGGGCGAGGTGCCTGAAACCTCGCTGGCGCGAATCCAGGTCGGCAACCCGGCGAGCCTCGATCTGGATGATGGCCGGCATCTCCAGGGCAAGGTGCGCCGCGTCTATCCGGAGGTCGACCGCGCGACCCGCCTCGGCAAGGTCCGCATCCGCCTCGGCGACGATCCGGCCCTGCGCATCGGTGCGTTTGCTCGCGGCAGCGTCGAGGTGGCGCGCCGCACGGGTATCGCGGTCCCGGTTTCCAGCCTGCTTTACGCAGTTGACGGCCGGGCCAGCGTGCTGGTGGTGAAGGACGGCCGCGTCGAAGCGCGGACGGTCGCCCCGGGCCTGTCGGCGGATGGGTTCACGGAACTCCGCTCGGGCGTCGCCGCGGGCGAGAGCGTGGTGGCCCGCGCCGGCAGCTTCCTGCGCGACGGCGACCGGGTGCGCGCCGTTCCGTCGCCGAGCAATACCCCCATGGCCGCCCCGATGGCCGACGCGGACCCGCGGTAGGACCGATCCATGCGCCTCAACGTCTCCGCCTGGGCGATCCGCAAGCCGCTGCCCTCGGTGGTGCTGTTCCTCGTCCTGATGATCCTCGGGCTGGTGAGCTTCCGCGCCCTGCCGATCACCCGGTTCCCGAACATCGACATCCCGATTGTCTCGGTGACGATCACCCAATCGGGCGCCGCGCCGGCCGAGCTTCAGACCCAGGTCACCAAGTGGGTGGAGGACTCGATCGCGGGCGTGAAGGGCGTCAAGCACATCCTGTCGACGATCACGGAGGGCATCTCCACCACCACGATCGAGTTCCGGCTGGAGGTGAACCAGGATCGCGCGACGAACGACGTCAAGGACGCCATCGCCAAGATCCGCCAGAACCTGCCGCGGACCATCGACGAGCCGATCGTCTCGCGCGTCGAGATCGCCGGCCTGCCGATCATGGTCTACGGCGCCTCCGCGCCCGCCATGACGCCGGAGGACCTGTCGTGGTTCGTGGACGACGTGGTCGCCCGGGGCTTGCAGAGCGTGAAGGGCGTAGGCGGCGTCGAGCGCCTCGGCGGCGTCGCCCGCGAGATCCGCGTCACCCTGAAGCCCGACCGGCTGCTGGCGCTGGGCATCACCGCAGCCGATGTGAACCGGCAGCTCCGCTTGACCTCGGCCGACATGGCCGGCGGCCGGGCCGAGGTCGGCGGCCAGGAGCAGTCGATCCGCGCGCTCGCCGCCTCGGGGAGCCTCGACACGCTGGCCAAGACCTCCATCGTGGTGCCGGGTAACCGCAAGGTCCGCCTCGATGAGCTCGCGACCCTGTCGGACACCGCCGAGGAGCCCCGCACCTTCGCACGCTTCAACGGCGAGCCGGTGGTGGCCTTCGCGATTTCCCGGGCGAGCGGTGCCAGCGACGCCGTTGTCGCGGAGGGTGTGGCCAAGAAGATCGCGGCGCTGCATGCGGCCAATCCCGACGTCCGCTTCGACCTGATCGACACCAGCGTCGTCAACACGATCGGCAATTACCACTCGGCCATGATGGGCCTGATCGAGGGCTCCATCCTCGCGGTCGTGGTGGTGCTGCTGTTCCTGCGCGACTGGCGCGCGACGCTGATCGCCGCGGTTGCGCTGCCGCTCTCGGTCCTGCCGACCTTCTGGGTGATGAGCGCGCTGGGCTTCTCGCTGAATGCGGTCAGCCTCCTGGCGATCACCCTGGTCACCGGCATCCTGGTGGACGACGCGATCGTCGAGATCGAGAACATCGTCCGCCACATGCGGATGGGGAAATCGCCCTATCGCGCCGCCCTGGAGGCCGCCGACGAGATCGGGCTCGCGGTCATCGCGATCACGGCGACCATCATGGCGATCTTCTCGCCCGTGTCGTTCATGGGCGGCATCGCCGGGCAGTATTTCAAGCAGTTCGGCCTGACCATCGCGGCGGCGGTGTTCATGTCGCTGCTGGTCGCGCGGCTGATCACGCCGCTGCTGGCCGCCTACTTCCTGCGCGACCACGGGCCGGACCACGAGCGGGACGGGGTCGTGATGCGCGGCTACACGCGCCTCGTGGCGTGGTCGGTGCGACACAAGTTCATCACGCTGGTGCTCGGCATCGCGTGCTTCGCCGCGTCCATCGCCTCCACGGGTCTCCTGCCCGCGGGCTTCCTGCCGGCCGAGGATCAGGCACGCACGCTGTTCGTCCTCGAACTGCCGCCCGGCGCCCGGCTCCCCGATACGGTGAGGCTGAGCGACGCGATCGAGCAGAAGATCCGGGCGCTGCCCGAGGTGAAGAGCGTGTTCGTGGATGGCGGCCGGCAATTGCCCGGCAAGAAGGAGGTGCGGCTCGCGACGCTGACCATCAACCTCACGCCGAAGAACACCCGCCACCGCACGCAGAAGCAGGTCGACGCCGAGATCGCCGTGATCCTGCGTGAGGAACCGGATCTCCGCTTCTGGGCGCTGCGTGAGAATGGGCAGCGCGATCTGGCGTTGATCATCGCGGGCCCCGACAAGGCGGTCGTCGCCGATGTCGCCGCGCGGCTTCAGCGCGAGGCGGCGCAGATTCCGCACCTCGTCAACGTCATGTCGACGGCGCCGCTCGATCGCACCGAAGTTCGCATCCGGCCGAAGCCGGCGGTGGCGGCCGATCTGGGCGTCTCCACCGACACGATCGCCGAGACCGTGCGGGTCGGCACGATCGGCGACATCGGCATGAACCTCGCCAAGTTCAACGCCACCGACCGGCAGATCCCCATCCGCGTGCAGCTCCCCGAGAGCCTGCGCGGCCGGCTCTCCGAGTTCGAGACGCTGAAGGTTCCGGTGAAGGGCGGGGCCGCCGTGCCGCTCGCCACCGTTGCCGATATCAGCCTCGGCCAGGGGCCGACCGGCATCGACCGCTACGACCGCGCGGTGCGTGTCGCCCTCGAAGGCGACATGCAGGGCACGGACGCGCTGGCCGAGCTGATCAGCCAAGTGATGAATCTCCCCGCTGCGAAGAACCTGCCCCCCGGGGTGACGATCAGCCAGACCGGCGACGCCGAGGTGATGGGCGAGGTCTTCGAGGGCTTCGCGCTGGCCATGGGCGCCGGGCTGATGATGGTGTTCGGCGTGCTGATCCTGCTGTTCGGCAACTTCCTGCAGCCGCTGACCATCCTGTTCTCGCTGCCGCTCTCCATCGGCGGCGCGATCCTGGCGCTGCTGATCTGCCACATGCCGATCTCGATGCCGGTGGTGATCGGCATCCTGATGCTGATGGGCGTGGTCACCAAGAACGCCATCATGCTGGTGGATTTCGCCGTGGAGCAGATCCGCGCCGGGGTCGATCGCAACGAGGCGATCGTGGACGCCGGCCGCAAGCGCGCCCGGCCGATCGTGATGACCACGATCGCCATGGCGGCCGGGATGGTGCCCTCCGCGCTGGCCTACGGGATCGGCGGCGAGTTCCGCGCGCCCATGGCGGTGGCGGTGATCGGCGGGCTGATCGTCTCCACGGTGCTGTCGTTGGTCTTCGTGCCGGCGATCTTCGTGCTGATGGACGATCTCTCGCGCTTGCTGAAGCGGCTGTTCGGCCGCTTCGTGGGCGAGCGGGACGATCCGGAGGATGCAATGGCGTTCGATCCGGCGCATCCGGCCAATGACGGGCGTCCCGCGCCGCCGCGGATCGCCGCGGAATAGGCGATCCGCATTGCGCACCGCGCCGCGATGCGCTGTGACTCCCGCCGGCGAATCGAACACGGAACGGGGTAGCGATGTCGGGTGGTCATGGGGCGGTCGAGGGTTCGAACAAGCGTGTCGCGCTGCTGATCTCGATCCTGGCTTTGTTCCTCGCCTTCAGCGAGACCCTGGGCAAGGCATCGCAGACGGACTCGATCGGGTCCAATGTCGAGGCCGCCAATCAATGGGCCTATTTCCAGGCCCGCACGATCCGCTCGACGGTGCTCAAGACCGCCGACGAGGCGCTGGCGCTCGTGCCACCCGGTCCGAACCAGGACGCCATCGCGGCCAAGCGCGCCGAATGGGCCAAGACCTTGGCACGCTGGGATTCCGAGCCGTCGACCGGCGAGGGTCGCAAGGAACTGTCCGAGAAGGCCAAGGCCTCCGAAGGCCGGCGCGATCTCGCCTTGCTGCGCTATCACCATTACGAGCTCGCCTCCGCGGCGTTCCAGATCGGTATCGTGCTGGCCTCCGCGGAGGTGATCACCGGGATCGCGATCCTGGTCTTCGCCGGCGGCTTCCTGGGGCTGGCCGGTGCGGCGCTCCTCGGCTTCGGCTATCTCGCGCCGCACGCGCTGCCGTTCTTCCACTGAACACCGACCACCCGGAACGGCGGCCCGAGGCCGTGATCGATCACGATTGATCCGTCCGACACTCACGCACTGGACGCGCGCGCCAGAAGCTTATGTTGTCGGCATCTTCCAGGGGGAACGATGTCAGACCATTCCGAAGACCAAGGTCGCCTGACGCGCGTCGCCAGCGCGATCTTCATGCACACCGAACATGCGATTTACGCGGCGCTCGGGCTCTTGCTGGCGCTCACGGCCCTGGTGGCGCTGATCGACGCCGCCGGCCTGACCTGGGAAGCCCTGCGCGCGCTCGGCGGCGCACAGCAGATCCTGGAGGTGGTCGACCGGCTGCTGTTCCTGCTGATGCTGATCGAGATCCTGCATACGGTGCGCGTCTCGATGCAGTCGGGCACGCTGACCTGCGAGCCGTTCCTGATCGTCGGGCTGATCGCTTCGATCCGGCGGGTTCTGGTCATCACCCTCCAATCGTCGGAGATCATGCACGCCAAGGATTGGTCCCCCGAAAAACAGGCGCTGTTCCAGGCCTCAATGATCGAGCTGGGTGTGCTGGCGGGGCTGATCCTCACGATGGTGTTCGCGATCTTCCTGCTCCACCGCGCCCGCGACGACGGCCGGCCGGCCGGTGAGGAAAACCCAAGCGGCGAAGCCTGACAGCATCGCGGCTCGGCGGCAAAGCACCTGCCAAGCAGAGCCGCGCGTGCTATGCTCGATTCCATGAGCCTCGTCTCGCTCGATACTCTGGCGATCGCACGGAAGCTGCAGGCGGCCGGGTTTTCCGACGTCCAGGTCGACGCGGTCACGGGTGTGATTCGCGATGCGCGCGAGGGCGACCTGACGACCCTCGTGACGAAGTCCGATCTCAGCGCTGAGACCGCTTTGATCCGGTCCGATCTCAGTGCCGAAACCGCTTTGATCCGATCCGATCTGAAAGCGGAGACCGCTCTTGTCCGGTCCGATCTGACCGCTGAGATTGCCCTCGTTCGATCCGATCTCAGCACCGAAATGGCTCTGGTCCGGTCCGATCTGAAGGCGGAGATTGCCCTCGTCAGGTCTGAAATCAGAACCGAGATCGCCGACACGCGGTACGAGATCCTGAAATGGGTACTCTCCGCGATCGGCTTTCAGACCATCGTGGTCGTCGGCGCAATCGTAGCGCTGACCAAGGGGCTGCACTGATTAGGCGCGCAGGCATCGCTCAATTCATCCGCAGGATCGCGGCGTTGAGCAGCGTCGCGAAGGCGACCCAGACGGCGTAGGGCACGAGGAGCCAGGCCGCGAGCCGGTCGAACCGCCACGTCAGCCGGATGGTCCAGAGCACCATCACCAGCAGCATCGCAACCACGATCAGCCCGGCGCCGATCGCGTGGGCGGAGAAGAAGACCGGCGTCCACGCGGCGTTGAGCGCGATCTGGACCAGGAAGGCCGCGAGCGCCAGCCACCAGCCCTTGCAGCTCGGCCCGGTGCGCGGCATCGCGCCGAGCAGCCGCCAGAGCGCGATCGCGATCATCGTGTACAGGATCGTCCAGGCCACCGGGAAAACCCAGTCCGGCGGGTTGAACACCGGCTTGTTCAGGCTCGCGTACCAGCCGGGGATCTCGGCCTGGGTCGAGACCGAGCCGATCACCGCAGTCACCGCGATCGGCAGGATCGCCGCCGCGAGCCTGAGCCAGCGCGGCAGGGCGGAGCCTTCGGGGACCTGTGTGGCGGCGGCTGTCATCGTGTGGGTCTCCGGGGCGTGCGGCTTGTCGAAGGCGGCGGCCCGTGGCACGCGCCCCACTCCATCCGCCGAGAATCGCCAGATGACACAGCCTTACGCGCCGCAGGCACCGACGGATACACAGCCCGACGGAACGCCGGCTTTCGCGCGAAAGAGCCTCGCCGCCCAGGCTATGGGCCGGATCGAGCCCGAGACCCGGGCCGTGGTGATGCCGCTCCACGTCGCAACGACTTTCATCCGCGACCCCGACAACGGCTACAGCTCGGGCTACTGCTACGCCCGTCCCGACAACGCCACGGTGCGCGAGGCCGAATCCGTCTTGGCGATGCTGGAGGGGGCCGAAGCCGGCGCCCTGCTGTTCGGTTCCGGAATGGCGGCGGCGACCGCGGTGTTCGGCGCCCTCGAACCGGGTGATCACGTGGTCGCCGGCACCGTCATGTACTGGGCGCTGAAGCGCTGGCTGCGCGAGGAGGCGCCCCGGCGCGGGCTGAGCCTGACCTTCGTGGACACGGACGATACCGAAGCGCTTCGCGGCGCGGTCCAGCCGGGACAGACCAAGCTCGTCTGGATCGAGACGCCCGGCAACCCGCTCTGGACGGTCACCGACATCGCCGCCGCCGCCGAGATCGCCCATGCGGCCGGCGCCCGACTGGCGGTCGATTCCACCGCGGCCTCGCCGGTGCACACGCGCCCGCTCGAACTCGGCGCCGACTTCGTGATGCATTCGGCCACCAAGATCCTCAACGGTCATTCCGACGTGGTGGCGGGCGTGCTGGCGGCTGCGCGGGACGACGCGTTCTGGGCGCGGATTCGCGGGATCCGCGCCGGCAGCGGCGGCATCCTCGGGCCGTTCGAGGCCTACTTGCTGATGCGCTCGCTGCGCACCCTGCACCTGCGGGCGGCGGCGCAGTCCGCCGGCGCCCTGCGGCTCGCCGAGCGCCTGCGCGGGCACCCACTAGTTACCCACGTCCTCTACCCGGGCTTGGCCGACGATCCCGGGCATGCGGTCGCCCGCCGCCAGATGCGGGACGGGTTCGGCTTCATGCTGTCGATCCGGATCGCGGGCGGCGAGGCCGGCGCCATCGCGACGGCGGCGCGCGTGCGGCTGTGGAAGCGCGCCACCTCGCTCGGAGGCGTCGAGAGCCTGATCGAGCATCGCGCCTCGGTCGAGGGTCCGGGCAGCCCCTGCCCGACGGACCTGCTGCGCCTGTCCACCGGCATCGAGGATACCGACGACCTGTACGCGGATCTGGATCAGGCGCTGCGCGCGGGTCACACGGGTCTCTGATCAGCCTGGACGCAACACTTCTTGAGCCGGAGACGGAGTGGATGGCAGCGCCGTCCCAGTGTTTGAGGCCAAGCGTTCCACGACATCGGCCTCACAAAGCGCGCCGCTTTCCCGGACGCCGGGATCGCAGTGGAAGGCGATCCGGGACCCAGCACCCAAAGCGCAGCGCAGCGGCACCGAATATCGACGCTTCACGCCGTCTCACGCTGGATCCCAGGTCACATTCCGCCCACGCTCCATGTGCCCGGGACAGGGATGCGCCAGGATGACCCCGGTAAGTCGCCTCTGATTCGCCGAACATCCCAGGAGCGCAGGATCTGGCAGATCCCTCCCGCCCCGCTCGCTCAGGCAGCCTTCACGCTGCCGAGGAAGGTGCCGACCTCCTGCGTCAGACTTTCGGAATGCCGCGACAGGCCCTGCGCGGCGCTCAGAACCTGGGCGGCGGCCTCGCCGGTCCGGCTCGCCCCCTCGCGGACACCCGCGATGTTCCGGGTCACGTCCTCGGTGCCGCAGGACGCCTCCTGCACGTTGCGGGTGATCTCCCGGGTCGCCGCGCCCTGCTCATCCATCGCTGCGGCGACAGCGGTCGCGTAGCTCGACATCTCGCCGATGATCCGGCTGATCGCCTCGATCTCAACGACCGCCTCGTCGGTGGCGCTCTGGATCTCACCAATCCGCTCACCGATCTCACCAGTGGCCTTCGCGGTCTGCTCGGCCAGTTCCTTGACCTCGCCGGCGACCACCGCGAAGCCCCGCCCGGCGTCGCCCGCCCGCGCCGCCTCGATCGTCGCGTTCAGCGCCAGCAGGTTGGTCTGGCTGGCGATGTTGGCGATCACGTCCACGAAGGTGGCGATGCGGCCAGCCGTGGAGGCCAGCCGGCGGACCGTGGCACCGCTGCGCGTCGCGCCCTCGACCGCCTGCTCGGCGATCTGCGCCGAGCGGGTCACCTGCTCGACGATCTCCTGCACGGAGGCGACCATCTCCTCGGTCGCGGATGCCACGGTCTGCATGTTGCCGGAGGTTTGCTCGGCCGCGCCCGCCACCGTCACGGCCTGCTGCGTGGCTTGATCCGCCACGCCCGCCATGGTCCGGGCAGTGACCTCCATGTCGCCGGCGGCCTCCGCCAAGCTCCGGGTCAAAGCCGAAATCGTATCCTCGAAGCGCGTGGTGATCTGATCGAGCAAAGCGGCCCGACGCGTCTTGGCTTCGGTCTCGACGGCGGCGGCTTCGTCGGCCGCCTGTCTGGCCAGCATCGCATCCTTGAAGATCTGCACGGACCGGATCATCGCGCCGACCTCATCCCGCCGCTGTCCTCCGGTGACGGTCGCGGTCAAATCACCGGCCGCCAGCCGGCCCATCAGGGCAGTGGTGTGATCGAGGGGACGGATCACCCGGATCAGCACGGTGTGCAGGCCGAAGAGGAGGGCAAGGGCCGCCGCCGCCAGGAAGGCGATCAGGATCAGTCTGGCCCGAGACGCCGCCTCCCGCGCCTCCTCGTACCCGGCGCGCGCCGCCCGGAGTTGCAGGTCCGTCAGCTTCGACAGGGCCGCGACGGTCGGCGCCATCATCTGGTTGAGGCCGAGATGTGCCGCACTGTAGCCGTCGAGGTTCCCTGCGCGAAGCCGCTCCAGGATTCCGGCAACGATCACCGCGTTCCGATCGATCTGCGCCTGCATGGCGGCAGCCCGCCGCTTCTCCTCCGGCGTGAGCTTGGTTGCGAGATAAGCGGCCCATTGCTGGTTGAGGTTGGCCAAGCCGGCCTCGATGCGGCCCGCGGCCTCTTGGGGTTTAGCGGCCTGTTCCCGCGCCTCACGCGAAGCGTCGACGATCCGGTCGTAGGCCTCACGGATGCCCAGAAACTGGCTGAGCGGCACCACGCGATCCTCGTACGCCGACCGGAGACTGTCGTTGCTGCTGGACAGGGCCAGCTGACCGATCACGACGGAAGCCAGCAGGAGGGTTCCGAGCAGGGTCAGCAGAACAATCAGCCGCCCCTTGATCGTATTGACCCTCATCATGTTCGCTCCCCTGACATTCACGTGATGCCATAGGGCAATACCGGCCTGCGTTCCAGTTTTTTGCAACATGAAAGCTCATATTTTATCGAACGATTTCTTTAAGATCATGCCATCGCATCGCTCAATGATTGATCTCGATTGACTGATATCTACATTACAAGCTAGATTGATTATTGATGCATCCGGCATCTCCGCCGGCTGGCATCGGTCCAGATGGGACAGCATCGCCGGATTCCGGTGCGTCGGACGATCAGACACGGACATCCGCGCGGCGCCGTTGCCGCTGGCGGGTGCCGAAAGGCAGATTGGCGCGTTCTGAACGGGTAGCCTTCCGCGGGCCTCCCTCTCTCGCGAGTCACGACCACCATGAAGCCGACGTCCTCCGCCCTTGCCGCCCTCCTGCTCGGCGTCATCGCCGGACCTGCCCGAGCCGACGCTGTCCCGGATCTCGATGTCGAGCAAACCTGCCGTTCGGCGCAGGTCGCCAACACGTCGATCAGCGATCAGGCCAATTACGACGGCTGCCTTCGCTCGGAGCGGGAGGCCAAGAAGGAGGCCGCGCGGCACTGGGGCAACTACACCCCGGCGGCCAAGCGGCAGTGCCAGAACCAGTTCAAGGCAGGCGGCTATCCCTCCTACGTCGAGATGGTGACCTGCCTGGAACTCGCCTCCGGCACGGTCCCGACCCAGAGCAACGACGGCGGCGCGGCCGTCGGCGGCCCCGGGTCACCGCGGGACGTGAAGGCGCAGCGGGAAGGCGGCGCCAACCTCACCAAGGAGCCGCCGGCGACCCAGCGCACGAACCCCCTGAAGGTGCTGGACGGCAAGTAGGCCGCACACCCGCGCATGCATCAGGCGCCGACGCGCAAGCCGGTGAACGCGTGCTATGGGCCGAAGTCCAGCCCCTCAACGCGCCGCCCGCATCCGTGAACGCCCTCGCCATCATCGCCCCGATCTTCGGGATCGTCCTGATCGGCTGGATCGCGGCGCTCGCGGGACTGCTCTCCGACAAGGTCAGCGATGGCCTGTCGGAATACGTCTTCGCGGTCGCCGTGCCGGCGCTGATCATCGCGACGCTGACGAAGCCGGGCATGAGCGGCACCGTGGCGTGGTCCTACTGGGTCTCGTATTTCGGCGGGGCCGGCCTGTCGTGGTTCGTCGGCACGCTGATCGCCCGGCGGCGGGCCGGGATCGAGCGGCGGGGCGCGATCCTGCACGGCTTCGCGGCCAGCCAATCGAACACCGTGTTCGTCGGCGTGCCGATGATCCTCCAGGCCTACGGCGACGACGGCGCGTTCCCGCTGTTCATGCTGCTCGCCGTCCATTTGCCGCTGATGATGGGCAGCGCGACGTTCCTGATCGAGTCCGATTCCGGCCTGCCGATCCTGGCGCGGATCCGGGGCCTCGCCCTGGTGCTGCTGAAGAATCCGATCTTCGTGGCGCTCCTCGTCGGCATGGCCATGAAGAGCCTGGGTGTCACCCCCGCCGGGATGGTCCGATCCCTGATCGATGCCTTCGCGGGCACCGCCTCGACCTGCGCGCTGGTGGCGCTCGGCGCCGGATTGAAGCGCTACCGGGTTCTGTTCGATCTCAAGGGGGCGCTGGTGATCGCGCTGCTGAAGAACATCCTGCACCCGCTGGCGGTGTGGGTGCTGGCCTTCCACGTCTTCAACATGCCGCCGGCCTATGCCGGGGTCGCCACGCTGTTCGCCGCCATGCCGGTTGGGATCAACGCCTACCTGCTGGCGGCCCGCTACCGGACCGAGACCGGAATGGTGGCGGCCTCCGTGCTGGTGTCCACCCTGCTGGCGCCGCTCACGACCCTGGCCTGGCTGATGCTCCTCGGCCGGGCGTGACGGCGGCGCCCCGGCGTCACCGCGCGCGTTGGACGACGGCCGGTGCGGGTCTACTGTGTCGCCAAGCGCGAGCCCGAGAGGCTCCACGCAACCCTGCAGGCGAGGATCCCCATGAACGCTCCGATGCGCCCCCCGGGCAGCGCCTCCCCCTCGGCCCCGGCCTCGGCGGCCTTCGTCTGGGACGATCCCTTCCTGCTGGAGGACCAGCTCACCGAGGATGAGCGGGCGATCCGCGACGTCGCCCAGAGCTTCGCGCAGGAACAGCTCCTGCCCGGGATCGTCGAGGCCTACGCCACCGAGAAAACAGATCCGGGCCTGTTCCGGAAGATGGGTGAACTCGGCCTGCTGGGCGTCACCCTGCCAGAGGAATACGGCTGTGCGGGCGCCTCCTACGTGGCCTACGGTCTCGTGGCGCGGGCGGTCGAGGCGGTGGATTCCGGCTACCGCTCGATGATGAGCGTGCAATCCTCCCTCGTGATGTACCCGATCCACGCCTACGGCTCGGAGGCGCAGCGCCAGAAATTCCTGCCGAAGCTCGCCTCGGGCGAATGGATCGGCTGCTTCGGCTTGACCGAGCCCGATGCCGGATCGGATCCGGCCGGCATGAAGACCAAGGCGGAGAAGATCGACGGCGGCTACCGGATCTCGGGCGCCAAGATGTGGATCTCGAACGCGCCCTTCGCGGACGTGTTCGTGGTCTGGGCCAAGTCCGAGGCCCATGAGGGCGCGATCCGCGGCTTCGTCCTGGAAAAGGGCATGAAGGGCCTCTCCACCCCGACCCTCAAGGGCAAGCTCTCCCTGCGCGCCTCCACCACCGGCGAGATCGTCATGGAGGGGGTCGAGGTCGGCGAAGACGCGCTGCTGCCCAACGTCTCCGGGCTGAAGGGGCCGTTCGGCTGCCTCAACCGGGCGCGCTACGGCATCTCCTGGGGCGCGATGGGCGCCGCCGAGGATTGCTGGCACCGGGCGCGTAGCTACACGCTGGAGCGCAAGCAGTTCGGCCGGCCCCTGGCGCAGACGCAGTTGGTCCAGAAGAAGCTCGCCGACATGCAGACCGAGATCGCACTCGGCCTCCAGGCCTCGCTCCGGGTCGGGCGGCTGATGGACGAGGGCAGGATGGCCCCGGAGATGATCTCACTGGTCAAGCGCAACAATTGCGGCAAGGCGCTCGATATCGCCCGCACGGCCCGCGACATGCACGGCGGCAACGGCATCATGGGCGAGTACCACGTGATGCGCCACGCCCAGAACCTCGAGACGGTCAACACCTACGAGGGCACGCACGACGTCCACGCGCTGATCCTGGGCCGGGCGCAGACGGGGTTGCAGGCGTTCTTTTGAGGAGCGGATGGGCTCTTCTCTCGTGCGAGCTCGGCGTTGACGCATCGCCGGCCGACACGCGCTCACCGCGCCTGAGAAGGGTGAGGTCGACACAGGTTTGATGTCTCAGCGGCCTCGACCTTCGGCAGAATGAGACACGGGTCCCCTCTCCCGTGCGGGAGAGGGAGACTGTCGCGCTCCGTCATCAGCGGGGTGCCTCGGATCCGTGTAGCTCAGACCGACAGGGAAGAAGGTCGTGAGTGCCGGCCGGACCCGCGGCGTGAACGCCTCATCCCCGTGCCGATGCGCGAGTGCCAAGATTCTCCGCGAGGCGGACGAGATACCCGTCGGGATCCTGCACGAGGCATTCCCGCTGGCCGTGTTCCGCGTCTCCGACCCTGTACCAAGCCTCGCTCGGCGCCTCGAACAGCGGCCAGATCGCGGCTTCAAGCGCAGCGAGGACCGGATCCAGCGGCTCGATCATCGTCTGCAGATTCATGCCTCGGCCAAGCGGATAGTCCAGCGCGGCGGTTTCCCAGCTGCCGTTGCGTTGGCACAGCATGATCTGCGCGGCGCCGCGCGTCAGGAAGGCGAAGCGCGCGGCCGGGCGATCGTAGGCGATCGCGAAGCCGAGCAATCCGCACCAGAAACGCAGGCTCGCATCGAGATCCGTCACATACAGCTCCGGGACGAGGGCCCCGAACCCGCCCTGCGGCGCGGCGCCCGTCCCGGAGGATCGCGCCCGGGCGGTGGGATCGGTCAGGGGGTTCACCTCGGTCATCGAACCGCTCCGGCGTGCATCGGGTGGCCAGGAGCAGCGCCGGGCCAGCCTTCCCGCAACCGCAACCCGGGCCGACCCTGATCCTACCGCGATTCGGGGGAACGGCGGCTCATTCCCCGCTCTCATCCCCGGCGAGCGACCATTCCAGCACCCGGACGAGATGGTCGTAGGACCCGTACTTGCTCGCGTATTGCGGATAGGGCCGGGCCGTGTAGGCCGCGTCCCCGGTCATGAACCGCGCGATCAGGTCCCGCAGCCGCTCGGCATGCTCGGTGACGATCGCGGCGACGTCGCGCGCCTCGCCGCGCGGCGGCTTGACCGGCAACGGAAGGAAGGGTTTCCGGCCACCCGAGGCGTGGATGTAGAGCAGGTCGGGCGGCGTCTTGACCTTCGGCAGATCCGCGAAGGCGCCGTGCATCAGCATCGCCGCCTCCAGGGTCAGCTGCGGCGAGAACCCCGAAAAGATCATCTTCGCCGAGGGCGGGGCGCCGGTCTTGTAGTCAACGATGCAGGCGCTGCCGTCCGGGCGCAGCTCGATCCGGTCGGCCCGGGCGCGCAGCGTGAAGCTCTCGCGACCCATCGGGATCACCCAGCGGCCCGACACCTCCGGATGGATCTGGGTCAGGCCGGGCCGGCGCTGCGCCTCCCAGTCCAGATAGGCGCCGGCCATACGCTGGTAGCGCGGCCACCACTCGGCGTAGAGGTTCGGATACTCCGCCTCAATCTCCGCGAAGGCGTTCAACGCGAGAGCGAACAGCCGCTCCGTGGCATCGCGGGGCAGGTCCCGCGGATGGCGGCGGGCGAACTCGGCGAAGACCTCGTGGACCAGGGAGCCGCGGGTGGCGACGCCCGGCGCCGCCGCCAGCGGGTCCAGGGGATCGAGCCCGAGGACGTGGCGGGCGAAGATGCTGTAGGGGTCGCGCACCAGCGTTTCGATCTCGGTGACGCTGAGCGAACGCGGGAACAGGGCCGGATCCGGCTTCGGCGCGGGCCGCTTCAACCTCGGCTGCACCGGCGCTGCGTCGAGCCGGGCGGCGAGGCCGGCGAGACGGCGGCCCGCCACGAGCACCGCGTCCCAGTTCGTATCCCCGGCCAGCGCGCGCAGACGCTGGATCAGTCGCGACGGCACGGTCGGCGCGCCTTCGCGCTTCAGCGCCCGCGTGATCACTGCATCCCGGCAGCCCAAAGCCTGCACGAAGTCGTGCGCCATCTGGCCGATCCGCCGCTCGGGCGGGTTGAGGCCGACCCGCTCGCGCATCGGCCGGTTGAGGAACGCGTCGGTCAGGGTGCGCACCGGCCAGACCCCCTCGTCGAGCCCGCCGAGCACCACGCGGTCCACCGAGAGCAGGCGCGCCTCCAGCAGGCCGAGGATGCGCAGCCGCGGATGAGGCGCCTCGCCCGAACAGGCGACCACCCGCTCCCGGGCGAGCGACGTGAAGAAGGTCGCGTAATCGTCGAACCGGCCAGGCATCAAACCGGGCTCGGCCAGTTCCAGGTCGTCGAACAGGGCGTCGAGGCAGGACAGGGAGCCATCCGACTCCGTCTGCGGGGCATCCTCCGGCCCGGACACCAGACGGTCGCACGCCTCGCGGTGGCGGGCGGCCGTGGTCACCAGATCGCAATCCCCCGCGCCGTCCGGCCCCGGGAAATCCTCGAACACGTGGTCGAGCCGATCGAGCAGGTCGGCGGCGAGGTCCCAGTCGATGTCCTTGAGGCGTCGCTTGGCCCGGGGCCGGTGCTCCGGCGGCCCGGCGCGCTCCGCCGCGAGCGCATTGCGCAACCCCGAGAAACCCGGCGCCGGGACCGGGCCACGCAGCAGGCCGATCTCCAGGGCCGCCGCGCCCCGGACCACGTCGGCGCGCGGCAGGCCGAGCTGAACCATGGGATGCGAGAGCAGCGCGATCAGTCGGGCCGGGATCGCGTCCGCCTGCTTGCGTGCGAGGTCGGCGGCGAGTTCGGCGGCCAGCCGCGCCAGGCGTCCGGCCGGGCTTCCGGCCAGCGCCAGGCCCGCCGAATCCTCCGCCACGATGCCCCAGCGCAGCAGTTCCACCGCCACCCGGCCGGCGAGGCCCCGGTCCGGCGTGACCAGGGCCGCGGTGGCACCGGGCGTCTGGAGGGCCTCGCGCAACGCCACGGCGGCGATCAGCGCCTCTTCCCGCTCGTCGGCGGCCTCGACCAGCGCCAGCCCGTCGAGGCCGAGGCGGGCGTTGGTGTCGCGCTCGGACGGATCGAGCGCCGCCCAGGCGTCGGTGGTGTCGGCCGGCCGCAGCGCCTGCGACAACAGGGCGGCCCGGGCCGCCTGCCCGGGATCGGGTTCGCCGAGGGCGACGATCTCGCTGCGGGCGAGGTTCAGATTGTCCGGCCCGAGCAGCCGGTGCGGCACCGCCTGCGGGTGGCCGTGGGCGATGATCCGCGAAAACCCCTCGCCGGTGTCGATACCGTCCCAGCCGGCCACGTCGAGGTCGAGGTCGAGACCGGGCAGCACCACGGCACCCCGGGGCAGCTTCGCCACGGCGGCGATCAGCCGGGCGGTGGCGGGGACAGAGCCCAGCGACCCGGCCACGATCACCGGATCCTGCGTGACGCCGCGCGACAGGCGCCGCTCTTCCGCCAGGATCAGGCCGCGGGCACGCGCGACGGGATCGGCGAGACCCCGCTCGGCGAGCAGCTTCGGCCAGTTCTCGGCGGCGATCTTCACGAAATCGAGGGTCAGGCCGAAGTAGCGGGAATACTCGGCCTCCACGGCGGCGCCGATCTCCGACCAGGGCAAGCCCTCGACGGTGAGCGCGTCCATCAGCCGTTCGAGGTCGCCCGCGAGACCAATGGCGTCGGCCGGGGAGGACGGGACGAGGAACGGCACCTCGGCGTCCAGCGGCAGCAGGGTGCGATCCACCGTCCTGGCCCAGGCCTGGACAAGGCGAGCGAGGATCAGCCGGCGCTCCAGCGGGGCCATCGGCGCGCTGAGCGGATCGGCGTTCGCCTCCAGCAGCGGCTCGGCGGCGAGGTCGAGTTCCGCCTCGTCGGCCTCGCCGAGCGGGATCATCCGGGGCAGCAGCGTAGCCTGCCCGGGGGCATCGCGGCCGAGTCGTTCGGCCAGGATGGCTGACAGCGCCCGGGTGGCGCGGCGGGTCGGCAGGTAGAGGGTGACGGCAGCCAGCGCCAGCGGATCGCTCGCCACCGGCCCGACGAGTTGGCCGGAGAGCAGCGCCTCGGCCAACGTCGGCAGGAACGGGACACCGCGGGTGATGGTGAAGACGGCCTGTCGAGCGGGCATGGGCGGAGTTCTACGCCCCCGGCGGGGTTCCGGACAGGGGGCGATGGGCCGCTGCGTGTGCCGGGCCGTTCGTTTCGCGCGCCTCCCCCCGCAGACGGTACGACATTCACGCTTCGCTGGCCGAGAGGCCCTCTCCTCCCCCTTGCGGGGAGGAGTTGGAGGTGGGGGTGTCGCAGGAGGCACCATTGCGCCTCATCCTGAGCCACCCCCACCCCTGACCCCTCCCTGTGAGGGGGAGGGAAAAGCGCTTTAAACTGTGAGGGTTCGACTTTAGAGTAAGAAGTGCAAATCCGCTCGTTGCGGGGGGGCTGCGCCTGACCGGTGTCCTTACGCTCGCTTACGCTCGCGTCGAGCGGTCGCCCGTCATTGAAGACAAGAAAATCCTGCTCGAACTTTTCAGCCGTGTAGGCGCCGAAAGCGGTGCGCGGCAGGCGGGGATCCTCCGGATCGGCCAGCAGCGGGATTAGATCGTCTACGCGTCCTGCGGGGTCGGTCAGACCCCGATCCACTTCATCGCGATGATCGTGCCCGTCACGGTGAGCGCGCCGCCGATGCGGGTCGCGATCTGCGCGAAGGGCATCAGCGCCATCCGGTTCGCCGCCGTGAGGATCGCGACATCGCCGGTGCCGCCCTGGCCGCTGTGGCAGGCGTTCACGATGGCGGTCTCGATCGGGTACATCCCGAGCCAGCGCCCGACGAAGAAGCCGGTGGTCATCAGCGTCGCCACGGTCGACACGATGGTGATCAGGTTCACCAGCGTGAACGCGGCCATCAGCTCGTGCCAGGGGGTGAGCGCCACGCCGATGGCGAAGAGCAGCGGATAGGTCATCGAGACCTGCACGAACTTGTAGACCACGAAGCCGCCGGCCTGGAGATGGGGCGACACAGCGCTGGCAAGCTTGGCGAACACCGCCAGGAACAGCATCGCCACCGGCGCCGGCAGGCCGACCAGGTGGTGGGCCATGACGCCGAGCAGGTAGAGCGTGATGGCGGTCAGCCCCGCGGCGCCGATCGTGGCGGGATCGATCTGGCCCCGCGCCGCCTCGGACTTGGCCTGGGCGTCGCTGGACTTGAGGCCGTCCGAGTCCGGCTGGAGCCGGCCCTCGCCGGTGAGGTGGGGATAGCGCTTGCCCACCGAGTTCAGGGTGCCCGCGAAGATGATCGCGGTGAGCGAGCCCAGCATCACCGGCGGCAGGACCTGGGCGAAGATCACGCCCTGCTGCTGGCCGAGGATCGCCGCGTAGCCGATCGACAGCGGGATCGCTCCCTCGCCGACGCCCCCGGCCATGATCGGCACCACGATGAAGAAGAAGGTCTTGTAGGGGCCGAGGCCGAGCAGCGTGCCGACCAGCGTACCCACGATGGCCGCCGCCACCGAACCGGTCGCCAGCGGCGCGAAGATCTTGAGGAAGCCCTTGATCAGGACCTCGCGGTCCATTCCGAGGATCGAGCCGACGATGATCGTGGCGATGTAGATGTAGAGGAAGTTGGTGAACTTGGTGAAGTCGGTGATCGCCTTCACCATCTGCGGTGGGACGAGCGCGTAGTAGACCAGCGCCGAGGGGATGAAGGTCGCGAAGATCGCGCCCGCACCGATATTCCGGAGAATCGGGATGCGTTTCCCGATCTCCGCGCAGGTGAAGCCGCCCATCACCAGCACGGCGATCATGGTCGGCCCATCCGGCTTGATCTCGCCCTCCTGGACGAGGATCACAATCAGCGCGGCCAGGATGACGTAGACCGGCAGCGGTATGATGCCGATCTTGGTGTCGACGAGGCGCCACCAGCGATCCGGCCAGAACCGGGCCGGGCGCCTCTCCTCGACCCGTGTCTCGACCGCTGACGGGATCGGCCTTGGCGAGGCGGTGCTGGTCATGGACGTCCCCCCGGATGCCTCTCAACGCGTCGGCAATTCACGGCCTCCGCGCATGATTTCGCGCCGGCCGATAACCGTCGCGTCACGTCACGACCCGCACAGCCGGCGGAAATAAAGTGACATTCGGCGTATCAGTGCGGGCGGAGGGCGGCAACGCGCTGCCGGGAACAAAGAGCCCGACCTGTTCCGCGGGTGGGGATTAAAAACGCACGCACCACGAGGGCGATACAGGCCGCCGGGTCCTTCGCGGCGCGCGGACGCTTACCCCGGCGAGGCCCGTGCCCACGAAGAAAGGCCCGGCGCAGAGCCGGGCCTGATTGGTGTTGGCGTCGACGGGAGTTCCCCCGCCGACGCAGGGGATCAGAAGTCGCGCTGGACGCGGAACCGGACGTGGGTCATCGAATCCTGCGTGGCGGTCCGAACCGCGAAGGTACCGTTGTTGATGCCGGCCACGTTGGCATAGGCCGTCGGGCTCTTGTCGGAGTCGATCACCCGACCGTTCTTGACGCCCATCTGGGTGTAGAAGGCCTCGACGCCGATATCGAGATCGGCCACCGGCGACCAGATGAGGCTCGCGCCGGCCGCGACCTGGTAGGTATCGCGCAGGGCTTGGCTGAGCTGGTAGAACCGGGTGCCCGGGACGCCGACGGCGTTCACGCCGAAGCCGCCCGTGCCGTTCGCACTCGCGAGGCCGTACAGGGCTCCCTGGGCCAAGCGGGCACCGGCGGAGAAATCCTGCTCGCCGTAAGAGGCGAAGACGGCTGAGCGCCACTCGGGCGACCAGTAGTGCAGGAACGACGCGACCGCCGAGAAACTGGTCGAGGTCTGGAGCTGGCCGGTGAACGGGTTGATCGACGCGTCCGCGAAGTACTGCTCGAACTTCTGCGTGTCGAAGCCCGTGTTGGATTGCCTGTAGCAACCCGCGATCATGCAGTACCCGGTGTAACTCTGGGCACCGTTGGCGTAGGCACCCTGCAGATAGAGGGTGTCGCCGGAAGCGATCGCGGGCAGGTTGATCTTCACGCCGCCCTGGACGCCCCAGCCCTGGACCGAACGGGTGTGCGGGATGCCGGTGAGCACGCCGCCCGTGCCGGCCGCGGTCGCGGTCGACAGGTTGCCGACATTGATCTCGTGCGTGGCGGCGGAGAGCTGCGCGGAGCCCCAGGCCTGATCGACCCGCAGGGCAGCGACGAAGTCAGGCAGCCTTGAGCGCTGGATCGGATCGACGTTGCCGTAGCGCGTCGGCAGATTGTTGGCGTAGGCCACGAACACGGGGCTCACCGGCGGCCCGGAGAGCGGCGCGAAGACCGGCGAGCGGGTGTAGACCGGGTCTTCGACCGAGAGCGTCGCCGAAAGGCCGTCCCCGAAGGTCGCCGTGTAGGCGAGCAGGTTGGTGGACGAATTATCGGATCCCGAGGTTGCGCCGTAATACTCGAAGTCGTGGGCGTAGAAATCGAAGAACGACGACGCGCGGCCGGCGGTCAGCCCGGCGAACTGGATAAACGCCTTGTCGACGTTCACGTATTGCTGCACGCGGCCCGCCTCGTCGACGCCGGTAGCGCCGTAGGCCTGGCCGATGCGCAGCATGGTCCCGGAGTGGACCACGCCGGTACGGGAGGCGGCATCGAGCCGCGCGAAGGCGCGAAGCGTGCCGTAGGCGGTCTGGGTGCGCGCATCGAGATTGATGCGCAGCAGGCCGCGATACCCCGACGTGTCGCCGCTGGCGCCCGGCTGCCGGCTGGACGCGGTCTGGTAGGCCCCCTCGAACCGGGCGCGGCCCGAGATGCGCAGGCAGGTGTCGGTCCCGGGAATGTAGAAGAAGCCGGCCCCGTAGGCGGTGCAGACTCGGACGTACTCGATCGGCGCGGCCTTCTTGACCGGAAGGTCAGCCGCCTGCGCGGCACCCGTCATCGCGAAGGCCGCGGCGGATCCGAGCAGGATATGCTTGAATGATGTCATTGAATTCCCCAGAGCTTACAATTCCACGACGGCCGGTTTCCAAGCCAATTAAATTATTGACAGTATTATCCTGCCTTGTTTTATGACAGATGATGATTTCTACGATCAGATCGCCGATTTTATCTCTTCGATCGTCCTGATGCCCGGCAAAATTATCGGCAACAGCGAATCATCTTTCGATTTTATCTTTGACCTATCTGTTGCTTAGGTGCAACAAAACATAGATTGTATTCAATGCATGTATAGCTTAAATGAGATGGTGCGAAATTTTGTGTATTTTACTCTACTTGTCGGCAGTGAAAATTATTAGCCGGAGCAGATCGGCGGATAAATGTTGTGATTTTTGCGGATCACACGGTCGCTTCAGGGAGCGGGTCGCTCTCCTGGCCACGTTCGCACCGTGCTGCGCGCCGCCTGTCGATCGGCGCGAACGGCTAAAAGCCCTGAAACTTGGCTGTGATTCGCTCGCCGCGTTGAAAAGCAGCGATCGCGCGACTCGGCATCCCCGAATCGCAGTCCATGCCGGCACCGCGGAGGCGCGCGCAGCAGGCGGCCATGCCCAGCACCGTCATAAAAAAGGCCCGGCATGGCCAGGCTTGAAAGTCATGCTGCACGGGGCCGGCGTCGGGACCGAAATCCCGGCGCCGGGCTCTTGGATCAGAAGTCGCGTTGGACGCGCAGGCGAACCGAGGAGACGGAGTCCTGGGTGACCGTCCGCGGCACAAACGTTCCGGCGTTGATCCCCGCGACGTTGCTGTAGGCCGTCGGACTCTTGTCCTTGTCGATCACCCGACCGTTCTTGACGCCGATCTGCGTGTAGTAGCCCTCGACGCCGATATCGAGGTCCTTGACGGGCGACCAGATCAGGCTCGCACCGGCGACGATCTGGTAGGTGTTCCGCAGCGCCTCGCTCAGGTTGTAGAACCGCGTACCAGGGGCGCCGACCACGAGGTTGCCACCGATATTGGCCAGGGACGAGGCCACGCCCTGGGCGGCGCGGGCGCTCTGCGAGAAGCTCTGCTCGCCGTAGCTGGAGAACACGGCCGAACGCCATTCCGGGGTCCAGTAGTGCAGGTAGGACCCGACCACCGTGAAGCTCTGCGAAGTCTGCAGCTGCCCGGTGAACGGGTTGATCGTCGCGTCGGCGAAGAACTGGTTGAACTTCTGGCCCTGAAGGGTCGCAGTGGTCTGCGTGTATGAGCCGGTGAATGACGAGTAACCGGTGTAGAGCTGAGCGCCCTAGCCATAGGCACCCTGCAGGTACAGGGCGTCGCCCGGAGCGATGAACGGTGCGTTGACCTTCAGGCCACCTTGAACGGCCCAGCCCTGGGTGTTCCGGGCATGCGCGATCGGCGCGATCGGCTGACCGGACGCCTGGCTCTCGTTGCCGACGTTGAGTTCATGGGTCGCGGCGGTGAGCTGGGCCGAACCCCAGGCCTGGTCGAGGCGCAGCGCACCGACGAAGTCGGGCAGGCGCGTACGCTGGATGGTGTCGACGTAGCCGTAGCCGGTCGGGAGGCCGCGGGTGTTGTAGGTGATGAAGACCGGCGTCGGCTGGTTGGTGACCGCCAGGACCGCCACACCGCCGATCCCGCCATTCGTGGCGACGCCGACACTGTAGGGCGAGAAGATCGGGGTACGGCGGTAGATCGGGTCTTCGACCGAGAGCGTCGCCGACAGGCCATTACCAAACGTAGCCGTGTAGGCCAGCAGGTTCGTAGAAGCGACATCCGACCCCGCGGAAGCACCGGCGAACTCGAAATCGTGCGCGTAGAAGTCGAAGAACGAGGAAGCGCGACCGGCGGTCAGGCCAGCGAACTGGATGAACGCCTTGTCGACGTTCACGTACTGCGAGTCGCGGCCGAAGCTGTCGTTGCCGAGGCCGGGATAGGCTTGGCCGATGCGCTGCTGGGTGCCGGACTGGCCGACGCCGGAATAGCCGGTGCGTGCGCCGGCATCGAGGCGGGTGAAGGCGCGGAGCGTGCCGTAGGCGGTCTGGGTGCGGGCATCGAGGTTGATGCGCATCCGGCCCTGGTAGCCCGACGTGTCGCCATTACCGGTCCCGCGCGAGTTGCTGGGCATGTACCCGCCCTCGAACCGGGCGCGGCCCGAGATGCGTAGGCAGGTGTCGGTGCCGGGGATGTAGAAGAAGCCGGCACCGTAGGCGGTGCAGACGCGGACGTACTCGATCGGCACGGCCTTCTTGACCGGCAGATCGGCTGCGTGCGCGGCGCCCACTGCCGCGAACGCGGCGGCAGAACCGAGCAACGAGCCCTTCAAGAGCTTCATAGATATCTCCAAGTTCTCAAGACCCCATAACGCCATCCACGCAGTCTATTTCTGCGCTAATAGCTTATTTTTTGCACAACTCGCCTGTTGATGGCAAAGCTGTTCGGGACCTCGAGGTCGAGATGCACCGATGCGTGAGCACATTGTGCAAACGCCGTCGCATCCGCAACTTTGATCAACGCAAAACAATAATGTTAGCAGAAAGCGTTGTATGCTTACCACAAAACTAAGACTTACATTTAAGCGAGTCAGTTTTCTGATTTATGATTTTTCGATAATTACCAACGACGTATTATTTTATCTATCTTGTTTTGAGCAGCAGAAGTGCAATTCAGGTGGCCATTGTTTTGTCGCGGTCTACGGCGCGCCCGAACCGCGACGGCACGGTCGCGGCGGCGCTGATCTGCACCCTAGGCGGGCAACGCCCACCTCTGCGCACAACCGATTTGGAAATGACGTCGCCACCGCGGATCCCACGCGGAGTGCCTAGCGATTCTGATTCTCGACCGGATCGCGGCGCGACCGCGCTTTGCGTCAGGGATGCTCGCATCGCGCGCCCGCGCGGCCACCCCTTGGAGCCGCGGCTCGGCTCACCTTGCGCCGAGGGGCAAACGCCACCGGGCTGCCAAAGCGGCCCGGGCGAGGAGTCCGACAGGTATCGTCAAGGATGCTGCCCCGCGCTGATCCGGCCCGCGCAAACACGGAAAATCCGGGTCGCAACGCTCCGGTTCAGCATCGGCGGGAATTTGCGCCGCGCTGGCCCGGTCCCGCGTACGGCGCCATTGGGCCTCAAGGCGGCGCGGATGCGCTCGGCCTTACCTACGGTACGCGCGGGATCGTCGAACCACCCGGCGCAACAAAAAAGGCCCGGCCGAAGCCGAGCCTTGCGCTGTGATGGATGAGGCAAGCGGCCGGGGCAGAAGCCCCGGCGCCTGGGATCAGAAGTCGCGCTGGACGCGGAACCGGACCTGCGAGACCGAGTCCTGCGTGGCGGTACGGACCGCGAAGGTACCGTTGTTGATGCCGGCGACGTTGGCGTAGGCGGTCGGGCTCTTGTCGAGATCGATCGCCCGGCCGTTCTTCAGGCCGATCTGGGTGTAGAACGCCTCCACGCCGATATCGAGATCCTTGACCGGCGACCAGATGATGCTGCCACCTGCCACGAACTGGTAGGTGTCGCGCAGCGCCTGGCTCAGGTTGTAGAACCGGGTGCCGGGCGTGCCGACGGCGTTGGCGCCGAACGGGTTGCTGCCGGCCAGCGTGCTGGTGAGGTTGTAGATCGCGCCCTGGGCGAGGCGCGCGCCCTGGCCGAAGCTCTGCTCGCCGTAGGAACCGAAGAAGGCCGAGCGCCACTCCGGCGACCAGTAGTGGAGGTACGACGCGACCGCCGTGAAGCTGGTCGAGGTCTGCAGCTGGCCGGTGAACGGGTTGATGGTCGCGTCCGAGAAGTACTGGGCGAACTTCTGACCCTGGATGGTCGTGGTGCTTTGCGTGTACGAGCCGGTGTAGGCGGAGTAGCCGGTGTAGAGCTGCGCGCCCTCGCCGTAGGCACCCTGCAGGTACAGGGCGTCGCCCGGGGCGATGAACGGGGTGTTGATCTTCAGGCCGCCCTGGACCGCGAACCCTTGAACGTTGCGGGTATG
Organism: Methylobacterium sp. GC_Met_3; assembly: GCF_026540775.1. Classification (NCBI taxonomy): domain Bacteria; kingdom Pseudomonadati; phylum Pseudomonadota; class Alphaproteobacteria; order Hyphomicrobiales; family Methylobacteriaceae; genus Methylobacterium; species Methylobacterium sp. GC_Met_3. Next base: position 63,612 of record NZ_JALNUL010000011.1, read on the forward strand.
CGCCGGGGCGACGATCGGACCGGTGCCGGTGCTGGCGGCGGTCGAGAGGTTGCCGACGTTCAGCTCGTGGGTGGCGGCCGAGAGCTGGGCCGAGCCCCAGGCCTGATCGAGGCGCACGACGCCGACGAAGTCGGGCAGGCGCGAGCGCTCGATGCTGTCGATGTTACCGAAACGGCCCGGGCCGACGAAGACCGGGGTCGGCTGGTTGGTCACGCCGAAGTTCGACACGGCGCCGGTGTTGACCGTCGCGGAGATGTTAGTCGGCGAGAAGATCGGGGTACGGCGGAAGACCGGATCTTCGATCGAGATCGTGGCCGACAGGCCGTTGCCGACCGTGGCGGTGTAGGCCAGCAGGTTGGTCGAGAACACGTCCGAACCGGCGGTCGCGCCGGCGAACTCGAAGTCGTGGGCGTAGAAGTCGAAGAACGACGACGCGCGACCGGCGGTCAGACCCGCGAACTGGATGAACGCCTTGTCGACGTTCATGTACTGCTGGTCGCGGCCGAAGCTGTCGGTGCCTATGCCGGCATAGGCCTGGCCGATCCGCTGCTGCGTGCCGGAGGTGCCGACGCCGGAGTAACCGGTGCGGGCGCCGGCATCGAGACGCACGAAGGCGCGGAGCGTGCCGTAGGCGGTCTGGGTGCGGGCATCGAGGTTGATGCGCATCCGGCCCTGGTAGCCGGACGTGTCACCGACGCCGTTCTGACGCGAGTAGCTGGTCTGGTATCCGCCCTCGAACCGGGCACGGCCCGAGACGCGCAGGCAGGTATCGGTGCCGGGGATGTAGAAGAAGCCGGCGCCGTAGGCGGTGCAGACGCGGACGTATTCGATCGGCACGGCCTTCTTGACCGGCAGATCGGCGGCGTGCGCGGCGCCCACCGCTGCGAACGCAGCAGCCGACCCGAGCAACGAGCCCTTCAAGAGCTTCATCGATATCTCCAAAGCTTCGAGACCCAATAATGCGGACGTGCCCGGTTAACCGGGTCTAGCCGCACGTTTTGTAGATTTGGCCTGCGTCTTGGGCGGCAGGCTCTTGCGGGCTCTCGCTTGGCGATGCCCCCGTGCACCCTCACCATGTGCGAACGGGTTACGGGCGGCAACGTGGATTCTCGCTTACGGCCCCGGTTCCGACTGCATGTTGCCTGCTGGCAACAATTTCGGAGCGCATTGGCCACTAACCCGTGTCCGGGGGCCGGTTTCGCGCGAATTTTCAGAGCGTCTTCGGACTCGAATAGCCCAGCGCCCGTATTCGCGCGCCGGACGAATCGCGCGCAGGGCCTCCTGCAGCCGTGGTTGCTGCGGGCCCTGCGCGCGACAGCCGCGTTACATTGCCGGCTTACATGGGCGGGGTCAGGCCGTCCTTGCCGACGGCGACCCGGCGGGCCGTGAGATGGCCGTCATCTTCGCGCGCGACGAGCACGAAGGCCCGCGCACCCGGTGTGAGGGCCGCGGCGTCGGCCGGCGCGAAGCTGACGACGGGCGCCTGCGGGGGCACCAGGACCTGGATGGACTGGCCCTTGCCGTAATCCACCGTCAGCGTCCGCTCGGCTCCGCCGCCGCTCGCCGTCACGGTACCGTTGGTCATCGCGCTCTTCACCCGGGGGGCGTCGGGGGCGGTCGAGCGGACGTCGGCCTTCACGGTGCCGTTGGTCATCGCGCTCTTCACCCGGGCGCCGCCGGCCGTGTGGTCCGCGATCATGTCCCAGTCGTAATGCCCCTCGCCGGTGCCGCGCATCGCCTCGGGGAACAGAACGACTTCCAGTGCCACCGGGGGCTGGCCCTTGGTGGCCGTGCCGATGAACACGCCGTCCTTGATCTGATCGAGGCTCGCCGGGATGACCCACGAGACCTTCGCGTCCGCCGGCAGCGCGACCACTTCGGACTTGCCGTCGAGGGTCTTCAGCGTGAAGCCACCCTGATCGACCGCCTCCACTGTTCCCCGCAGGCGTTCAACCTTCGGGGCCGCCTGCGCCGCCGTTGTGACAGCCAGTAGGCTCATCAGGGCGAGCGTCGTGTACTTAGCCATGTGGGGTCCTCTTGTTGCCGCCGGGATCGTCGCGACCGGCAGCACGTGGGGCAGCGTGCGCTGCATTCAGCCCCTGGAGGCCTGTGACACGCACGCTCGCTTATCGCGCCCACGCCCGGGCCGGTTACATGTCCCCCGCCTGCCCCAGCCGGTTCAAGTACGGAGCGGCCGCCACTTCAGCGGCGGTTTCGACGGCGCGGTACCGGGCCACGACATCGGCCCCGAACTCCGAGAGGCGTGCGCCGCCTCCCGCCCGTCCGCCGGTCTGTGCCTCGACCACCGGGCGGCCGAAACCGGTGTTCATCGCCTCGACCAGCAGCCATGCCCGGCGATACGACATGCCCAGGGCACGGCCGGCGCCGGCAATGGACCCGTGCTCGGCGATCAGTTCGAGCAGACGCACTTTGCCGGGACCGAGCCGGTGCCCGGGCCCCAGATCGATGCGGATACTCAGGCGCGGCTCCGACCCCGTATCGGGCGCGCGCGCCGCAGACGGGTCGGCCGCCTCGGTCAGGCGGGCAGCACCAGCAGGGCGAGGCCCGCCATCGCGACGCCGGCCCCGAGGACCGGCGCGGCCCGGGTCGCGCCCAGGCGGGCACCGGCCATGCCAAGGCCGATCCCGGCCGCATGGAGGAGCGCGGTCGCCGCCAGGAAGCCAAAGCCGAACGACAGGCCGGAGGCGGTCTCCGGCATCTCGGCCCCGTGTGCGTAGCCGTGGAACACCGCGAACACCCCGACCAGGGCGGCGAGCAGGGCCACCGGCGCCCGCAGGCCGACCATGACGGCGAGGCCGAAAACCACGATGGAGAGCGCGATCCCGGTCTCGGCGTAGGGCAGCGCGATCCCCGCCATGCCGAGCCCCGCCCCCGCGCTCATCAGTGCCAGGAAGGACAGGGGCAGCGCCCAGAGAGCCCGCCCGCCCCGGAGGGCTGCCAGCAGGCCGACCGCGACCATCGCCAGCACGTGATCGACCCCCATCAGCGGGTGCAGGAACCCCGCCTCCGCACCGATGGCGGCGCCATGACCCGGATGCGCGAGCGCCGCCTGCGGCAGCACCGCAAGAACGGCCGGGAGGGCGGCGGCGAGGGATGCGGAGAGATGACGCTTCATGGGATGTCCTTCGCTGATCCTGAATATTGTAGCGCCCATCCGCCGCCGCTGCGAGGGCCGCGGGCGTGTCGCTGTTCTATAAGGTCATCGCCCTATGACGGCGCTGGGCTCGAACGGCCTCAGATACCCTCACCTTGTGGGTGCCCTGCCGCATCATCCGGGCCATTGTCCGGTCGACCCGGATCGTTGCGCAGAGTTCCAGCGTCCGATCGATCAGCACTGCCACGCCGGACGCCGAGATGGCGAGCACCGGCCCCGAGACGGCTTAGCCGTCCTCCAGTGTCACCGCGGTGATCTTCTCCTTCGGGACGATACGAGGGTGTACCCGAACCGGGGGGCTGGGATCCGGCGCCCGGGCCAGCGTGACGAACTCGCGCGCGAGGTCCGTCAGGGCAGGCCGGTGGCCGCGTACCGAATATCCGAACAGCCGCAGCGCGACACGTCGCTGACGCCGTTTTGCCGGTTTGGATAAAAGATGCAGCTTGATCGTCTGGCATGGATGCTGCCTTGGGATTGTGCATGCCACGGCGGTGCGCGACATTCTTCGCCGCCTCCGGATCGGCCGCGGCCGATCGCATCCCGCCACCCGCGCCAGCCTCCGGACCGATTTCATGTTGCGTCTCGCCGCCTGCCTCCTCGCCGGACTGATTGTGTCCGGGCCCGCCGCGGCACAGACCCTGCGCTACGGCATGATGGAGGATCCGGACGCCCTCGACCCGACGCTGGCCCGCACCTTCGCGAGCCGGATGGTGTTTGCCGCCCTGTGCGACAAGCTCGTGGATATCGGGCCCGACCTGAAGCCGGTGCCGCAGCTCGCGACCTCCTGGGAGTTGTCGCCGGACGAAAAGGCGCTGACCCTGCACCTGCGCCCGGGCGTCCTGTTCCACGACGGCGAAAAGCTCGACGCGGCGGCGGCCAAGTACTCGATCGAGCGACATATGAAGATGCCGGGCTCGCAGCGCCGCTCGGAGATCGCGCCGATCGACTCCGTCGACGTGGTCGACGACCTCACATTCCGCATCAACCTGAAGCAGCCGTTCGCGCCGTTGCTCGCGCAGTTCACCGACCGCGCCGGCATGATGGTCTCGCCCAGGGCCGCCGAGCGGCTCGGTGACAAGTTCGCCTCCGCGCCGGTCTGCGCGGGCCCGTACAAGTTCGTCGAGCGGGTGCCGCAGGACCGGATCGTGGTCGAGCGCTTCCCCGACTACTGGAACAAGGACGCGATCCAGATCCAGCGGATCGAGTTCCGGCCGATCCCCGACGCCACCGTGCGGCTCACCAACCTGCGCGCCGGGCAGCTCGACCTGCTGGAGCGGCTCGCCCCGACCGACGTGCCGCAGGTGAAGCGGGACGCCAAGCTGAAGCTCGATTCGACCACCGAACTCGGCTTCCAGGAGATCCTGTTCAACCCCCACAAGGCCGGCTCGCCGGTCTCCGACCCGAAGGTGCGCGCCGCCTTCGAGGCCGCCATCGACCGCAACGCCATCAATCAGGTGGTCTATAACGGCGAGTTCCTGGCCGGGAACCAGTGGGTCAACCCGAAGAACCCGAACTACGTCGCCGAGTACCCGATCCCGAAGCGGGATGTCGCCAAGGCCAAGGCGCTGCTCGCCGAGGCCGGCAAGCCGAACCCGCAGATCACGCTCACCGTCTACGCCAACAGCGAGTCGCCGCAGGTGGGCCAGGTGATCCAGGCCATGACCAAGGAGGCGGGCTTCGACGTGAAGATCCAGGCGGTGGACTTCACCACGGCGCTGGATGCCGCCGACAAGGGCAATTTCGAGGCGCAGCTCTATTCGTGGAGCGGCCGCTCCGACCCGGACGGCAACACGTTCAGCTTCCTCGCCTGCAAGGCGGCGCTGAACTATCCCAAATACTGCAGCCCGGAGGCCGACGCGGCCCTCCAGGCCGAGCGCGGCACCATCGACCCGGCGAAGCGCAAGGCCGCCTGGAAGGCGCTGGCCGATCACGTGCTGACCGACCGGCCGGGCATCTACATCCTGCACCGCAAGCTGCTCTGGGCCTACAGCCAGAAGATCACCGGCTTCGTGCCCTATCCCGACGGGCTCGTGCGCTTCCCTGGCCTGAAGCTGAACTGATGCTGCGCTTCCTAGCCCGACGCCTCGCTTTGGCGGTCCCGACGCTGATCCTGGCCTCGATGATCATCTTCGCCCTGCAGCAATTGCTGCCCGGCGACGTCGCCACGGCGCTGACCGGGGAAGAGCGCGATCCGCAGGTGATCGCCTTCATCCGCGAAAAGTACCACCTCGATGAGCCCCTGCCGGTCCGCTACGCCTACTGGGCCAACGGCGTGCTGCGGGGCGATCTCGGCGAGTCGATCCGGCTGCAGAAGCCGGTCTCGGAGCTGATCGTCGAGAAACTGCCGGTGACGCTGGAACTCGCCTGCTTGGCGATGCTGGTGGCGCTCGCCATCGGCGTGCCGATGGGCGTGCTGTCGGCGGTCAAGCGCGGTCAGGCCGCCGACACGATCGCCAACGGCATCGCCCTGTGGGGCCTGTCGGTGCCGAATTTCTGGCTCGGGATCCTGCTGATCCTGCTATTCTCGGTGGAGCTGGGCTGGCTACCGGCCTCGGGCTACGTCTCGCCGTTCGAGAGCCTGTCGGACAACCTCGCCGCCATGGTGATGCCGGCCTTCGTGCTCGGCAACGCCATCGCGGCGGTGATGATGCGCCACACCCGCGCGGCGATGCTGGGCGTGCTCGGCTCCGACTACGTCCGCACCGCCCGCGCCAAGGGCGTCTCGCCCCTGCGGGTGACCCTGCGGCACGCCCTGCCCAACGCCGCGATCCCGATCATTACGCTGGGCGCGCTGGAATTCGGGCAGCTCCTGTCCGGGGCGGTGCTGACCGAGCAGGTGTTTTCCGTGCCGGGCTTCGGCAAGCTGATGGTCGATGCCGTGTTCAACCGGGATTTCGCCACCGTCCAGGGCGTCGTGATCTGCACCGCCGCCACCTACATCGCCCTGAACCTCGCCGCCGACCTGCTCTCGGCGGCCGTGAACCCGAAGCTGAGGCGGGCATGAGCGGTATGTTTGAGCGCGACGCCTCTCCTCCCCCTTCTGCGGGGGAGGGTGGCCCCTGCGTCAGCAGGGGTCGGGAGAGGGGAGCGCGGCTTCCGAATGCGGCGCGACCTTCCCGTAGCACTGAGCTTTGTTCTGCACCGTCGCTCCCCTCTCCCGACTCCCTTCGGGGGCCACCCTCCCCCGCAGAGGGGGGAGGGAGAGCGCGTGTCAGTGTCGTCGCTGCCACCTGCGCGAGCCCCCGATGAGCACCGGCACCCCCATCGCCGAGGTGACCGGCCTCGCCGCGCCCATCGGAGCCCCCGCCCTCATCCAGGAACCCGGGACCCTCACGGCGTTCTGGCGCCGCCTGCGCGCCCGCCGGAGCGCTGTCGCGGGGCTCGTCATCGTCGGCCTGCTGATCCTGATGGCGGTCTTCGCCCCCTGGATCGCCCCCTACGACCCAACCGCTACCGACTGGGCCAACGTCCGCGGGCACCCAAGCTTTGCGCACCCGTTCGGCGGCGACGAGGTCGGACGCGACGTGCTTTCGCGGATCATCTTCGGCGCCCGCGCCTCGCTGGGCGCCGGCCTCGTCTCGGTGGCGCTGGCCGTATCCCTCGGCCTGCCGCTCGGATTGCTCGCCGGCTACGCGGGCGGCTGGATCGACGGCGTGATCTCACGGCTCACCGACGCGCTCCTGGCGATCCCGTTCCTGATCCTGGCGATCGCACTGGCCGCTTTCCTCGGCCCGAGCCTCGTCAACGCGATGATCGCGATCGGCCTCTCGGCGACCTCGACCTTCATCCGGCTGACCCGGGCGCAGGTGCGCGCCGTGGCGGCCGAGGAGTTCGTTGAGGCGGCGCGCGCCATGGGCAACCCGCCCTGGCGGATCGCCCGGGTCCACATCCTGCCCAACATCGTCCCGGCGATCCTCGTCCAGGCGACGCTCACCATCGCGGCCGCGATCATCGCGGAAGCGAGCCTGTCGTTCCTCGGCCTGGGCCAGCAGCCGCCCGAGCCGTCCTGGGGCGCGATGCTCAACACCGCCAAGAACTTCATGGACCAAGCGCCCTGGATGGCGATCTGGCCCGGCCTGTCCATCTTCCTGGCCGTGCTCGCCTTCAACCTGTTCGGCGACGGCCTGCGGGACGCCCTCGACCCGAGGCAGCGGACATGACCAAGCCCCTCCTGGATGTCCGCGACCTCGCGGTCGCCTTCGACACCGATGGCGGCGCGGTCCACGCGGTCAACGGCGTGTCCTACACCCTACACGAGGGCGAGACGCTGGGGATCGTCGGCGAGTCCGGCTCCGGCAAGAGCGTGCATGTGCTGGCCATGCTCGGCCTGATCCCGCGCCCGCCGGGCCGCATCACCGGCGGGCAGGTGCTGTTCGAGGGCCGGGACCTGCTCGCCCTGAAGGAGCGCGAACTCCGGAAGATCCGCGGCGGCGCGATCGGCTTCGTGTTCCAGGATCCGATGAGTTCGCTGAACCCGGGCATGACCGTCTCGGCGCAGATCGTCGAGCCCCTGCGGATCCATCTCGGCCTCGACGCCCGCGCGGCCCGCGCCCGGGCCAAGGAGCTGCTCGACCTCGTGCGCATCCCGAACGCGGCGGCGCGCCTCGACCAGTACCCGCACGAATTCTCGGGCGGCCAACGCCAGCGGGTGATGATCGCCATCGGCCTCAGCTGCCGGCCGAAGCTGCTGATCGCCGACGAGGCGACCACCGCGCTGGACGTCACCGTCCAGGCCGAGATCGTCGCGCTGGTGCAGGAATTGAAGCGCGAACTCGGCATGGCGATCATCTGGATCACCCACGATCTCGGCGTGGTAGCGGGCATCAGCGACACCGTGCAGGTGATGTATGCCGGTCGGATCCTCGAGCGCGGCCCGGTGGACGACATTTTCGCCGATCCCCGCAACGCCTACACGCTGGGGCTGCTGCGCTCTCTGCCGGACCTGAGCGCCGGCCGCGCCGGGCGCCGCCGCCTCCACCAGATCGAGGGCGCGCCGCCGGACATGCGCCACCCGCCGCCGGGTGATCCGTTCGCGCCGCGCAACGCCTTCGCGACCCCGCGCTGCCGGGCGGAGATGCCGCCCCTGGCTCAGGCGCCAGGCGCCGCCCCCGGCCACCTCGTCGCCGCTTGGTACGATTTGCCGAACCTGCTGGCGCAGGAGGCCACGCGATGAGCGGGCAGAATTATCCGATCGTCTCGGTGCGCGACCTGTCCAAGCACTATCCCCTGCGCTCGTGGTGGGGTGGCAAGGAATCCGTGTTTCGTGCCGTCGAGGGCGTGAGCTTCGACATCCGCCCCGGAGAGACCCTGGGCCTCGTCGGCGAATCCGGCTCCGGCAAGTCGACCATCGGCCGGGCCGTGACGATGCTCAACCCGCCGACCTCGGGCACCATCGCGTTCGAGGGCACCGACCTCGCCAAGCTCTCAGCGAGCGCCATGCGCAAGATGCGCGCCCGGATCCAGACGGTGTTTCAAGACCCCTACGCGGCCCTCAACCCACGGATGAGCGCCGGGGACTACGTCGCGGAGGCGTTCAAGCTGCATCGGCGCGACATGCGAGGCCCCGAGCGGCGGGAAGCGGTGGCGGCCCTGTTCCAACGGGTCGGGCTCGATCCCCGCTTCATGGGCCGCTACCCGCACCAATTCTCGGGCGGCCAGCGCCAGCGGATCTGCATCGCCCGCGCGATCGCCCTCAAACCCAGCTTCATCGTCGCCGACGAGCCGATCGCAGCGCTCGACGTCTCGATCCAGGCGCAGGTGGTGAACCTGCTGCAGGATCTACAGGACGAGATGGGCCTGTCCTACCTGTTCATCTCCCACGACCTGCGGATGGTACGCTACCTCTGCCACCGGGTGGCGGTGCTCTGGCGCGGGCGGATCGTCGAGCTGGCCGAGGCCGACGCGCTCTACGCGGATCCGCGCCATCCCTACACGCGCCGCCTGCTCGCCGCAGTTCCGGTGCCGCACCCGGCCGAGGAGCGCGCCCGCCTCGCCGCGCGAGACCTCGGGGGCCACGACCAGCCGCCGGACGGACCGCTCACCGAGGTGGCACCGGGGCACTGGGTGGCGCTACCGGGCGCCGGGTAACTATGGCGCACGCGTCTCTCCTCCCCCTTGCGGGGAGGAGCCGGAGGTGGGGGTGGTGCAGAAGGAACCGCACTGCTCGATCCTGAACCACCCCCACCCCTAACCCCTCCCCGCAAGGGGGAGGGGAAACGTTGGACGACTCGGAAACGACAGGACATCCCGTGAGAGACTTCTCCGCCCCCGGCCGCTCCCCGGTCTACGCCGCCAACGCCGCCGTCGCGACCTCGCACCCGCTCTCGACGCTCGCCGCCATCGAGGTGCTGCGCGCGGGCGGCAACGCCGTCGATGCCGGCATCGCGGCGGTCGCCGTGCAATGCGTGGTCGATCCGCTGATGACCGGCATCGGCGGCGACTGTTTTGCGCTGTATGCCCCCGCGGGCGCCACGAAGCCGATTGCCCTCGACGGCTCGGGCCGGGCGCCCGCCGCCGCGACGCCCGACTGGTACGCCGAGCACGGCGTCACGATCACGCCGACCTCGCCGCACGCCGTGACGGTACCGGGCGCCGTCGCGGCCTGGGATCTTCTGGTGCGCGAGCACGGCACCCGCTCCCTCGGCGAGTTGCTCCAGCCGGCGATCCGCTACGCCGAGGACGGGTTCGTCATCCAGCAACGGGTCGGCTGGGACTGGCACCGGGGCGCCGAGCGCGTGGCGACCGATCCGCACGCTGCCGCGACCTACCTGCCCGGCGGACAGGTGCCGGCGATCGGCAGCGTCCTGCGCCTGCCGAAGCTCGCAGCCACGCTCCGTCGCATCGCTGAGGACGGCGCGCGCGCCTTCTATACCGGGCCCGTGGCCGAGGACATGGTGAGCCGGCTTAACGCCCTCGGCGGCCTGCACACCTTGGACGACTTCGCCGCAGCCCGGCCCGACTTGGTCGTGCCGGTCTCGACCCGCTACCGCGGCTACGATGTCTACGAGTGTCCGCCTGCCGGCCAGGGCTTGGCCGCGCTGATGATGCTCAACGTGCTGTCCCACTACGATGTCGGCGCGCTGTCGGAGCTCGACCGGCTGCATCTGTTCGCCGAGGTATGCAAGCAGGGCTACCATCATCGCGACGTGCTGTTCGGAGACGCCGCCCTCGCCAACGTGCCGATCGAGCACCTGCTCTCCGACGCCTGGAAAGCCGCCGCCCACGGGGCGATCGACATGGGCCGGGCCCAGGAGCCGAAGATCTATCCCGAGATCGCCCGCGAGATGGCCGAGGGCCGCGCCCACAAGGACACGGTCTATCTCTGCATCGTCGACCGGGACGGCAACGCGCTGTCGCTGATCAACTCGATCTTCCAGGGGTTCGGGTCCGGAATCCTGGCACCCGAGAGCGGCGTGCTGCTGCACAATCGCGGCCTGTCCTTCCGCACCGAGGGCGGCCACCCGAACAGCGTCGGACCGGGCAAGCGGCCGATGCACACGATCATCCCCGGCATCCTGATGAAGGACGGGCAGGCGGTCGCACCGTTCGGCGTCATGGGCGGCCATTACCAGGCCATGGGCCATGTCGAGCTGCTCTCGGGCCTCCTCGACCGCGGCCTCGACGTGCAGGAGGCCCTCGATGCGCCCCGCAGCTTCGCCTATGGCGGGACCTTGGAGGTTGAGGGCGGGATCTCCGACGCCGTGATGGCGGGGCTGAAGCAGCGCGGCCATCCGGCGATCCGGGCGCCGCTGCCGCTCGGCGGCGGTCAGGTCATCTGGATCGACCGCAAGTCCGGCACGCTGGCGGCGGGATCGGACCCGCGCAAGGACGGGGCGGCGCTGGGGTATTGAAGGCGGTTCGTGGGCGCCGCCTCAAGCGCGACGTCCTCCCTCCCCCGCGGAGGGGGGAGGGAGATCCTGCGGAGCTGTCCGCGCCCTGATCAATCGATATCCTCGACCGCCTCCATACCGCCAAAGACCCGCTGGGCGAGCGAGGCTTCCATGAACGGGTCGATGTCGCCGTCGAGCACCTCGTCCGGATCCGTGGACTGCGTGCCCGTGCGCAGATCCTTCACCAGCTGATACGGCTGCAGCACGTAGGACCGGATCTGGTGGCCCCAGCCGATATCGGTCTTGGAGGCGGCCTCGGCATTGGCCTTCTCCTCGCGCTTCTTCAGCTCGGCCTCGTACATCCGGGCGCGCAGCATGTTCCAGGCGGTCGCCCGGTTCTTGTGCTGCGAGCGCTCCTGCTGGCACGCCACCACGATCCCGGTGGGATTGTGGGTGATGCGCACCGCCGAGTCGGTGGTGTTGACGTGCTGGCCGCCGGCGCCGGACGACCGGTAGGTGTCGATCCGGCAGTCGGATTCCTTGATCTCGATCTCGATCCGGTCGTCGATCACCGGGTAGACCCAGACGCTGGCGAAGCTCGTGTGCCGCCGGGCGCTGGAATCGTAGGGCGAGATCCGCACCAGTCGGTGCACGCCGGACTCGGTCTTGAGCCAGCCATAGGCGTTGTGGCCCTTGATCAGGAGCGTGGCGCCCTTGATCCCGGCCTCTTCGCCGTCGGTCATCTCGACGATTTCGACCTTGTACTTCCGGCGCTCGGCCCAGCGGGCGTACATGCGCTGGAGCATGTTGGCCCAGTCCTGGCTCTCGGTGCCGCCGGCCCCGGCATGCACTTCGAGATAGGTGTCGAAGCCGTCGGCCTCGCCGGACAGCAGGGTCTCGACCTGCCGGCTCGCGGCCTCCTTCTCGACGGCCAGGATCGCAGCCTCGCCCTCGCGGATCGAGGATTCGTCACCCTCCATCTCGCCGAGTTCGATCAGCGTGGCGCCGTCCTCGAGATCGCGCTCGAGCTTCTTGATCGCCGTGACCGCCTCGTCGAGTTGCTGGCGCTCGCGCATGACGTTCTGGGCGGCCTCGGCATCGTTCCAGAGGTCGGGGTTCTCGGAAGCTGCGTTCAGCTCCGCGAGGCGTTTATCGACTGTATCCCAGTCAAAGATGCCTCCTCAGCAGCCCTATAGACTGCTTGGCGGCATCCGAGGCTTGCTCGATCTCGGCGCGCATCTGGTTCTTCGGAAAACGTGTGAGGCTGGTCGGGCCGGGGTGATACCCGCCGGGGGCCGGACTGTAAACGCCACCGCGCCGCCGTATGAGCGCTCCGTGCGGCGGCCGACCGCAGGGAGGGGAGCGACCCCACCGGCCCCGGACGCGTTGGTGTCGACACCTGACGGGGCAAACGGAGGACCGGATCGATGGCAGAGGCCGACCACGGCGAGACCTGGAAGGACTTCAACGAAGCGGTCAACATGACGCCGGCGGCGCTGAAGAAACACCTCGACAGCGAGGCCAGCCAGGAGGTCGGCCAGAAGAAGGACGGCGATGAATCGACCGGCCACGAGATGGGCCGGCGCATCCTGGCGATCAAGGACACGAAGAAGGCCGACCTGACCGACGACGACTATGCCGCCATGCGCAAGGTCGTGGGCTACGTCCACCGCCATCTCAAGCAGGGCGGCGCGGCCCGGAAGGACCCCGACTCGCCCTGGCGGCTCTCGTTGATGAACTGGGGCCACGATCCGCACAAGGATTGAGAGCCCGTTCGACCTGAGCGCACGGTCGTCCGATGCATCAAAGGCCGAGTTCCGGTTTCGAAAGGTCGAGACCTTTCGCGGGTCCAGGGCGGCGCCTTGGAAAGGACTTCAGGGCTCTGCCCTGAAAACCCGCCCAAGGGCTCGCCCTTGGGAAACCCGGATAACCGGCTCAGTAGCGCGGGGGGACGACGTAGGACGGGGCGATCACGTATTCCTTCGGCCGCTTGCGCGCCCCGAACCGGCCCTCGGTGATCTGGTCGTTGTAGTAGTCGAACCCGGTGTAGCCGAAGCCGCCGCCGTTCATCACCTCGGCCACGGGGATCGCGGGCTGGGCGAGATCGGGGCGGCCCGGCGGCACGACCACCGTGCAGCAGCCCTCGGTGTCCAGGACCGTCGGTCCGTTCGGCGCCGTGAACACGTAGGATGGCCCGCGATACGACCCTGGCGCGTAGGCGGCGTCGGAGGCCGAGGCGCCCTGCCCTGCCACGAGAGCGAGGAGTCCGGCGGCGATCAGGGTCTTGGTGCTCACGCGATGCTCCGTCACAGGCCGGCTGGGCCGGCAACTCCCGAACAGTCTAGCTGATCGCGGCCGAATTGTCCGGCTCTTCCGACCCGACCGGTTAGCGAATGGTCGGCCGGATCAGCCCCGGGCGCGCAGGACCACTTGCGGGCTCGCCGGAACCGGCTTGCAATCCGAGATGAAGGCGTTGAGCGGCAACGGCTTCGAATCACAGGCGTAGACATCCGTCGGGCCGGGCGCCGGGATCGGATCGCGGGCGATGATTGGGTTCGGCGCACAGGCCGAAGCCGCGGCGGCGAGCAGCAGGGCGGCGATCAGGTTCAGGCGGCGCATGCTTCTCTCGGGACGCGGGGGGACCCCTCCCCTGACCCTGGCCATCGCAATCCGCACTGACAAGCGCCGGCGCGGGACAGCAGCACCTTTGGCGGAGCCTGTCGCGCCGCGGCAACAATCAGGGCGGGCGCACCCGGAGAACGGAATGCGGGCATCGAGCCGCGTCTGCGTTCCGTTTCATGAGGCAGTGGCCATGGCAGGGTCGGGTTCGACAACACAGTTTCACGATATCGAAGAACAGATTAAAACGAGACTAGCTTCGATAGGCGAGATGGAAATAGATTCCATGATCTTTTGGTTTGATCTCTTAGTATAAAATGGCATAAATCAGGACTAAAATCAGCGCTTTGCGCTTTCTTAACCATCCAGACCTAGGATCTGCTCGTGTCCTGATGCAAACCAGCCTGGAACAAAAGCCATGAGATCGTCCCTCGCATCGTTGATGGCTGACGGGCTCAAGTTTTTGGCCGTCGGCCGTGCCAAAAGCGTTCCCCCCACAGGCTTCGACGGTGAGATCGCGGTTGCGGCCCAGGTTTTCGCGGATGGCTTGGCCGAGATGTGGGCGGCCCGGCGCGATGCGGCGACGGCGCGGCCTTCGGACCCGGCGAGCAGGCGCGCCCTGCTCGACTCGATCACGAACCGGGCCGGCATCCTAACCGCGCGGACGACCGCACCGGCGGCGCAGCCCGGCACGGCCGGCGGCTTCGCACCGGCCGGGGCGTCGATTCACGACCTCGCCCGCAGGGTCCGGGCGGCCCAGACGCTGGCGCCGCACCCTGCGAACAGGCGTACGGCGGAACTTCGGGCCTCCGGCAGCGCGGCTTAGGTCACCGCCGGAGACCCGAGCGTCGCACCGCGGAGGGCGCGACGCCGGCCGGTTCGCGTCGGGTCGGCCTTATCCGGCCCGCACCATCGGCACGACGTTGTGCAGGGTCTTGTCGGTGCCGTCGAAGAAACGACGCACGTTGCGGGCGGCCTGGCGGATGCGCTGCTCGTTCTCGACAAGCGCGATGCGCACGTACTCGTCGCCGAATTCGCCGAAGCCGATGCCGGGCGCCACCGCCACGTCGGATTTTTCCAGCAGCAGCTTCGAGAATTCGAGGCTGCCCATCTCCCGGTAGCGCTCGGGGATCGGCACCCAGGCGAACATCGAGGCCGCGGGCGAGGGAATCGTCCAGCCGGCCTTGCCGAAGGATTCGACCAGCGCGTCGCGGCGCTTCCGGTAGATGCTGCGCATCTCGTTGATGCAATCGTCCGGCCCGTTGAGGGCTGCGGTCGCGGCGACCTGGATCGGCGTGAAGGCGCCGTAATCGAGGTAGGACTTCACCCGGGTCAGCGCCGAGAGCAGGCGCTCGTTGCCGACCGCGAAGCCCATGCGCCAGCCGGCCATCGAGTAGGTCTTCGACAGCGAGGTGAACTCCACCGTGCAATCGATCGCGCCCGGCACCTGCAGGACGGAGGGCGGCGGATTGCCGTCGAAATAGACCTCCGCGTAGGCGAGGTCCGACAGCAGGATCAGCTCGTGCCGCTTCGCGAAGGCCACGAGGTCCGTGTAGAAATCGAGGTCCGCCACGTAGGCGGTGGGGTTTGACGGGTAGCACACCACCAGAGCGACCGGCTTCGGGATGGAGTGGCGCATGGCCCGCTCCAGCAGCGGGAACATCGCCGGGGTCGGCTCGGCCGGCACGGAGCGGATCACGCCGCCCGCCATCAGGAAGCCGAAGGCGTGGATCGGGTAGCTCGGGTTGGGCACCAGCACGACATCGCCCGGGGCGGTGATCGCCTGGGCCATGTTGGCGAAGCCTTCCTTGGAGCCGAGCGTCGCCACGACCTGCGTGTCGGGGTTCAGGGTCACGCCGAAGCGGCGCTGATAGTAGCCGGCCTGGGCCTTGCGGAGCCCGGCAATGCCCTTGGAGGCGGAATAGCGGTCGGTGCGCGGGCGCCCGGCGGTCTCGCACAGCTTGGCGATGACGTGCTTCGGAGCATCGAGATCGGGGTTGCCCATGCCGAGATCGATGATGTCGGCGCCCTGCGCGCGGGCGGCGGCCTTGATCCGGTTGACCTGCTCGAAGACGTAAGGCGGCAATCGCTTGATGCGGTGAAAGTCGGTCATGGGCCTGTCCATCGGCGCGCCCCGGAGCTGGCGTCTCTCATTCGTGCCGGTCGCGCGAACCAAAGACTCTAGCAGACTTACGGGCCGCCGCCGACCCACAAAACCGTGGCTTTTACGGAGGCGGGGGCGCCGGCTTGATCGTGGCCGCCGCGCCCTGGCCGGCGCTCGCGGCGGCACGGCCGCGCGCCACGTTGCGACCGCGCGCGCTCTCCAGCTCAGCCTCCAATTCCTTCTGGCCGGTCGCGGACTTTGCCCGGATCGGGCGCTTCGGCGCGTCGACGCCGACAGGCATGTAGTCCGGCGCGGCCTTGCTGCGGGTTTCGGCCACGAAGTCCGGCGCCGCCACGACCCTTGGCCCATAGCCCGCATCGGAGGCGAGCGAGCGCACGACGTCGCCCGAGCAGGCGGCCAGCGATCCGGCGAGGAGTGCGAAAAGCGCCGCCCGGATGAATGCCGGGTGCCGGCCGGGATCACGGAGGCAGGATCCGGGGTTCAAAGAGGGTCGATCCATAGTCACATGTCCATGAGAAGACGCGCGGGCATGAGAAGATCGGCCGGATGTTTCGATCGCGTTCGTGAGCGCACTGGCGAAAACTCTGGCTCGCTCTTTATTTTGTCGGAAACGCGGCCCCTGCGCGGGTCGACGGATAAACCCACAGGGAGGCACGTTTGACCAGCCCTCAGGCGCCGGACCGGACCGCCCCTCCGAAACCGCCGACCAGCGGCGCGATGCCGGCTGGCGTCAGCCCGGCCTTGCCGGACTTCGAGGCGCTGTCGCGCAACGCCGGACAGTTCATGGAGGCGATGGGCCGCAATGTCGGCCGTCTGCTTCAACCCGACGCCCAGGCCGGCGCCCCCGGCGGGGACATGAACGAGGCCGCCAAGGTCCTCCAGCAGGTGGCCGAGGCTTGGCTCACCGACCCGAACAAGAGCGCCGAGGCCCAGGCCCGCCTGTCCCAGGCCTTCTTGAATCTCTGGGGCTCGACCTACCTGCGCCTTCAGGGCCAGCCGGCCGATCCCGTGGCGCTCCCCGAGCCGCGGGACGCGCGTTTCGCGCACGCCGATTGGTCCACCAACCCGTATTTCGACTTCCTCAAGCAGGCCTACCTGATCGGCACCCGCTGGGCCGAAGGGCTGGTCGAGGAGGCCGACGGGCTGGACGCGCATACGCGTCACAAGGCGCAGTTTTACCTGCGCCAGTTCACCAGCATGCTCTCGCCCTCGAACTTCCTGCCGACCAACCCGGAATTGATCCGCCACACCCTGCAGGAGAATGGCGCCAATCTCGTCCGCGGCCTGAAGATGTACGAGGAGGATCTTGAGGCCGGCGGCGGGCAATTGCGCGTGCGCCAGACCGATCCCAGCGGCTTCGAGGTCGGCAAGAACGTGGCGGTCACCCCAGGTGAGGTCGTGTTCCGCAACGACCTGATCGAGCTGATCCAGTACACCCCCACCACCGAGACCGTCCTGCGGCGCCCATTTTTGATGGTGCCGCCCTGGATCAACAAGTTCTACATCCTCGATCTCAATCCCCAGAAGAGCTTCTTCAAGTGGATGGTCGACCAGGGACTGACGGTGTTCTGCATCTCGTGGGTGAACCCGGATGCGCGCCACGCCGACAAGGACTTCGAATCCTACATGCGGGAGGGGATCGAGGCGGCGATCGACGCGATCGGGGTCGCCACCGGCGAGAGCGAGGTGACGGCTGCCGGCTATTGCGTCGGCGGCACGCTGCTCTCCGTGACGCTCGCCATGCAGGCGGCCACCGGCAACCGGCGGATCAAGAGCGCGACGCTGCTGACCACCCAGGTCGACTTCACGCATGCAGGTGACCTGAAGGTTTTTGCCGACGAGGACCAGATCCGCCAGATCGAGGCCCGCATGGAGCAGCAGGGCTACCTGGAGGGCGCCCAGATGGCGAACGCCTTCAACATGCTCCGGCCGAACGACCTGATCTGGCCCTACATCGTCAACAACTACATCAAAGGCAAGGCGCCCACGGCCTTCGATCTGCTGTACTGGAACTCCGACGCGACCCGGATGCCGGCGGCGAACCATTCATTCTACCTGCGCAACTGCTATCTGAACAACACGCTGGCGCAGGGCCGGATGGTGCTGGGCAATGTCCGGCTGGACCTCAAGAAGGTGCAGATCCCGATCTTCAACCTCGCCACGCGCGAGGATCACATCGCGCCGGCGCTCTCGGTGTTCGAGGGTTCGAAGGTGTTCGGCGGCAAGGTCGATTTCGTGCTCGCGGGCTCCGGCCACATCGCGGGAGTGGTCAACCACCCGGCGAAGCCAAAATACGGCTACTGGACCGGCGGACCGGTGAAGGGGACGCTGGAATCCTGGATCGAAGCCGCGGTGGAAACCAAGGGCTCGTGGTGGCCCTACTGGTTCCAGTGGATCGAGGCCCAGGCCCCCGAGCGGGTCCCGGCCCGCAAGCCGGGCGGCGACGCGCTGCAATCGCTGGGGCCGGCCCCGGGGACTTATGTGCGGATGCGCGCCTGAGGCAACGGGTCTGGAAAGCAGATCAGGATCGGCCGGAGCCTCCTCTTGTCGTTCCGGGCGAGGCACTGGGACCCAGACCAGCGTAAGATCCGCAAGCGTTCCGTCGGATGGAATGGCAGCGCTGCGCTCGCAGGGACGAGCGCAGCGAAACCGCTGAGCGGGTGCCTCAGTACTTCCGCACCAGCGGCGCGGGGGCCGGCGCCGGCGGGGCGCCGAACACGTAGCGGAAGCCCACCGAGACGATGTCGGCGCTCGAATCGACCACGCCCGCGAAGGCGATGTTGCCGACATTGTAGTCGCGCCCGATGCCGGCCAGGATCCGCGACCGGTCGAGGAAGAAGTGCGAGTAGGCGGCGTTGAGGGTCAGCTTCTCGTTCCACCGATAGCTGGCGCCGACCGAGACGTTGTAGCGGTCGCCATCGGGCAGGCGCACCGAGCGGTTGGAGAAGTCGATCGGCGAGGTCTCGTAGGCGAAGCCGGTGCGCAGGGTTAGATTCGGCGCGGCGTCGTACTCGGCACCGATCGAGTAGGTGTAGCCGTCCTTGTAGTTCAGCGGCAGCGAAGTGACCGGAAGGCCGAGCGACTTCGAGACGATGCCGATATTGCCGAGCCTCGACCAGTTGTCCCATTCGAAGCCGAGGTTGACCCGTGCCACCGGCGAGATCGCCTGGGTCAGGCCGACGCTCAGCTTATCGGGGGTGTTGAGCTTGGCGCGGACCTGACCGGCTGCTCGGGCCAGGGCGACCAGCGGCACGCCGATCGAGCCGTCGATATCGTGGTGCACCGAGGAGCGGTAGCCGATGCCCAGCACGGTCCCGTCGCGCGGCGTGATCGTGGCGCCTGCGGTGAAGCCCGCACCCCAGGACTCACCCTTGAGGAAGGAGCTCGGATAGACGGTCGGCTGGATGCCGGGGATCGGCAGCGCCTGCCGCAGGGTCAGGCGAAAATATTCGATGTTTGGACCGGCGGCGACGGACAGCCACTCGTTGACCTTGAAGCCGATCACCGGGTTGAAGGCGAGCGAGAAGATCCGCGACGAGCGTCCGTAGACCTCACCGGCCCAGACCTGCCGCGGCTTGGTCACGAGGCCGAACGGCGCCCCGGTCGAGAGGCCGAGCCAGAGGCGGTCGTTGAGCTGGTAGGAGGTCGCCCCCGCCGGCACGACCGCGCCCTGGCCGATATCGCCGGATCCGCCGAGGCGGGCGAATCCCGGATTGGTGCCGACATCCGGCCGGATCGTGGAGGACAGGCCGATATAGGTGAAGTTCTGCTCCGCGACGAAGCCCGGGTTCATCGTGATCGTCGCGGGATTCCAGAAGATCGAGGAGACGCCGCCCGAACCCGCCGCGGCGCCGGCCCAGGCGAGCCCCTGCGCCTGGGTACTCTGCTCCCGGATCCCGAACGCGCCCGCATGCGCCGCCCCGGCGCCGAGGACCATCGCTGTCGCCGCGAGCATCGCCGCGCGCACCGTCCCGCCCATCTCGTCCCCCAAGCCCTTCGACCCTGTTGGGCACCGTCGAGTGTTCGTGACTCGTTATGCGGCACCGCTTCGCTCATGGTGCCAATTCCGAGGGCAAAACCGCAACGACAATCGGTCATTCCTGCGCGAAGACGAAGCATGCCGAGAGACCTAGAGTACGCTCAAGGATGCTGCAGTTATTTTGGGAACGACTGTTTTTACGAGATCCTATCCTGAGTTCCGCCGCACACGCGCATGCAGGAACAATAGATCAACAAACGGGTAGATATGCACTTTTCCGCCGGTGCGTTGCTCGGCGGCAACACGTGCGCGGACACCGGTCCGCAGCGTTCGCGCTTGCGCCTGGACCGGCGCCCGGCCATGGTCCCGGCGACCGGCGGAGACCGGTTCCAGGGTAGGAATTCAGGAGCGCGGCGATGAAGCTCTTCCGGCACGGTCCGAGCGGCGACGAGAAGCCCGGCCTCGTGGACGCGAGCGGGGGCCTGCGCGACCTCTCGAGCGTCGTCCGCGACATCGCCGGACCGGCGCTGTCCCCCGAATCGCTCGCGCGGCTGCGGGCGTTGGATCCCGAGACCCTTCCGAAGCTGCCGCCGGACGTGCGGCTCGGCCCCTGCGTGGGCGGCACCCGCAACGTGGTGGCGATCGGCCTGAACTTCGCCGACCACGCCGCCGAGACCGGATCGCCGATCCCCGCCGAGCCGATCATCTTCAACAAGGCGCCGTCGAGCCTGTGCGGCCCGAACGACGCGGTGATCCTGCCCAAGGGCTCGTCCTGCACCGATTGGGAGGTGGAACTCGCCGTGGTGATCGGCCGGCGTGCCAGCTACGTCCACGCCAACGAGGCGCTGAACTACGTGGCGGGCGCCTGCATCTGCAACGACGTCTCCGAGCGCGACTGGCAGATGAACCGCGGCCCGACCTGGACCAAGGGCAAGAGCGCGCCGACTTTCGGGCCGCTGGGCCCCTGGCTGGTGACGCTGGACGAGATCCCGGACCTCAAGAACCTCGCCATGAGCCTCGACGTGAACGGCGAGCGCCGGCAGACCGGCTCGACCGCGACCATGATCTTCGACGTGCCCCAGCTCGTCGCCTACACGTCGCACTTCATGCTGCTGGAGCCCGGCGACGTCATCACCACCGGCACGCCGCCGGGCGTCGGCCTCGGCATGAAGCCGCCGCGCTACCTGAAGGCCGGCGACGAGATGGTGCTGCGGATCGAGCGGCTCGGCGATCAGCGCCAGACCGTGATCGCCTTCGACGACTGGACCGCCAAGGTCTCGGCCGGCGAGCCGACCGACTGAGCCGGGTGCTTGATTTTTTTGCGCCGATCCCACTCAAAGGCACCATGAGCCAAGTCACCACCCCGCACCCGCAGGACATCCGCCACGATTGGACCGTGGCGCAGATCCAGGCGATCCACGACCTGCCGCTGCTCGATCTCGTGCATCGGGCCGCCACCGTGCATCGGGCGTACAACGACCCGGCCGATGTCCAGCGCGCGAGCCTGCTGTCGATCAAGACCGGCGGCTGCCCGGAGGATTGCGGCTACTGCTCGCAATCGGCCCACCACAAGGAGACTGGGCTGCCGCGCCAGCGCCTGATGCCGGTGGAGACCGTGCTGGCCGAGGCCGCCGCCGCCAAGGCGTCCGGCGCGACCCGGTTCTGCATGGGCGCGGCGTGGCGCAGCCCCAAGGACGGGCCGGATTTCGATGCGGTGCTGGCCATGGTGCGCGGCGTGCGCGGCCTTGGCATGGAGGCCTGCGTCACGCTCGGCATGCTGACCGCGAGCCAGGCCGAGCGCCTCGCTGAGGCCGGGCTGACGGCCTACAACCACAACCTCGATACCGGGCCGGACTATTACGACAAGATCGTCTCCACCCGGACCTACGAAGACCGGCTGAATACGCTGGATCGGGTACGCGAAGCGGGGATCGGCGTCTGCTGCGGCGGCATCATCGGCCTGGGCGAGGGATCGAGCGACCGCGTGGCGATGCTGCACGTGCTGGCCAACCACGCACCCCATCCGGAGAGCGTGCCGATCAACGCGCTGGCGGCGGTTGCCGGCACGCCCCTGGGCGACACAGCCGAGGCGATCGACCCGTTCGACGTAGTGCGCATGTGCGCGACCGCCCGCATCGTGATGCCCCGGGCCCGGGTCCGGCTCAGCGCCGGCCGGCGGGCGCTCAGCCGCGAAGCCCAGGCTCTCTGCTTCCTGGCGGGCGCCAACTCGATTTTCTACGGCGAGCGGCTGCTCACGACTGCCAACGCTGAGGCGGACGCGGATGCTGCGCTGCTGGCCGATCTCGGCATTCGCGTCGCCGAACCGGTCCTGGCGGCTGCGGAATAAAGCTCCGTCCCGAGGGACGGAGTAGGGGCTTCAGCCCTCGGCCAGCACGATCCGGAACCGCGCCCCGCCCTCGCAGGTGTCGAGGGTCAGCGTGCCGCCCATGATCCCGATCAGCTCGGCGGCGATCGGCAGGCCGAGCCCCGTTCCACCGGACCGCGTCGAGCCCGCAAAGGGCGCGAACAGGTTTTCCCGGGCGCGCGCCGGGAGGCCGGGTCCGTTATCGGCGACCAGAATGGTGATCCGCCCCGGTTCCTCGCGGGCGGCCGTGACCCGCACCGTGGCGTCGGCGACCTTGGCGCCGTCGAGGGCCTGTACGGCGTTGCGGACAAGGTTGGCCAACGCCCGCCCCAGCTGCTCCGGATCGGCCTGGACGGACAGGCCGCCCACCGCCACCGCCACCGCCACGGGATGTGCCGAGAGCGCGGCGAGATCCGGGAGTTCCGCGAAGATCGGCGCCAGCGGTGTCCTGACGAGGCGCGGCGCCCGCTCGCTCACCCGGCCATAGGCGAGCGTCGCCTCGCAGAAGCGGATCGCGCGGGCGAGCGTGCCGACGAGGCGCGGCGCGACGCGCTGGACCGTGGGATCGGCGGTGCCTTCCAGGCGATCACCGAGCAATTGCGCCCCGGTCAGGAGATTGCGCAACTCGTGGCTGATCTTGCTGACGGCGAGGCCCAGCTCGGCCAGCCGCCGCTTCTGGCGGAGCTGATCGGCGAGGCTGCGCTGCATCTGCCCGAGTGCCAGCTCGGCCTGTCCAATCTCGTCGCTGCGGCGGGACGGCGCGATGATCCGGCCTGCATCCTCCGGATCGTCCGCGAAGGCGGTGATGCTGGTGACCAGCCGCCGCACCGGGCGCACGATCAGGACCTGCAGCACCACGAAGACCAGCCCCGCCGCCGACGCCGCGATAATCAGCGAGGAGACCAGCAGCCGCAGGGCGTAATCGACCATGGCCGAGCGGAGCGGCGCCTCGTCGAGCAGGATCTCGACTCGATCGAAGCCGATCCCCCCCTCCCCGACCACGCGGATCGGCTCCTGCGTCGGGGCCACCAGGGTCCGCCACGCCCCGCGGATCGCCGAGAAAGCCGTGACGTCGCGCAGGTCGACGGTATCGGCGACGCGTTCCGGCACAGCCTCGATGGCGAGCAGGCGCTGGGTGCCGCCGCCGCGGACCGCGATGGCGCGGGCGTTGACGCCGGCAAGCAGCCGACTCTCCAGCGCCTCCGAGACCGGCTCGCCCGTCCGGCCGTCGAGGACCAGGGCGGCGACCTGCGCGGCCGCCAGCCGGTCGGACATCCACTCGATCCGGTAATTGGCCACGGCCGGCACGTAGGTCAGCACCTCCGCCACCACCACGAACGCCACGGTGACGAGGAACAGCCGGCCGGACAGGCCCAGGCGCAGCCTGCGCCGGTCGGACCCGTCGCGGATCTGGGCCGGGACTGGCACGGCAGCCGTCGCGACCGCGGTGTCGGACTCGAGCGCCATATCGGTCACGCTCCGCGCGGGCGTCGCGGAGGCGGATCGAGACGGCGGTGGTTGCTCGAGCCGGTTCCGGCCTTCGCGGGGGACATGTTCACAAGCCACGGTTTTGCAGGCGATACAGCCTCTAGGCCGTGAGCACTATAATGTAATGGCCCGCGAGCGGTTGCATCTGCCATCGCCACCGGATTCGCGGTCGGGAGCCATCCGTGTGTCCTGGCGCGGTCACGCGCTCGTATTGCGATCCGGCGGATCCGAACATGTGAACCGACACCCCAAGTGCCGTTTCGGCGCGCCCTGCACGTGGGAATAGCGGCAAGTCGTTGTTTTGACGCAGGCTCTCGCGTCGAAGCGGGCTCCGCGTCGGTGGATCACGCCCGAGAGCGGTGTCGGGCGCGCCGGCTCAGGGTCATGCTGACCAGGGCGAAGGCGGCCAGCATCACGAGCCCCGCCACCATCTTGGGCGTCACGAGTTCCCGCAGGGTCAGGGACCGGTCACAGCCGGTTGCGGCGGTGGCCAGGCAGGCTGTCCGGGCAGCCTCATGGGCGGCGACGACATCCTCGATCCCCGCCCCCGTGGTGGCGTAGACGAAGACGCCCGGCAGCAGGCCCAGGAAGGTCGCCAGCACGAAGACCCGCATCTTAACCCCGAAGGCGGCCGGTGCGAGGTTGGTCACCCAGAACGGGAACAGCGGCAGCAACCGCAGGACCGCGATGTAACCGAAGGCATCACGGCGAAAACCCTCGGCAAGGCCCGCGAGGCGGGTCCCGCCCATCCGGCGGAGCAGGTCGGCGCCGGGGCCGCGGCCGATGGTGAACACGATTGCCGCCCCCGTGGTGGCGGCGCAGAGTGCGGTCAGCGCCCCGGGCACGATCCCGAACAGGAAGCCGCAGATCATGGTGAGGATCAGCGTGGCCGGCACCGACACCACCACGGCCCCGACATAAAGGCAGTAGGCCGAGACCAGCGCGCGGCCATAATCGGCCTCGACATAGCCCCGCAGCCACGCCCGGGAGGCGAGCAGACGGTCGAGGCTCAGGAGCTGCGCCGCGCCCGAGACGAGGACGATGGTCGAGATGCCGATCAGCAGCACGAGCGGCAGCCAGCGCCGGACGCGCTTCCAGCGGCCCTCGCGGGGGGCCCCGGCGACGGGCAGGACCTCGCTCACCCGGGCTTGCGCATCCGCAGGATCTTGAAGAACCCGCCCGGGAAGGTCGGCTTCAGGCCTAGCACCTCGACGCCGTTGCGCCGGGCCCAGGCCTCGATCCGCGTCGCCTTGAAGTCCGAGGACCAGCCGATCTTGGTGCAGAGCGGCGCCACGATCTCCTCGACCCGGGCCAAGGGGCCGTCGCTCTGGCCGAAATGGTTGGCCAGCACGATGCCGCCGCCGGGCCGCACCACGCGCAGGAACTCCGACATCGCCGCCTCTGGGTCGGGCACCAGGGTGATCAGGAACTGCGCTACCACGGCGTCGAAGCTCGCATCGGCGTAGCCCAGGTGGCAGACATCCATCACCTGCAGCCCCTTCACGTGGGCCAGATTCCGGCGCTGGACCTTCGCGCGGGCGCGCTTGAGCATGTCCTCCGAGAGGTCGACGCCGCAGACGAAGCTCGCCTTCGGATAGTAGCCGAGCGCCAGCCCGGTTCCGACGCCGGCCTCCAGGATCCGCGGGCCATGCTCGGCGGCGGCCTCCACGGCGGCGCGTGCGGCGGGCTCGGTGAGCTTGTCGTAGACCACGTCGTAGACGGGGGCCCAGCGCGCGTAGGCCTTGCGCATCAGGGCCGTGCTCGGCCCGGCCGTCTGCGGCTCGCTCAGCATCGTTCGGATATTCCAGAGATTGAGATCAGGCAGCCTCGCGGGGCCGGGCCGACAACGCGTCGACACGCCGGATGGTGCCGCCACCGAGCACCCGGGCGCGGGGACCGTCATCCGCGTAGATCGCGCAGGCCTGGCCCGGCGACACACCGTCCTCGGGCTCGCTCAGCACTACCTCGGCGGTGCCGTCCGGCCCGACCGTGAGGGTCGCCGGGCGCGGCGGCCGGGTCGAGCGCACGCGCACCGCCACAGGGCGGTCGCGCACGGCTTCGGCCGGCCCCTCGCCGAGCCAGTTCAGCTCCGAGAGGCGGATGCGGGTGGTGGCAAGCGCAGTCCGGGGCCCGACGACCACCCGGGCGGTATCCGGCTCCAGCCGCACCACGTAGAGCGGCTCGGCCCCTGAAAGGCCGAGGCCACGGCGCTGGCCGACCGTATAATGCACGATGCCCTCGTGGCGGCCGAGGACGTGGCCTGCGAGGTCGACGATCTCGCCGGGCCGCGCCGCGTCGGGGCGCAGGCGGGCGATCACGTCGCTGTAGCGGCCCTGCGGCACGAAGCAGATATCCTGGCTGTCGGGCTTCTCGGCCAGAGACAGGCCGAGGTCCTTCGCCAGGGCCCGGGTCGCGGTCTTCTCCATCTCGCCCAGCGGAAAGCGCAGGAAGTCGAGCTGCTCGGCGGTGGTCGCGTACAGGAAATAACTCTGGTCCCGAGCGGGATCGAGGGCGCGGTGCAGCGCCCGGCCACCGCCCGCCAGCGCCCGGCTCGCCACGTAATGGCCGGTGGCCAGCGCGTCCGCGTTCAAATCCCGGGCGAGGCCCAGGAGATCGCGGAACTTCACCGTGCGATTGCACTCGACACAGGGGATCGGCGTCTCGCCCGCGAGGTAGCTTTCGGCGAATTTCTCGATCACCGCGTCGCGGAACCGATCCTCGTAGTCGAGCACGTAATGCGGAATGCCGAGATGCTCGGCGGCCGCCCGCGCGTCGTGGATATCCTGCCCGGCGCAGCACGCGCCCTTGCGATGGCTCGCCGCGCCATGATCGTAGAGCTGAAGCGTGACGCCGACCACGTCGAAGCCCTGGCGCTTCAGGAGCCCGGCGACCACGGAGGAATCGACGCCGCCCGACATGGCGACGACGACGCGCGTCTCGTGGGGGGCTTTGGGGAGATCGAGGGCGTTCATCACGAGGATCCGCAGCCGCCGGCCCGGAAGCTTCCCGGCTGCACGGGGCGTCTATAGCGGGACTCCGCCCGGCTTTCCAGCGCGAACGGCCCGCTTGGGTGCGGCCGCTCGGCAGATCCTGCCGGGCAGGCGGCAGCTTCGACCTTGGTGTCGCGCACCAGTTTCTAGAAAATCTTCGCCTTATCAGTGCTTTAGCGCGGATCAACGTTGGCGCGCCCCTTGCGGCATCGCCCTCAAGAGGAGCCCGGAATGGCGAGCGGTGCGACGGATCGGTTGGATGTCACCGCGTGGAACCCATCCACGCGGACGAGCTGGGAAGCGGCGGGTATCGCCGCGCGGTCCGGCACGTCCACGCAGGATCGGTTCGGCGCGGCCCTCGACGCCGCGCGAATCCGGGACGACGCCGCAGTCACGCAGGCCCGTACGGCCGGCCAGCGCGACGCCGCCGACGCGACGCGGACGCGGCAGGCGACGCAGCGCGCGGAAACCGACGCCTCCCGGACGGTTTCGGAGCGGAACCGAGACGCAGCCACGCAGGCCGAGGCCCGGGCTGCGGAGACGCGTTCTGCTGCCGCACCGCCGAGGAAAGCCGCGACCGCGGTGACGCCCGGTACGCCCGCACCGGCAGCCGCCCCACGCGCCGAGGATCCCGCTGCCGCGCCCGATCCGCACCCGGAGCCATCCGTTTCGGCGGCGCCGCGCGCACCGTCAGAGCTTGCCGAGCAGGACGCACCGGCCCCGCCGAAGGTCGCGGCGGCCGGCACGCCAGCGCAGGATCCGGTGGCCGACACGCCGGTCACCGACGCCGATACCCTCACCCCGGCCGAACCCCAGGCACAGCCGAGCCAGGTCGATGCCCCGGCGCAAGCTGCGCCGCCCGATCCCACCGCCACGCTGCTGAGCCTGCTCGCTGCGATGTCGGGCGGCGCGACCACCAACATCGCCACGACCAAAGGGAAGGCTCCGGCGCCGGAAACGGCCGGCGCCGATAGCATTACAGCCACGCCCCCGGCCGGCGCCGGAGTGACCCTATCGGCAACTGCCTTACCAGCGCCGACCCCCTCCCGGACGGGCACGGTCGACGCTGCGCCTGATGCGACGGTCACGGGGATTGCCGGGCCGGGTGTCGGCACGAAGGCTGCGACCGCGGGCGCGGCGCGATCCGAGCCGGTCAATCCCGGCGCCAACCCGGTCGCGACCGTTCAGACCGGCACGGGCGATCCGACGACGCCCGCGACCAGCCCCGGCGCCGACTTCCTCGCCGCGCTGGCCGATGCCAGACAGGCTGCTGGTCAGTCCGCCGCTTCCGGTGCGGCCGCCCCTGCGCCGCAGGCGGCGGGCTTGGCCAATCCAAACGGCTTACCGGCGGCACCGACGGCATCCGTCGGGTCCGCCGCGCAGGCCGTACCCGTTCAGCCGACTGCGCCCGCCCAGCCCGATCCGGCGATCCCGATCGGGCAGGTCCCGATGACCATCGGCTTGCGCTCGCTGAATGGATCGAACGCCTTCCAGATCCGGCTCGATCCGATCGAACTCGGGCGGGTCGACGTCAAGCTTGAGATCGACAAGGCCCGCGGGACGGTCACGACGCACCTTGTGGTCGATCGGCCGGAGACCCTGGCGATGCTCCAGCGCGATGCGAACCAGCTGCAACAGGCCCTGACGCAGGCCGGCCTCGATGCATCGGCCGGCGGCTTGAACCTGTCCCTGCGCGGCGACGGCAGCGCGCAGACCGGCGGCGGCAATAACCAACAGGGCGGCTCCCCCCAGGGCGGGTCCGCCGGCTGGACCCGGGATCAGGCCGAGGCGCCGCAGGAGATCGCCCCGACGCGATGGCTGCGCGGCTACGGCGGTCTCGACATCAGGATCTAGGCGCGGCGGCCCCTCGCCGAACGCCACGCAATCATCGTGCGCCCGCGCTTGGGCGCGGCACGGGAGAGACCAGCATGACCAGCGGCATATCGGGCCTCGCCAGCACGGCATCGGCGACCAGCGCGGCGTCGAAGAGCGGAAACGCGACCGAGATCGCCAGCAACTTCACGCAGTTCCTGACGCTGCTCACCACGCAGCTCAAGAACCAGAACCCCCTCGACCCGATGGATACCAATCAGTTCACGCAGCAGCTCGTGCAGTTCGCCGGCGTCGAGCAGCAGCTCAAGACCAACGACCGCCTCGACAACATCCTCACCGCCTCGCAATCGGCGAGCTCGGCCACGGCGACGAGCTACATCGGCAAGACCATAACGGCGAGCGGGGCATCCTCGCAGCTCTCGGGTGGCTCGGCCGCCTGGACGCTGACCCCGGCCCGCGCCGCCTCGAAGGCGGTGATCACGATCCTCGATTCCAAGAGCAACGTCGTGGCGACGCAGGCGACGTCGCTCGCCGCCGGAAGCCAAGCCTACACGTGGAACGGCAAAACCTCGGCCGGTCTGACCGCACCCGATGGCACCTATTCGATCAAGGTCTCGGCCACGGACGCCACCGGATCCACCGTCGCGGTCGATACCAGCCTGTCGGGGACGGTGGACGAAGTCGATCTCAGCGGGTCTTCGCCGGTTCTGCTGATCGGCTCGCAGAAAGTTCCGCTGTCGAGTGTGCAGACGATCGGGTTGTCCACAAGTGGCGCTTAACGAATCACATTCGAGCGACGCGCTTCAACATCTCTTAAGCGGGCGCAAGTACCTTGAAGCCTCGACAGGTCAGTCGAGTGTAGAGCGTATCATGACCGAACTTAGCCGCCCGAGAGTCAAGTACGTGATCGGGCCAGACGGCAGTCCTTTGACCATCGCGGACCTCCCGCCCCCGAGCACCCGCCGTTGGGTGATCCGGCGCAAGGCCGAGGTGGTGGCCGCGGTGCGCGGCGGCCTCCTGAGTCTCGAGGAGGCCTGCAAGCGCTATACCCTGACCACCGAGGAATTCCTGAGCTGGCAGTTCTCCATCGACCAGCACGGGCTCGCCGGTCTGCGGACCACGCGGATCCAGCATTACCGGCACTGATCCGGGCGTCTTCAGGGATGGGCCAGTTCGCCCGAACCGACCGGTCCCGAAGTCTCGCGAAGCCGCGTCCCGACCCCGGGCGCGGCTTCGTGGCGTTTGGAGCGCTCTCCGACGACGTGGACACCGGTTGGGCGCAAGAGGGCGCGCCTCAACAAAGGCTGAGAGCAGCGTACGGTCACAACGCGACCGGGAACGGCACTAGCCACCCGCTGCGTGCAACTGCAGGGCCGGGCATTAACGCCCCGCTAACCACGACCTGGGCAAATTCTGCCGGGCGAGCCGCCAGGGCCCGCCTCGCGTTCAGAGTGCAGCGAAGCCGCCCGTGAAGCCGGTCCTCGATCTCGTCACGAAGCTCGGACCGGCCCGCATCGCCGCCATGGCGGCGGTCACGCTGACGCTCATCGGCTTCTTCGCCTTCATCATCCTGCGGGTCTCGCGCCCCGACATGGGCGTGCTGTTCTCCGACCTGTCCATGCAGGATTCGGCGTCCGTCGTCCGCGACCTCGACAGCCGCGGCATCCGCTACGAGACGCGGGGCGAGGCCGGCCAGACGATCCTGGCGCCCCGGGGCGACCTCGCCAAGCTGCGCATGGACCTCGCCGGCAAGGGCCTGCCGACCCAGGCCGGCGTCGGCTACGAGATCTTCGACAAGGGCGACGCGTTCTCGTCCACCAACTTCGTGCAGAACGTGAACCACCTGCGCGCCCTGGAGGGTGAGCTCGCGCGCTCGATCCGGGCGATCGGCCGGGTCCAGGCGGCGCGCGTCCACCTCGTCCTGCCGGAGCGGCGCCTGTTCGAGCGCGACCGGGAGAACCCGAGCGCCGCCATCGTGCTGAAGCTGATGGGCGACCTCGATGCCGGACAGGTCCGGGCGATCCGCCATCTCGTCGCCTCCGCGGTGGAGGGGCTGAAGCCCGAGCGGGTCTCGATCGTCGACGAGCGCGGCCGTCTGCTGGCGGACGGGGCCCGGGATGCCGAGGCCGACGTCGCCGGCGGTTACGAGGACCGGCAGGTCGGCCTGGAGCGGCGCCTGCGCGGCCAGATCGAGGACGTGGTCGCCGGCATCGTTGGGCCGGGCCGGGCCCGGGTACAGGTCAACGCCGAACTCGACCACAACCGGACCGAGAGCCGCTCCGAGACCTTC
Source organism: Methylobacterium sp. GC_Met_3 (assembly GCF_026540775.1). Lineage (NCBI taxonomy): Bacteria > Pseudomonadati > Pseudomonadota > Alphaproteobacteria > Hyphomicrobiales > Methylobacteriaceae > Methylobacterium > Methylobacterium sp. GC_Met_3. The sequence continues at coordinate 94,305 of NZ_JALNUL010000011.1, forward strand.
GACCCAGAGAGCCGCGTCGTCCGCTCCGCCCAGACGCGGATCGAATCCTCGCAGACCAGCAATGCCGACGGGCAGGTCAGCGTCGGCAACGAGTTGCCCGGCGCCAACGCCACCGACAAGGCGCCGGCCCCCAAGGACGCGACCAACAAGAACGAAGAGACCACGAATTACGAGATCTCCCGGGTGACCAAGACGGAGATCGCCGAGGGCGGCCGGATCAAGCGCCTGTCGGTGGCGGTGGTGGTCGACGGCGTCTACGCGCCCACGGCGGACGGGAAGCAGACCTACAGCCCGCGCGCGCCCGCCGAGATCGAGCGGATCACCGCCCTGGTGCGCAGCGCGGTTGGGTTCGACAAGGCCCGCGGCGACCAGATCGAGGTGGTCAATCTCCGATTCGCCGAGGCGCCGAGCCTGCCGCAATTCAGCGAGCCGACGCTGATTCAGTCGCTGCTCGCCCCCACCAAGGAGGATGTGCTGCGCATGGCCGAACTCGCCGTGCTGGCGCTCCTGACCCTGATCGTCCTGCTTACCGTGGTGCGCCCGCTGCTCCGGCAGGTGCTGGCACCGGTGCCGGCCCCGCCGTTGCTCGCCGCGCCGGGGGGCATGGGCATCGCGGCCGATGCCGCGGCGGTCGCGGGGCCTGCGGGGGGAAGCATCACGATGATCGACCGGGACAATCCCACCGCCCGGCTGATGGAGTTCGCCAAGATCAACGGCCAGGTCCAGGCCGAAACCGTCCAGCGCGTGGTCGACATGGTCCGGGCGAGCCCCGCCGAGACCGTCGAGGTGCTGCGCGGCTGGATCCAGGAAGAGTAGCGTAGGGCGACGAGGGCAGCACGATGGCGGCAGGTCTGGCGAATTCCCTGGCGACGGTGGGCGGCGATTCCTTCGCGTCCATGCCCGGCCCGCAGCGCGCGGCCGCGCTCCTGCTGATGCTCGGCGAGGAGGAAGGCGCGCCGATCTGGCAGATGCTGGAGGAGGAGGAGGTCAAGAAGGTCAGCCACGCGATGGTCCAGCTCGGCACGCTGGAGGTCGCCACCGTCGACAAGCTGATCATCGAGTTCGTGACCAAGCTCGGCAACAGCGGCGGCATCTCGTCGAACTTCGAGCGGACCGAGGCGCTGCTCCTGAAGATCTTCCCGAGCGATCAGGTCTCGCTGATCATGGCGGAGATCAAGGGCGCGTCCGGCAAGCGGGTCTGGGCCTCGATCGCCCAGGTCGATCCGGAGATCCTCGCCTCGTTCCTGCGCAACGAGTACCCGCAGACCGTGGCGGTGGTGCTGTCCCGGGTGCGGGCCGACTACGCCGCCAAGGTGCTGACCATCCTGCCCGAGGATTTCGCGATCGACTGCCTCAACCGGATGCTGCGCATGGAGACGGTGCAGAAGGAGGCCCTGCGCCACATCGAGGAGACGCTGCGGGTCGAGTTCGTCTCGACGATCGCGCAGACCCAGCGCCGCGACGCGCATGAGATGATGGCCGACGTGTTCAACGCCTTCGACCGGCAGACGGAGGGGCGCTTCCTCGCCGCGCTGGATCAGGCGAATCGCGGCTCGGCCAAGCGCATCCGCGAGCTGATGTTCACCTTCGAGGATCTGCTGAAGCTCGATCCAGGCAGCGTCCAGACCCTGATGCGCTCGATCGAGGGCGAAACGCTCTGCCGCGCGCTCAAGGGCGCCAACGAGTCGACCCGGGCCTTCTTCATGAAGCAGATGTCGACCCGCGCGGCCAAGAACCTCACGGACGAGATGGCCTCCCTCGGCCCGGTCCGCCTCAAGGAGGTGGACGAGGCGCAGACGCGGATGACCGAGATCGCCAAGGACCTGGCCGAGAAGGGCGAGATCATGATCGCCAAGAATAGCGCCGAGGAGGAGCTGGTCTATTGAGCGCCCAGACCGCCCGGAGCGCCAAGCCGTTCCTGTTCGAAAACGACTTCCGCAGCGGGCGTCCCAGCGCCGAGGCGCAGCGCGCCGCCGAGTCCGCCGCCCGCGCCGAGGTGGACGCCCATGCCCGCGGGTTGCAGGAAGGCCGGATCCAGGCCGAGGCGCAGATCCAGGGCCGGCTCGCCGACGCCCTGAACCGGCTGGCACTGGCCGCGGCGGGCCTCATCGCCCAGGCCGACGCCCGGGATGCCGAGCGCGAGGCGCAGGCCGTCGAGGTGGCGATGCTGATCGCCCGGAAGGTCGCGGGCGACGCGCTTGACGCGGCCCCGCTCGCCGGCATCGGCGAGGCGGCACGCGCCGCCCTCCAGCACCTGCGCGGCGTGCCCCACCTCGTGGTGCGGGTCCACGACAGCCTGGTCGAGGAGGCCGAGACCCTGATGAAGCGCCTGGCGCGCGAGCGCGGCTATGAGGGCCGCCTCGTCGTGCTCGGCGACCCCGATATGGCGGCGGGCGATGCCCGCATCGAATGGGCCGACGGCGGCATCGTGCGGGAGCGCGCCCGCATCGAGGCGGCGGTTCTGGACGCCCTCGGCCTGGCTCAGAATTCCTGAAGGAAGCCCGATGTCCGACGATTTCAGCCTGCCCCAGCTCGGCGAGAACGACACCGACTACGCGGCCGGCTCGATCCGCGACGCGCCGACCACGCCGAAGACCGCCGCCGATCTCGAGCAGCTGTTCGACGTGCCCGTGATGGTCTCGGCGGTGCTGGGCTCCGCCCGGATGCCGATCGGCGACCTGCTCCGGATGGCGCCCGGCGCCGTGCTCGAACTCGACCGGAAGGTCGGCGAGGCGATCGACGTGTTCGTCAACAACCGGCTGGTCGCCCGCGGCGAGGTCGTCCTGGTCGAGGACCGGCTCGGCGTGACGATGACCGAGATCGTCAAGGGCGAGTAGCCCGGGCGCGTGATTTTTGGGACGCGGGCGCCGGGGGGCTGTCCGCGCCATGAGCTTTGAGAGGGACGAACCATGCGGCTCCTGATAATCGGGCGGCTGAACGGCGAGCTGATCACCGCCTCGAAGATCGCCATGCAGCGCGGGGCTTCCGTGACGCAAGCCGATGCCGTGCCGCAGGGCCTCAACGTGTTGCGCGCCCGCGGCGCCGATCTGATCATGATCGACGTGTCGCTGCCGATCTCCACCCTCGTCGCGGCGCTTGAGGTGGAGCGGATTCGCACCCCCGTGGTCGCCTGCGGGGTTTCGGCGGACGCCTCGGCCGCCGTGGCGGCGATCCGGGCGGGCGCCAAGGAGTACATCCCGCTTCCGCCCGACCCCGAGATGATCGCCGCGGTGCTGGAGGCGGTCGTCACCGACCGCGCCGCCTTCGTGTGGCGCGATCCCTCCATGGAGCGGGTGGTCAAGCTCGCCGAGCAGGTCGCCCGCTCGGAGGCCTCGGTGCTGATCACCGGCGAGAGCGGCACCGGCAAGGAGGTGCTGGCCCGGCACGTTCACCAGAAGTCCAACCGGGCGGGCAAGCCCTTCGTCTCGGTGAACTGCGCGGCGATCCCCGAGGCTTTGCTCGAATCCGAGCTGTTCGGCCACGAGAAGGGGGCGTTCACCGGCGCGGTTGCCCGGCGCATCGGCCGGTTTGAGGAGGCCAATGGCGGCACGCTGCTGCTGGACGAGATCTCCGAAATGGATGTGCGCCTGCAGGCGAAGCTGCTGCGGGCGCTTCAGGAGCGGGTGATCGACCGGGTCGGCGGCACCGCCCCGGTGCGGGTCGACATCCGGGTGCTGGCCACCTCCAACCGCAACCTCGCCGAGGAGGTCCGCAAGGGCACGTTCCGCGAGGACCTGTTCTACCGCCTGAACGTCGTGGCCCTGAAGCTGCCGCCGCTCCGCGAGCGGCCGGCCGACATCCTCGAACTCGCCGCGCATTTCGCAAAGAAATACGCCGCGGTGAACGGCGTGCCGGTCCGCCCGCTCTCGGCCGAGGCGCGGGCTCTGGTGTTGAAGAACCCTTGGCGCGGCAACGTGCGCGAGTTGGAGAACACTCTGCACCGGGCAGTGCTGCTCGCCTCCGGCGACGCGATCGGTCCCGACGCAATCCTGTCCCCGGACGGCGAGACGATCGCCTTGGAGGGCCCGGCGACACGCGCCGCGCAGGCCGCCGAGGCCGCGACCCGCGGGCTGGTGGGACGGACCGTGGCGCAGGTGGAGTGTGACCTGATCCTCGATACCCTCGACCATTGCCTGGGCAACCGCACCCACGCGGCCAAGATCCTCGGGATCTCGATCCGGACCCTGCGCAACAAGCTCAACGAGTACGTCTCGTCGGGCCTCGACGTAGCCGAGCCCGGTGGCGTGCGGAGCGCGGCCTTCGGATAGGGCCGCTCCGATCAGTGGGATTGGGTTCTGGAGGCGATGCGCGTCCCCCCCGCTCCCACTGCGCTACCAGATCCGCAGGCCACTGCCGGATACCAAGAACCTGAGAAACAAGCGCGTTTCGCCTCCTTGTGGGAGAGGCCAGGGGTGGGGGTGACGCAGGATCGAGTGTGACGGTGCCTTCCGCGCCACCCCCACCTAGCCCCTCCCCGCAAGGGCTATGGGCTACACCGGTTCGCTGTCTCGGCAGGGCGCACCCGCCAGCCGCGGGGAACGCGGGTCCCCTCTCCCGTGCGGGAAAGGGACAGGGTGAGGGATGAGAACTTCCAGAATGAAACGCGCCTCGTCAGCGCATCGATCGCGTGCTTTATCCCGAGAGTTCTCATCCCTCGCCCCAACCCTCTCCCGCACGGGAGAGGGGGTCCGTAGGGCTCCGTCATCGATCGTGAGCCTCAAACCTTTGTAGGCCGTAGCCACAAGGGGGAGGAGAGAGCTCAGCGGCCAGCGGTGTGTGAACCCGGCAGCCCGCAGAGGCGGGAGGGAGAGACGCGGATCGCTCAGCGGACGATCGTCGTGTCTCGTACCTGCCTCGGCAACGCGTGCAATCTACCGACGCCCGGTCTTCGCCGCCTGGTCGCTCTCGTTCTGAGCGGCGAAGGCCGCGTCCAGCTTGCGCAGCGAGGCGTAGCGGGCGACGTCACCCTCGACGTCGCGGATCGTCTCCTCGACGAGATGGCGCTGGAGCGCGACGCGCGGATCGTTGGGCGGCAGCGCTTCCCGCTCCTGCAGGCGGAGAACGGCCTGCCGCACAACGGTGTAGACCGCCTCGCGCTCCTCCCGGGTCATCGACGGCTGGATCGCCTTCGCGACGAGATCGGAGAAATCCGACATGGACCGTTAGCTTCGCTCTTCCATCGGGCGCCGGGACCGCCGGGCCGCCCCCCTCTACAGACCGGGCGGCCCAGGATCCAGAGGCGCGCTGCAGCCGCCTACATTCTCTGGTCGCGGATACCCGCGATCAGAAGCGACGACGAGCTCCAGATCACGAAGAAGCAGAAGAACGCCACCAGCAGCGTGTGGCCGCGCTCCGGGTAGAGGCTGTCCGTCGGCAGGACCGGCGGCACGAAGGTCGCCAGGAAGATATGCTGCTTGGAGGCCGCGACCCGCGCCCGGTCGAGCAGCAGATGGGCCGATTCCTCGAGCTTCTCGGCGATCGTCCGCTCGACGAGCAGACCCTCGTACTGGAGCAGCGCTTCGGTCAGGTTCGCGCCGCCGGCGGCACCCGAACTCGTCATCTCGTCCTGCAGGATCTTCATCTGCTGGTCGATGGCCGTGATGTTGGCGACGAGCGTCTGGATCGAGCGCGAGCGCTCATCCAGGCTGGAGCTGCGCAGGACCTGGAGGTCGTTCTCGGCCTTGAGCTTGTCTTTCTTCAGCAGCGTCAGGGTCGCCAGCGTCCCCTCGGCGGACTTGACCGGATCGATCACGCCCCACTGGTTGCGGAAGGATTGCAGGGCAATGTGCGCCTTGCGCAGGCGCTCCTGCGCGGTTCTGGCGTCAGTCTCCGCCTGGACGACCATGTCGGCCTGCGCACGCTTCGAGATGTCGTTGATCAGCGCCTCGGAGCGCGTCACCACCTCGCGGGCGATGGTCAGCGCGTCCTCGGGCGTGAAGGCCCGGACCGACAGGCGGATCACGCCCGAGATCGAGTCGATATGCGCGATGACGTGCTTGCGCCAATACTGGGTGAGATCCTCGATCGGGTCGGTCGGATCGAACCGCGTCCAGAAATCGGCCTCCTGTCGGGAGAACATCTTGGACAGGCCGATGCTCTTCTCGAGCGACTCGACCATGGTCTGGCTGGCGATGTAGTCGCGGACGATGAAGCTGTCCTGGCTGTTATGCTTCTGAATGAGGTTCGTGTACTGGCCGAGGGAGATGTTCTCCATCGGTTCGACGTTGCCGCGCACCGTGAACTGGGCCTCGGCGACGTACTGGTTCGACGCGAAGCCGAACAGGTACAGCCCGACCACGAGGGTCGGCAGCAGGACGAACAGGCTGATGCGGCGGATGATCCGCGCGCCGTAGCTCGACGTGTCCTCCCGGCGCGGGCGCAGGCCGGGCAGCTGGGTCCAGTCCAGGCGCTTGCGAATCGCGGTGGCCAGAGCCTGGGCGCCGCGCTGCTCCGGAACCGGCCGGATCGTCTCCGCGCTCCGCCGCAGCTCGGTCATCGTCGGGGCTGCGAACGTCACGATCTCGCTTTCGCGCGTGTCGTCTTTGACGTCGTCGAGGCTCATCCGCTCTCTGTTCCTGGGTCTGCGCCGGTTCCGCTGATGCGGCGCCGGCCAAGGGGCGGCCCGTGCGCGGAACCGGAATCCCGTTCTTTTAGGCCCTTTTTATGGCGCCCGGGTCGACCTGCGGGGCGCGGCGACGGGCGACCGAGAGCGCTCTGCGCCAAAGTGGATACCGGTTCGGCGCCAGAGAGCGCGTCACGACAGAAGCTTGGAGCCGCGCTCGATTGCACCGCGATCGGGCACGGCTCTAGCCCGATGCCGGTATCGCGCCCTACCTTCTCCGGATGATGACAGAACCACGCTCAACGGGCGACGCCGATCGTCCCGCTGCCGGCCGGCCGGCCGGCCGCTCGGCCAAAACCAAGCTCACCGAGATCGTGGTGGTCTGCTCCAAATGTGCCAAGCGGCAGGGCTTGCGCGCGAGCGCCGTGCGTGCGCTCCTCAAGAAGGCCGGGAAACAGGCCGCCAAGGAGACGTCGGGCAACCGGAGGAAGCTCCGCATCGTCGAGTCGGGTTGCCTCGGACCGTGCCCGAAGCGTGCCATCGCGGTCGCCACCGGTGCGAGCCTCGCGGCCGGCCGCGTCCTCCTGCTCGATCCCGAGGCCGGGCCGGCGGAGGCGCTCGCCACCATCCTCCAACCCATCCCGCCGCGCCGGCCGTCCCCCGAATTCGGCCCCAATACCGTTCTAGCGGCGGTACCACCTGACGAATCGCCGCCGGCGCGCTGACCGGCACAACTTGGAGCCGCCCCTGGTGCCCGCCTTCAGACACGTCACGCACGCACTGCGACCGTGAAGGAAGCGCGCCCATCCGGAAAGCGCCGGGTCATCCGCGCCCTCGTCCGCCGCCTGCCGCTGCTCGGCACGCTGATCGGGCTGGGCTTCGCGATCTGGCTCGTGGCGACCAACGACCTCCAGGCGGTGGCCACGGCGTTCGGCCGGATCGGCGTCGTGGGCTTCGTCGGCGTCACGCTGGTGCGGACGCTGGTGCTGCTGGTGTGCGGAATCGCCTGGGCGCGCATCCTCGACGGGCTGTCGCCGGCGCCGGCCTCGGCCTGCCTGATCCTGCGCTTCGTGCGCGAGGGCATCAACGTCCTGTTGCCGGTCGCCTCGGTGGGCGGCGAGGTGCTGGGCGCGCGGCTCCTCACCTTCTGGGGCGTGGCCGGCTCGCTCGCCGCCGCCTCGGTGCTGGCCGATCTCTTGTTCCAGGTCGGCACGCTCGCCCTGTTCGCCGGCCTCGGGGCCGGCCTCCTGAGCCGCGTCGAGGGCGCGGAGGCGGCCGAACTCGCCGGTTGGACGCTGCGCACCCTCGCGGTGGCGGCGCTGGCCGTCGCAGCCTTCTTCGCGCTCCAGCGGACCGGGATCGTCCGCGTCCTCGAAGACCGGATAAACGCCCTCGGCCGGCGCTTCGTGCGCGAGGCCGACGCCCTGCCCGAACCGCGCCAGCGCATCCAGGGCGCGCTGGACGCCGTCTGGGCGGCGGGGCGGCGGGGGCGGCTCGCCCAGTCGGTCGCCCTGCACGCGCTGGCCTGGCTCCTCGGTGCGACCGAAATCCTCGTCGTCTTCACCTGCATCGGCGTCGACAATGTCGGCCTGACCGACATCCTGGTGATCGAGTCGCTGAGCCAGGCGATCAAGGCCGCCGCCTTCCTGGTCCCGAGCGGACTCGGCGTGCAGGAAGGCGGGCTCGTGCTGGTCTGCGGCCTGTTCGGCATCGATGCCGGAACGGCCATCGCCCTGTCGCTCGCCCGCCGGGTGCCCGACGTGGTGCTGGGCCTGCCGTCGCTCCTCGTCTGGCAGAATCTCGAAGCCCGCCGCGAGGGCGTGCGCCCCGCCGCGCCGACCTGCGACCGCTCGTGATCCCGATGCCCGATCCGCCCACAGCCCCGACCCGCCCCGGCCGGGGGCGCAGGCTCCGGCGCCTCGGCCTCGCCGCGATCCCGCTGCTCGCCGCCTCGCCCGCCCTCGCCCAGAGCGTCACCCTGGACCTCGGCGCCGGCGGCACAACCGAGCGCGCCCTCCAGCTCGTCGCGCTGATCACCGTCCTGGCGGTCGCCCCCTCGGTGCTGGTGATGGCCACGGCCTTCACCCGGATCGTCGTGGTGCTCTCGCTCCTGCGCTCGGCGCTCGGCACCCAGACGGCGCCGCCGACCGCGGTGCTGGTCAGCCTCGCCCTGTTCCTGACCGCCTTCGTGATGGCACCCACGGGTCGCGCCGCCTACAGCGCCGGGATCGAGCCCCTGATCGCCGGACGGATCACGCAAGCTCAGGCCTTCGAGCGCGCGTCGGCGCCGTTCAAGACCTTCATGCTGAAGAACGTCCGCGAGAAGGACCTCAAGCTGTTCCTCGACCTCGCCAAGGTGCCGACGCCGAAGGGGCCGGAGGATGTCGGCCTCGAGATCGTCACCCCAGCCTTCATGATCTCGGAGCTGAGGCGCGCCTTCGAGATCGGCTTCCTGCTGTTCATCCCGTTCCTGATCATCGACCTCGTGGTCGCCTCGGTGCTGATGGCGATCGGCATGATGATGCTGCCGCCCGCCACGGTCTCCCTGCCGTTCAAGCTGATCTTCTTCGTGCTGGTGGACGGATGGACGCTGGTGGCGGGCTCGCTGGTGCAGAGCTACGGGAGCTGACGCCGCCCGAGCGGGATGACGCGCCGCGCGCTCATCCCGGCGGCGTGCCGGGGGTCTCGGCGTTGCTCTGCCGATCACCGCCCTGGGGCTCGGAACCGCCCTCGCCCGCGGCCTTGGCCTTCCCCCGGTCGGGGGTGGCGGCGTCCGGGTAGCGCTTGCGATACTCGGCCAGGAAGGCCGACAGCGTCTCGGCCTTGGTGGCCTGGGCCGCTACCGCGCGGAAGCCCGGGCTGCGGGTCGGGTCGGAGCCCGTGAGCAGCGCGAAGGTGCGCGCGTCGGGGCTCGCCGCCATGGCCTCCGAGAACTTCGCCTTGAGCCGTTCCAGGCCGATCGCCTCGCCCGCGAGGTTGTAGGCGATCGCGGCGCGCATCGCGTCGGCCCGGGACGCCGCGTCGAGGGGCTGGCCGGATCGCCACGCCTCGCCGAGCAGCGCCTCGTGCGTCTCGCCGGCGTCGCGCCAGCGTCGGGCACCCCAGTAGATATCGGCCCGCAGGCGCTCGATGTCCGGCCCGGCCTCTCCCTCGAGCGTCTCCAGGGCGAGGTCGGTGCGGGTCAGGTCCGAGAGGGCGCGGGCGCGGATCAGGTTCCGGGCACGCTTCAGCTCGCCCGGCAGCTCCGGCAACTCGGTCGCGTCGAGGACCTTCAAAGCCTGCAGGGGCTTGTCGTCCATCAGCCGCACCGTGGCGAGCCGCGCCGCGACCGCCGACCGGGCCGGGCCGGTCAGCCGGTTGTCGATCTGGTACTGCAGGAGATCGGCGGCGGGTTCGAGGAGATCGAGGCGCACCAAGCGGTCGGCCAGCCGGCGCACCACCTCGTCGCCGCGCCGACCGATCGGGCTCAGCTCCCGGAAATCGAAGAACAACGCCACGGCCTCGACCCCCGACAGGCTCTCCCCCTTGTCGGTGAGGTACAGGTTCTCGAAGGCGACCTGCGCCTCGCGGGTGAGTGCCACCGAAGCCGTGGCGTTCGGCGCGAAGACGTTGGCCCGGCGCGCCGCCGTGAAGGCCTGGCGCCAGTGTCCGGCGGCGAGGTGGAGGCGGGCCACCCCGGCCGTGATGCTCTCCTCGATCGGGCCGCCATGCCAGGTGAGGGCGAGCCGTTCCAGGCGCTCGGTCGCGGCCTCCGGCGTCAGCGTGCCGGCGGATTGCGCGAGCAAGGTGCCCCGCAGGGTTGCTTCGGCCGAGACCGGACGCACCGCCTCCCTCTCGAGGCGAGTATAGGCGTCGAGCGCCGCCTTGACCTGGCCGGTCGCCTCCGAGACGCGGGCGCGGACCAGGGCCAGCCGGTCGCGGATCCAGGGGGGCAGGTCGCGGGCATCCACAGCGCGGGCGGCAGCCGTTTCGGCATCGTCGTTCTCGATCGCCGATTCGGCCGTCGTGGCGCGGATCGTCTGCGCCAGATCCGTGGGGTATTCCTGGGCGAGCGGCAGGACCTTAAGGAAGCCGGTCTCGGCGGCTTTCCAGTCCCCGGCGCCGGCCGAGGCCATCGCCCGCCACAGGGCGGCCTCCGGATTCCCGGCGAGGATCGGGACGGACAAAGCCTTCAACGCCTCGGCGTTGCGCCCCATTCGCACCTGCGCGATGCCCCGCAGCAGGGCCGTGTCGCGCTGGCCGGCGAGCAGGGGATCGTCGGCGGCCGCCGCTTCGAGCGCCGCGAGGGCTTCAGGATCGAGCCCGTTGGCCAGATAGGTGCGGGCCAGCGCGAGCCGGGCCGGTCCGCGATCGGCCGGATTGGCGGCCGCGGCGGCATCGAGCGCCTGGCGCAGGGTATCGCGCACCACACCGGACCGTGCCCGGTTCCAGGCCTCGGGCGTGATCGCGAGGGTCCCCGGATCGGCCAGGGCGACTTCGTCCCTCCGCGCGGGCGCCGACGTGGCGAGCCCCCCGGTCCGGCCGATCGTCACCGTGTCGAGTTCGGGCCGCACCGCGAGATCGTCGGCGCTGGCCAGCACCGCGAGGCCGTGCCGGCTCGGGAGGATCTCGAAATCCACGAATCGCCGGTTCTTCGGATTGCCGACCGGCCGCCGGGACGCCGACGTGACCACCGCGATGCGCTCGCCGTCGAGGTCGAGCCACGTCGCCGAGCCCGGGCGGGGCAGGCCGAGGGATACCGCGATGCGGCCCGCGCTGTCGGGCTTGCGCAGGGGGTCGATCGTATCGCTGGGGCTCAGGACGTCGCCCGCCGAGAGTTCCCAGCCGACTCCGCCCTCCGTCGAGACCGCATTGAGATCGACCAAGCGGCCCTGGGGCGCCGAGAAGCGCAGGATCGTCAGGGGTCCGGTCCGGGTGGGGCTTCCCACCGGCACCAGGCCCTGATGGCTGGTCGGAGCCGGGACCGGCTCGGCGGTCTCGAAGGCGAGCGTGACCACACCGCCGCGCTCGAACAACACGGCCGGCGGCATGGCATGGAACGGAAAGACCAGGCCCGACCCAGCCGGGCGGATCGGCGGCGGTGCCGGCGGGCGCTCGGCGACGGCCGGCGCTTCAGCACGAGCCGACGGCGCGGAGGGAGGAGCGGGAACGGCCGGCGCCACAGCCACCGGTGCCGGTGTCGCCGGCCCGGGTATCGCGACGGCGGTGCCGGCAGGTTCCGCCGGCTTGCGCCGGACGGCGTCCAAGAGGAAGGCCCCGTCCTCGCGCTCCGAGCCGATCTGGAATCCGTCTTCGGGGGTGACGAGCAGGCTGGCCGAGGTCTCATCGGTCTCGGTCGCCAGCTTGGCGATGCCAGGCCGGGGACGCCCGCGTGTCCCGGACGAATCGATGGTCCAGGGACCGACGACGCGCAGCCGCGTCGTAGTGCCCTCGGCGGTGAGGGTGGTGACGGCCTCCGCGGGCATCCGCAGCGAGAGACGCGTCAGCGTCGGGAGGAGCGCTAGTTCCAGCGACAGGGGCTTGCGCACCGGCTCGGGGATGCGGGCCTTGAGTGCTTCCTCGGCAACTCTGGCGCGACGGGCGAGTTCGGCCACCACCTCGGGCGGCAGCGGCGGCGGCAATCCGGCCCAGCCCTCCGGCAGCAGATCCACGAAGATGCGCTCGCCGGCCATCTGCAGGTTGACCCGGTAGGGCCGCTGCAAGGCGACGCGCAACCCGGTCCCGTCCGGGTCGCGCCGTACGCTCGACACGTAGGCGGGCATCTCTTCGGCCAACCGCTCGGGACCCTGCCCGACGCGCTCGCCGTAGCCGAGGAGAAGGACGCCGCCGGCGAGCTTCGCCTTGACGGTGACCGGCTTGTCGAAGGTCAGCACGATGCGGCCGTAACCACCGGGACCGGTGCCGGTCTCCGCGCCTTTGGCACCGGTCAGCCGGGCGGCCAGCGCCGGGTCGATGACCGCCAGCAGGGCGAGCACCGGAAGCGACCCGCGCAGCAGTCGCCGCCCGAGCCCCTGACCGATCCGGGGTCGCCCGCCCTCCGATCCCATCGCCTCGCCGATCCGATCCCGGCGTGCGGCGCTGTAGGCCGCAGCGCGCGGCGCCACATGTCGCGGGCATCCTGCGGCGGGGCCACTAACGCGGCCTTAACCGTAACCCGCAAATCCGCCGGATCGCGCTCCCGGTCAGCCGCTCAGGGCGACGGCGCGGTCGAGGGCCTGGGCAAATCCCTCCAGCGGCACCGTGATCGTGGCGTCATCGCTGCTGCCGGACTTGTGGCCGATCACGAACAGCTTCTTGGCGGTCCGCATGCCGTCGAGGGCCGGCGTCGGGAAGCCGATCGGCACGAAGCAGCCGTCCGGCCCGCAGGCGCTGTAGGGTGCGCCCTTGCCGAGGACCTGGTCATCCAGCTTGAAGGTGATGCCCGGCTCGATCGAGAGGCCGAACGGCATCAGCACGATCCCTTCGGCGCGGCCGTCCTTCGGCGTCTGGAATTCGATGCCGAATTTGCGCCGGCCCGTCTGCGAATCGCCCTGCGCCTGAGCGACGATGCAGGTGATCTTCTCGCCGGGATGCGTACAGGTGATGGACCAGTCGCCGTAGCTCTCGGTCACGGAATTGGCGCCCGTGGGCCACGCGGCATGGGCCGGCGCCGGTGCAGCGGCCGGTGTGGCCAGTGTTGCCTCTGCGGCAGCGGGCTTGGCCACCGGCTTCGGGGCGGCGGGCTTCGGCTTGGGCTTCGGCCGGGCCTTCGGCGGCGCCTCGGCCGGGGCGGCCTCCGGCTCGGCATCCTGAGCGCGCGGCGCCGCCAGCGGAAGGGCGAGCAGCAGCGTGACGGTCAGGCTGGAGCGCAGGAGCGCGCGAATCGTCGGCATGGAATCAACAACCCCCGGGGCCATGGAACGGCAGAGCCGCCTAAAGCCCTAGCGGGGACGACGCAATTGCTCCGGCCGATTCGACGCCGAAACCGCCTCGCCGCGTCCGAGTTTTCAGAGCGGGTTGGGGCCGCCGATGGCGCGGGCCAGGGCACAGCGACGGGCGAACGCGACCTCGGCGCCGCTGCGGACCGCGCGGGCGCAGGCGAACATGAGGGTGAGGATGCCGGGATCGCGATCGACGGTCTCGGTGACCGGGCCGGGGATCCGGGAGGAGATGAGAGCGAGCATGAGGACTCCGACGGGCTGTGGCTCGGACGTTTCCGTGAAATCCCAGGCTGCGTGGCCATCTCGGCGGCCTTGCTGCAACGCAATATGAGTAATGCGGCCTGCGCCGGCCACGGGTCGAGACGCGGATACATCATGCGTATGGCTCATAGCAACGAGCCAACACGTCAACGTTGCGTTTACGTCTTGATGCAGCGGATGGTTGACCGGACCCAGGCGAGACGCCATTGAGCGGCTTTCGGCGCTGGCCCCACCGGTCGCGCCGCAGCGCAAGCGTGGACCTGTCGCCGCAGTGTCACATGCGCGCCATAACCCGCCCGCTGGCCAGACCGCGCGGACGCCCGCCGCGTCCGCCAGATCCGAGGATTTTCCGTATGACCGATCAGCCGTCCCGTCACCCGATCCATGGCCGCATCAGCGGCCCCATCGTGATGATCGGCTTCGGCTCGATCGGCCGGGGCACCCTGCCCCTGATCGAGCGCCATTTCGAGTACGACAAGGCCCGCTTCACGGTGATCGACCCGGTCGACACCCACCGGGCGCTCGCCGAGAAGCACGGCCTGCGCTTCCAGAAGGTGGCGCTGACGCCTGAGAACTATCGCGAGGTCCTCACCCCGCTCCTCACCGAGGGCGGCGGCCAGGGCTTCTGCGTGAACCTGTCGGTCGACACCTCGTCGCGCGCCATCCTGGAGCTCTGCCGCGAGCTCGGCGCCCTCTACATCGACACGGTGGCCGAGCCCTGGCCGGGCTTCTACTTCGACAAGTCGAAGAGCCAGGGCGACCGCACCAACTACGCGCTCCGCCAGGACATCCTCGACGCCCGCACCCAGAAGCCCGGCGGGCCCACCGCGGTCTCGTGCTGCGGCGCAAATCCCGGCATGGTCTCGTGGTTCGTCAAGCAGGCGCTCCTGAACATCGCCCAGGATACCGGCCTGCAGCGGCCGGAGCCCAAGTCGAAGGCCGAATGGGCCGGCCTGATGAAGGATCTGGGCGTGAAGGGCGTCCACATCGCCGAGCGCGACACCCAGCGCGCCAAGAACCCGAAGCCGCGCGGCGTCTTCGTCAACACGTGGTCGGTCGAGGGCTTCGTCTCCGAGGGCAACCAGCCGGCCGAGCTCGGCTGGGGCACGCACGAGACCTGGAAGCCCGACAATGCCCGCGAGCAGGAGAAGGGCTCGCGCTGCGCGATCTATCTGCTGCAGCCGGGCGCCGACACGCGGGTGCGCACCTGGGTGCCGACCGCCGGCTCGCAGTTCGGCTTCCTCGTGACCCACAACGAGGCGGTCTCGATCGCCGACTACTACACGGTGCGCGCGGGTGAGCAGGCGGTGTTCCGGCCGACTTGCCACTACGCCTACCACCCGGCCGACGACGCGGTGCTGTCGCTCCACGAGATGTTCGGCAAGGCCGCCAAGGTGCAGGAGCAGCACCACATCCTCGACGAGACCGAGATCGTCGACGGCATCGACGAGCTGGGCGTGCTGGTCTACGGCCACAAGAAGAACGCCTACTGGTACGGCTCGCAGCTCTCCATCGAGGAGACCCGCCGGATTGCCCCCTACCAGAACGCCACCGGCCTGCAGGTGACCTCGGCGGTTCTCGCCGGCATGGTCTGGGCGCTGGAGAACCCCGAAGCCGGCATCGTCGAGGCGGACGAGATGGATTTCCGCCGCTGCTTGGAGGTCCAGACCCCGTATCTCGGCCCGGTCGTGGGCGTGTACACGGACTGGACGCCGCTCACCGACCGCCCGGGCCTGTTCCCGGAGGACATCGACACCAGCGATCCGTGGCAGTTCCGGAACGTGCTGGTCCACGGCTGATGGCATCCGGGCCGGCGGTGCGCATCCGCCGGCCCACGCTTGCCTTCGGCACCACCCTGTCCCAAGCTCGACCGTACAAGTCAGGGAACGGGACAGATGGCATCGACGATCCAAGAGAAGATCCTGATCGAGCAGCGCATCGCTCATGAAGGGCCGAGCATGCTTCGCGCCTAAATCCTTTGGTTCTTCTTCGGTTTCTTCTCAGACCATCGCTTTTATCTCGGCCGTGTCGGCGGCGCGATCCTTCAGATCGTCCTGAACTGCTTCCTTACCGGCCTGAAGCGGCCGAGCTGTGCGGCACTGGACGATCCGGCCTGGGATTTGGCTCGGGATCGGAACGCTATGTCCCCGCAGAGACCGTGAAGTCCGGCCGGTAGGTCGCCCCCTCCACCGGGTTCGAAACCCAGCGGCAGCGCCCGACCGCGAGGTCGTGGCCCGCATGGAAATGCCCGGAGATCCAGAGATCCGGCCGCTCGGCATCGGCGAGGTCGTCGAGCGCCGTGGAGGCGTAGAAGGCCGGCACCCACCAGGGGACGCCGGGCTCGTCCCGGTAGCGATCGGCCGCACGCGGGCTCGCCGGATGGTGGGTGATCACCACGGTGGGGCCGTCATGCGGGATCCGGAGCGCGGCGTGCAGGGCCGCCCGCTCGGCTTGGTGCTCGGCCATCGCGTCCGCGGGCTGCCAGGGGCTGCCGTCGGCCTTCCGGATCGAGCCCAGATATTCCCGCGACCCGGTGAACGGGTCGGTCATGCGCGCGGCCGCGTAGGCGATCGGATCCTCCGGGCGCCCGGGCGTCTCGGCGTCGAGCCAGCGCCCGGCCAGCGTCCAGTCGCTCCACAGGGTCGCGCCGACGAAGCGCACACCGTCGATGGTGCAGGCCTGCGCCCGCTGCAGCAGGTGGATCCGGGCGCCGAGGCCGTTCAGCCGCGCGACCTCCGACTCCAGGGCTGCCAGCAATTCCGGCGCGGTGCGCCCGTCGCCGGTCGGCGCGTAGCGCTCGTGGTTGCCCGGGACCAGCACGATGGGCCGCCCCTGCGCGAGGTGCAGCAGACCCGCCAAGCCGCGCTCGGGATGCCCCTCGTAGAGATCGCCCGGGCAGGCGAGCAGGTCGAACGGCTCGCTCGGCGGCGCGATCAGGTCGAGGCGGCGCCGTTCGAGGTGGAGATCGGAGATCGGGAAGATGCGCATGGTGGTGATTACCGGGCCGCCCGGCGCTCGGCCGCCGCAGCCTTGAGGATGTCGGCGGCGGAATCGGCGTTGAGGATCGCGATCCCCCCAGCCACGACGAGATCCGGCCAGGGCGAAGGATAGAGGGCGGTCACCAGCCCGGCCGCGATGATCGCGAGGTTGGCGAAGGTATCGTTGCGGGCCGAGAGATAGGCCGCCTGGGTCAGGCTGCCCGAGCCGGTCCGGTGCCGGGCGAGCATGACGGCGCAGGTCAGGTTCACGGCGAGCGCCCCGAGCCCGGCAAGGGTCAGCGGCAGGGCGGCCGGGGCCACGAAATCCGAGATCTTCCCATAGGCCGCCCAGGCGCCCGCCAGTGCCGGCAGGAGCAGGATGCCCGCCATGGCGGTGCCGAGGCGGGCGCGGTTGCGCGCGCTCCAGCCGAGGCCCGCGAAGATCAGCAGGTTGATCGCGGCGTCTTCCAGGAAATCGAGGCTGTCGGCGATCAGCGCCACCGAGCCGATGGCGAGCGCAACCGCGATCTCGATCCCGAAATAGCCGAGGTTCAGCGCCGCCACGCGGGCGACGACGGGGCGGAGGGCGGGCGGCGCGGGCCGGGCGGGGTCATCGGCAATCACGGGGCGCGTCTTCGCCGACCCGGGCATTCCTGTCGAGGGCTGTTGAGAAAACCCTGCCCGCGCCTCAAGAAAGTTCGAGGCTCTTACGCCTTTGTCCGGGTGGATTCGATGCCGCGATCGTGCGAGGCCAGCAGAGGGCCGGGCGCGCAAGGCGTCGCAGGCCGGAAGCGGAGGTCTGCCGAGCCATGCTGCCCGAATTGCGCGTGCTCTATTTCGAGGATCTCGAGGTCGGGCTGTCGGAGACCCTGTCGAAGACCATCGCGTCCTCGGACGTGATCGGCTTCGCGGAGATCACCGGCGACCGCAACCCGATCCACCTGTCCGAGCACTTCGCCGCCCGCACGCCCTTCGGCACCCGGATCGCCCACGGCCTTTACACCGCCGGGCTGATCTCGGCGGTGCTCGGCACCCGCCTGCCGGGCCCGGGCGCGGTCTACATCTCGCAGACCCTGAACTTCCGCGCGCCGGTGCGGATCGGCGACGTCGTGGAGGTGACCGTGACGGTCGCCGAGCTGATGCCCGAGCGGCGGCGCGCACGGCTCGCCTGCCAGTGCTCGGTGGCGGGGGAGACGGTGCTCGACGGCGAGGCGCTGGTGAAGGTCCCGACCAAGGCCGAGGCCGACCCGCTCGCCATCCGCATCGAGCGACAGCAGGGCTGAGGTGGAGCCGGTTCCGGAGACGATCACCGATCCGGACGATCCGCGCCTCGAACCCTACGCCCGCATGCGCGAGCGCGACCTCGTGGGCCGCGCCGGGCGCTTCATCGCCGAAGGCGAGGTGACCCTGCGGCTGCTGCTCGGCGGACGCAGCCGCTTCCGCGCCGAATCGATCCTGCTTCTGCCGGAGCGGTGGCCGGGCCTCATGGAGGCCGTGGCGGCATGCCCTGCGCCCCCGCCGGTTTTCCTCGCCAGCCGAGCCGTGATGAGCGCCGTGGCGGGATTCCCGATCCACCGCGGGGTGCTGGCGGTCGGCCTGCGCGGTGCGGCGCCCGACGCGGCGGCGCTCGTGCCACCCGCGCCCGCGCCGGCCCTGGTGCTCGGCCTCGCGGGCCTGACCAACCACGACAATGTCGGTGCCGCCTTCCGCAACGCCGCCGCCTTCGGGGCGGATGCCGTGGTCCTCGACGCCGCGAGCTGCGATCCGCTCTATCGCAAGAGCATCCGGGTCTCGGCCGGCGCCGCCCTGATCCAGCCCTTCGCGCAGCTCGCGGCGGGCCAGGACTGGCTGCAGCTCGCCGAAGCGCTCGACCTCCAGCCGCTGGCGCTCAGCCCGGGCGCAACCGAGACCCTGGAGCAGCACGCAGCACCCAAGCGGACGCTCCTGATCCTCGGCACGGAGGGGCCGGGGCTCGATACGGCGATCCTCGCACAGGCGCGGCCGGTCCGCATCCCGATGGCGGCGGGCTTCGATTCCCTCAACGTCGCCACTGCGGCGGGAATTGCCCTTCACAAGCTCGCGTGGGGCCAGGGGCGTCTCGACGTCGAGCGATAAGTTCCAGCGCGGACGCCACGCCCGGGATCACAGTTCCAGCCCGTTCAGCGCGCGATTGAGATCTCCGGTTGAAATTGCTTCTGCGATACAACCATAGAATAGAACACTATCGATCTGCCGCCCTATTTTAGGACCGCATAGGCAAAGACGTAAGATTTCCATGGTCTACCCGGCCGTAGTACCGCAACCTGGCGGGTCGGACCGTGAGATCATCAAGTTCTGTCGCGCGCCATTGGCTGAAGCTGCCGAATCCGGTCGCACGGCTGTGGCGTGAGCGGAGCGGTGCAACGGCGGTCGAGTTCGGGCTCGTCGCGCTGCCGTTCCTCGCCATGGCCGGCGCTTGTCTCGAGAACGGGATCGTCGCCTGGGAGCAGGAGATCATCCAGCAGGCCGTCGTTGAGGCCGGGCGCCAGATCTATACGGGCTCGTTCCAGACCGCGAATGCCGGCACGACCGACGCGGCGACGCTGCTGAGCCGATTCCGGACCGCGATCTGCACACAGCCGAACGGCGCCCCACGGGTGACGATCTTCAACTGCGCCAACGTCCGCGTCAGCATCACGCCGGCCGCCAGCTACGCCGGAGCCACGACAGTCTCGCCCGTCGCCTCCACCGGCAACGGCGTCAGCGACTGGAACCCGAATTTCCAGAGCTACACCTGCGGTGGAGCGTCCTCGATCATGGTGATTCAGGCGGCCGTCGACATCCCGGTCTTCTTCCCGTTCCTCGGCGCGGCGACGGCAAACCTGCCGAACAAGCGGCGCGTGCTCCAGGCCGCGACGGTGTTCAAGATCGAGCCCTACACCACCCAGTCGGTCTGCTCGTGATGACCGCCCTCTCGCAGACCCTGAAACGCTTCCGGGCCGACGGGCGGGGCATCGCCGCGGTCGAGTTCGCCTTGGTTCTCCCGGTGCTGATCGCCATCTACTTCGGCACCGTGGAGTTGACCCGCGTCTTGGATGCGAACCGCAAGCTGACCTTGTTCGCCCGCACGCTCGCCGACCTCTCGGGACGCGCCGACAACCCGAAACCTTCCGCCGCCGACATGACGACGATCGCCGGCGCGGCGACCGCGATCCTCCGGCCGCTGGACGCCTCGGGCCTCCAGATCGTCGTCAACGCCATGGGCGTCGAGTCGGTCTACGGCACACTCTACGGCGGCGTGTGCTCCAGCTGGCCCCAGAACGCGACCCAGCGCCCCGCCCAGCAGATCAACGGGACGAACGGCTTGCCGGCTACGCCGGCCGCCTATCAGTTCGACGGGGCCCGCTACATCCTGGCGGAGGTGTCGATGGCCTACACGCCGATCATCGGCAGCGCCCTCTACCGTTGGATCTTCGGTCCGCGCGGTCTGACCTTCACCCGGCAGATCCCATGGTCGCAGCGGACCATCAACGAGATCGTCATGCCGGGCGGCGTGGCCTGCCCGACCTTCTAGAGCCTCATCGCGCGACGGGGGCTCCGGTCTTCGGGACGCGCTGCGGCAGGACCAATAACCGGACGCCAACCCCCGATCGCGACGGTCGGGCCCGGCACCGTCCCTGTTCCGACCTGTGTTCCATCGCGCTCCCGCCGGACGCCACCAGATCCACCGGCAGAACGCCCGACCGCGCGAGGATATCGTGTCGTTGTTTCCTGGCCGCGCCATCCGCTCCCTTCGCGTGCGCCTGACGGATTACCGGCGGGCGCGCTCCGGCCAGGTGGCGATCACCCTCGCCCTCATGGCGATGCCGATCCTGTTCGCCTCGGCCGCCGCCATCGATTACGGCCGTCGGAACGCCGCCAAGGCACGGCTCGACGCAGCGCTCGACGGGGCCGTCCTCGCGGTCATGTCCCAGAAGACCAACACCATCACGCAAACCAATCTTCAGAACATGGAGACGCAGTTCCGGAATGAGGCCGCCAAAGTCCCCGGCGTGACCATCACCTCCTTCACGCCCGGAACGCCGGTCAGCGGAGCCTCGACCCTGAGCCTGACGGCAAGCTACACGGGCACCGTGAAGACCAGTCTGGCCTCGATGATGAAGGTTACGTCGATGAACATCGGCGCAACTTCGTCCAGTACCCGCAATCTGTTTCAATACATCAATTTTTACCTGCTGCTCGACAATTCCCCGTCAATGGGACTTGCGGCAACCGATACCGACGTCAACAACATGAAGAACGCGACGCCCGACCGTTGCGCATTCGCTTGCCACGAGCACACCTACGACAGCCAGGGCAATATAACCGGTGACAATCTGAACGACTACTATCACGTCGCGCAGAAGAACAACATCAAACTGCGCATTCAGGTCCTACGAGATTCGGTCTCGGCGCTGGTCGATCAAGCCAACGCCAGCATGACGCTGAGTCAGCAGTTCCAGATGGAGATGTGGACCTTCAACGATTCCGCGACGCAGACGCGGTTGCAGGCCATGACGCCGGCCCTGAACCAGATCAAGACAGCAGCTGCCAACATCGACATCGCCTACGCGTATCGCATTCAGACCGACAATCAGACCGACTTCGAGCGCGCCATTGCGAAGATGAACACGACAATCCCGGCCAGCGGGACGGGCGTGACATCGGCGTCGCCAATCCGGTTCCTGTTCTTCGTGACCGACGGTGTCGAGGATACCGGCGGCACCGTCACCAACCAGAGCGCCGGGTTTCAGATCGCCAGCAATCGCTTCATCGGCCCGTTCAGTCCGTCGACCTGCAACGCGCTGAAGAACAACAACGTCCGCATCGGGATCATCTACACGCAATATCTTCCGATCTACGACAATCCATTTTATGTATCCTACGTCAAGCCGTACGAGAACCAGATCGGACCGATGCTCAAGGCCTGCGCGTCGGACGGCCTGTATTACCCCGTCGCCTCCGGCGGCGACATCACGGCCGCCATGCTCCAGCTGTTCTCGACCGCCGTGGCCTCTGTCAGACTGAGCAATTGACGCGCCCGTGCGGCGAGCACGGTTCGTCGTGCCCGCGACGCGGCTGTCGCTTTCTGCAGTATAAAAGAGACGACGCATGGGGGATGCTCGTCGCCGCACTGCCGGCGTCCACCCGTGGATGGATCTCAGATTTCACGCACGCTCGACAGGGAAGGCATGCGCCGAGATGGGCCAGCGCTTTGTCTACCGACCCTGTAGACAGCTGAGACCGCCGCCGTGTCACGCCGCCCGGGCATCGACGGCCGGCTTCGGGAGCAACGCCATGAGCGCCTGCAGCGGGGCGCTCGCCTCCCCGGTCCACACGAGATGCGTGCGATTGCGGCGCAGGCGCTCAGGCAGCGGGTGGCGCTGCACCGTATCGCTCAGAACGGCATGGTCGAGCATCTCGCTCGGCACGATGGCCGCCCCCGTCCCCGCCGCCACGCAGGCCACGATGGCGTGGTAGGAATTCATCTCCAGCACCCGCTCGGGCGACGCACCCTCCCCGTCCAGCCACGCGACGAGGCGAGCGCGGTAGGAGCACCCGTGCGGGAAGGCCACGACGGTGCGTCCGCCCAGCGCGACCGCCTCGCGGATCGTGGTCGCGCCCTTGCCGGTGATCAGCACGAGATCCTCGTCGAAGACATGAACCGAGGAGAGGCTTCGACGCTCGAACGGCTCCGAGACGAAGGCCGCCTCGATCTCGAAACCGTCGAGCTGACGCAGCAGTGCGCGGGTCGTGCCGGTCTGCAATTCGATCGCGACATCCGGATACCGCGCGTAGAAGGCCGACAGGATCGGCGGCAGCCGGGCGCCGGCCGCGCTTTCCAGGGAGCCGAGCCGGAGCACGCCGCGCACGGCCCCGCCGCGCAGATCCTGCTCGGCCTGATCGGCCATCTGCAGCAGCTTTTCGGCATGGCCCAGCAGGGTCCGCCCGGCCTCCGTCAGCGCGAGGCTGCGTCCCTGGCGGCGGAACAGCGCGACGCCCAGGCGCTCCTCGAACTGCTTGATCCGGGTGGTCACGTTGGAGGGCACCCGGTGCAGGTGCGCGGCAGCCCGCGTCACCCCGCCCTCGCGCACCACGCTGCGGAAGATATCCAGATCGTCGAGATCCATTGTTCTCATGGCGAGAACGATAGGTCACAAAAATTCATTTTCCAACACGATGAGAGCCGTGTTCAACGGACTCGATGAGCACGACGCAGCCCGCCGCCGCCCGACCACAACCCACGATCGGGCCGATCGTCGGGGCCGGCCTCGTCGCCCTGGCGGTCGCCATGGGGATCGGCCGGTTCGCCTTCACGCCGCTCCTGCCGCTGATGGTCCGCGACGGCGCCCTGAGCCCAGTCGCCGGCGTAGAATGGGCGGCGGCCAATTACGTCGGCTACTTCCTCGGCGCGCTGACCGCCGCATGGTTCGCGGGCGATCCGCGACGCGGGTTGCTGCTGAGCCTGCTCGGCGTGGCGCTGACGACCTTCGCCATGGCGGCGATCGACGCCGATACGGTCGCGCTGCTCGGCCTTGCACTGCGCGGCGCAGCCGGGGTGTTCAGCGCCTGGGCGCTGGTCTGCGCGAGCGGCTGGTGCCTGGCCGAACTCGCCCGGCGACGGGCCGGTCAGGCCGGGGCCTGGATCTACACAGGCGTCGGGCTCGGGATCGCCCTGGCCGGCCTGCTGACGTGGCTCGGCGGACGCCAGCCGGCGCAGTGGCTCTGGCTCGAACTGGGCGTCATTGCCGGCGCCGGCGCGCTTTTCGTCTGGGCGCAATCCTCCGCGCCATCCTCCAGAGCCGACACGCAGACGGCCAAAATCACCGAACGCGAGGCCGCATCCGCCGCGCCGATGCCCCGGAGCCGGCAGTTCTCCCTCGTGGTCTGCTACGGGACCTTTGGGTTCGGCTACATCGTCCCGGCGACCTTCCTGCCCTCCATGGCGCGAGCGCTGGCGCCCGATCCCCTGGTCTTCGGGCTGACATGGCCGCTGTTCGGCCTCGCGGCCGCGCTCTCGGTCGCCGCGGTGGCGCGCTTCCTGCCCCATGGCTCCCGCCAGCGGATCTGGGCGCTGGCGCAGGGCGTCATGGCGTTCGGCACGGCCCTGCCCCTGTTCGTCCAGACCCTGCCGGCCATCGCGGTGTCGGCCATTCTCGTGGGCGGCACCTTCATGGTCGCCACCATGGCGGGCCTGCAATTGGCCCGCGCGACGCGGCCCGACAATCCGACGCCGCTCCTGGCGCGCATGACCGCCGCCTTCGCGGCCGGGCAAATCGCCGGCCCGCTGCTGGTGCGCGCCCTCGGCTCCGGTCGCTGGGGCGGTTGGGACGCGCTGGGCTGGACCGGAGCGGTTGCCACGCTGCTGCTGATCCTGACGGCCTTGTGGCTGTGGCTGTCCGAGCGGCCTGCTTTTTGAAGCCCTCGCTGCCGAAGTGGGCACCGGTTCGGAGCAAGAGGACACGTCACAACAAGGCTGAGAGCCATGCCCCGTCCTGAAGCCCCCTAACCGATCGCCCCGGTTCAGCGGGTGTCGACACGAAGAACACCCGGTAAGGTTGTCCCGGTACGATCGACCGCGTCAGTCTGCGCGCGACAAACGGCAGCAATTGCCGCGCGCGCCAGATGGCCTAGCTTGACCATTGGGCGTGCTGGGGAATCGACAGGGAGTCGGCGGCGTTGCTTCAGTCTGGGAATGGGTTGCGGGCGCTGACCGGTCGCCGGGTAGCCGTGGTCGGCGCCGGTCCGGGGGGCTTGGCCTCCGCCCTGCTTTTGGCGCGGGCCGGGATCCACGTGACGCTGTTCGAGAAGGACAGCCAGGTCGGCGGCCGCACCAAGACGGTGTCGGCGCCGGGCGGCTACAAGTTCGATATCGGACCGACCTTCTTCCTCTATCCCCAGATCCTGGCCGACATCTTCGCCAGCTGCGGCGAGCGGCTGGATGACCACGTCAAGCTCGAACGGCTCGATCCGCAATACCACCTCGTGTTCGAGGGCGAGAGCGGGATCTCGGGGACGATCCGGGCGACCGGCGACATCGCCCGCATGGAGCAGGAGATCGCCCGCCTCGCGCCTGACGACGCCAAGAACGTGCAGGCGTTCTTCACCGAGAACCGGACCAAGCTCGAATACTTCAAGCCGATCCTGCAGCAGGCCTTCCACACCCTGCGCAGCCTCGCGAGCCCGGCGATGCTGGCCGCCCTGCCCTACCTCCACCCCGGCCGGAGCGTCGACCGCGACCTGAAGCGCTACTTCGCCGATCCGCGGGTGCGCCTCGCCTTCTCGTTCCAGACCAAATATCTCGGCATGTCGCCGTTCCGGTGCCCGAGCCTGTTCACGATCCTGTCGTTCCTCGAATACGAGCACGGGGTCTACCACCCGGTCGGCGGCTGCGGCGCGGTCTCCGACGCGATGGCGGGTCTGGCCGGTCGCATGGGCGTCGACCTTCGGCTCAACACCAACGTCGAGCGGGTGCTGTTCGACGGCAAGCGCGCCAACGGCGTCGTTGCGGACGGCGAGACCTTCAACGCCGACGCGGTGCTGATCAACGGCGACTTCGCCAAGGTGGTGCGAGCCCTGGTGCCGGAGCGGCATCGCCCGCGCTGGCGCGACGCCAAGATCCAGAAGGCGCGGCTCTCCTGCTCGACCTTCATGCTCTACCTCGGCATCGAGGGAAAAATGCCCGAGAGCCTGGGGCATCACACGATCCTGCTCGCCGAGGGCTACGAGAAGAATATCCGCGAGATCACCGAGGGCACGCTGCCGATGCAGCCCTCGCTCTACGTGCAGCATGCCGGCTACACCGACGGCGGCATGGCGCCCCCCGGACAGACTGCACTCTACGTGCTCGTGCCGGTGCCGAACCTCAAGTCCGGGATCGACTGGGCAGCCCAGCGGGAGAGCTACCGCGCCCTGATCATGGAGCGGCTGAAGCTCCTCGGAATCGAGGATCTCGAAGCCCGGATCCGCTACGAGCGGATCATCGACCCGACCCAGTGGGAGGAGGATTTCGCCGTCCACGAGGGCGCCACCTTCAACCTCGCCCACGACCTGATGCAGATGCTGTATTTCCGGCCGCACAACCGCTTCGGGCCGGGGCTCTACATCGTGGGGGGCGGCACCCATCCGGGCTCCGGCCTGCCGGTGATCTACGAGGGCGCCCGCATCTCGGCCCGTCTGCTGATCGAGGAACTGGCCGGTGCCCGCGCGGCCGCCTCCGCCGGCATCCCCGAGACCGCACCGCTGGCCACCTCCCACGAGGCCTCGTGAGCCGGCCGAGGGGTCGGAGGCCCGGTCGACGGCACGGTCTGCCCAGGCTCGTGGTCGCGGGCACGCTCTGTGCCACCGTGCCGGCGACGGCAGCGACCGTGCAGGTCGAGATCGACGGGATCGAGCCCGGCGGAGGCCCGGTGCGGGTCGCCCTGTGCCAGGGGAGCCTCGCGGAAGCCGCCTGCGCCCGGGGTGACGAGGCCTCGGCCTCCGCCGACCGGCTCCAGTTCACCTTCCAGGGCGTGCCGACCGGGACCTACGCGGTGGCGGCCTACCAGGACGCAAACAGCAACGGCCGCCTCGACCGCACCGGGCTCGGCCTGCCGCTCGAACCCTACGGATTCTCAGGCGTCGCCGGACGCCGGGCGCGGCCGGACTTCGCCGAGGCGGCCTTCAGCCTTCGGGAGCCGGGCGGCTCCATTCGCGTGCGCCTCGCACGCGCCCTGCCGCGGCGCTGACGCGGATGGGCGATCCCCAGGAGCGCTCTGCGCCGAAGTGGATACCGGTTCGGCGCAAGAGAGCGCATCACGACAAGGGACCAGAGCCGGGCCCGATCGCAACGCAGTCGGGCACGGCTCTGGTCCGGATCGCGGGCGTCGGTCTCGACCTCGGCGGGCGGCGGGTCTTGGAACGCGTCGATCTCGACCTCGAAGCCGGCGAGACCCTGGCGCTCCTCGGCCCGAACGGGGCCGGCAAGTCCTCCCTGATGCGCCTCGTGGCGGGCCGGCTCGACCCGAGCGCGGGATCCGTGCGGGTCGGTGGCGCGGATCCGTATCGCGCGGGCAGCGCCCGCCGCGCCATCGGCTGGGTCCCGCAGGAGATCGCCCTCTATCCGAAGCTGACGGTCGCCGAGAATCTCGGCGTGTTCGGCCAGCTCGCGGGTGTCGCCCGGCGCGACCGGAAGGCGGCCGTGGAGGCCGCGCTGGCGATGGCCGACATCGCCGAGGTCGCGCGGCGCCCGGTGGGAACCCTGTCGGGGGGCTACCGACGCCGGGTCAACATCGCCGCGAGCCTGATGAACCGACCCAGTCTGGTCCTGCTCGATGAGCCGACGAGCGGTGTCGACCTCGCCGCCCGCGCGGCGATCCACGCCGTTCTCGACCGGCTGAAGGCGGCCGGCACCGCGATCCTGATCGCCACCCACGATTTTGCGGAAGCCGAGCGTCTGGCCTCACAGGTCGCGTTCCTGGCGCAGGGCCGGATCGTGCGCGCGGGCCGCCTCGCCGATCTGCTCGCGCAGCTGCGCACGGGCGCGCCCGAGCGGGAGCTGAGTCTGACGGTCCCGGCGGACGCAGCCGCAGCCGCGTCCCTGCGCCGGGCCGGCTTTGCGGCCGCCGAACCGGATGGCCTCGTCTGGCGCTCCGTCGAGCGCTCCGGGCTCGACGGAGCCGCCCTGCTCGGAGCCCTGCGGGCCCAGGGCATACCGGTGGCCGAGGTCCGGGTGCGCGCTCCGCGGCTGGAAGCGCTCTACCTCGACGCCCTTCGGCCCCGCGAGGCGAACGACAGCGGGACCACCACCCTGCGGGCGGGGATGGCCCGATGATCGGCGCCGCGTTCCGCGTGATGGCGCTCAGCCTGCTGCGCGACCGCGCCGCGCTGGTCATGGCCTTCGTGCTGCCGACCGTGATGTTCTCGATTTTCGCGGCGATCTTCTCCGGGGCGACCGGCGACCGGATCCGCATTCATGTCGGGCTCGCCGACCTCGCACAGACCACCGCCACGCGGCGCCTCACCGACGCGCTGGCGGCCGATCCGTCCCTGCGGGTGACGCGCCTGCCCGTGACGGACCTCGCGGGCGTCGCCGAGGCGGTGCGCTCGGGCGAGGTCGATGTGGCGCTCGCCCTGCGGGGCGACCTGATCGCGGCTCCCACGGGGAGCGCGCCCGGCCCGGCCGACCAGCCGGTGGTGCTGGTGGAGAATCCCGCCAAGGCCCTGGCGACGCCGATCGCGCTCGGTCAGCTCCAGCGCGTGCTGAACGCGGCCTTGCCCGACGTGGTCCTGTCGCGGATCGTCGCCGACGTGGAGCGCAGCGGCAAGATCGGACCGGACGAACGCCGCTTCCTCGACGAGGCCTTCGCCGAGCAGCGGGCCAAGAAGGAGCCATTCAGCTTCGCCAATCTGGTCGAGCGGCGCAGCACCGCCGTGGGCACGGCGAACGCCCGGATCAGCTACTATGCGGGGGCGATCACCGCAGTGTTCCTGCTGTTTGCCGCCATGCAGGGAGCGATGTCGCTGGTCGAGGAGCGCGAGACCGGCCTCGCCGAGCGGCTGATGGCCGGTCCAGGCGGGCTTCCGGTGGTGGTGCTCGGCAAGTTCGGCTTCCTGACGCTTCAGGGCGTCGTGCAGGCGGGGCTGATCTTCCTGGCCGCCGCGCTCCTCTACGGGGTGGAGATCGGCCCGCACTGGCCGGCCTTCCTGGCGACCTGCCTGCTGGTCTCGGCCATGGCGGCGGGGCTGGCGCTCGCCGCCTGCGCCCTCGCGGCGAGTCGCCAACAGGCGCATCTCGCCTCGACCTTCGGCGTGCTGCTGCTCTCGGCGGTGGGCGGCTCGATGGTGCCGCGCTTCCTGATGCCGCCCTGGCTCCAGCAGGCCGGCTGGCTCACCCCCAACGCCTGGGCGATCGATGCCTATCAGAACGCGTTGAGTGAGGGGTTCGCCGTCGCCGCTCCGGCGCTGGCCGTTCTGGGGGGCCTGGCGCTCGGCGGGCTCGGGCTTGCCCTCACGCTGGTGGCCAGACGCACGGCCTGAGCGGACGACGCTATTCGACGTAGACGCCGGCCCCGATCAGCGCCCCCGTGCCCGCGACGTGGGTCTCGCAGACGTAGCTCCATTTCACGGTGGGCACCGCCTGCCCCGGCCTCGGGAACATGTAATCGACCCAGCCCGAGCCGAACCGGCTGACGGTCTCGATGAAGTCCTGATGGAATTGCTTCCCATCGGCATCGCGCTCGTGGAGCAGGTCCCGTCCCTCGCGGTTCGGATAAGCGGCGTTGAACAGCACGACGCCCCGCATGTCGACGACGAACAAGTAGACATCCCCGTAGCGCCATCCGCTGCCCTTCCGCCGGAACTCGGTGAAGGCGGCGGGGCCGCGCTCCTCCACGAACTCTGCCGCCCGGTTGACGAGCTTCTCGATCTCCACGGCCTGATGGAAGACCGGCGGCGTGCGCGTCCCGGACGCGGGCAGCGTCACGCCGAGCAGGAGCAGCACCGGCCAGATCAGCAGGGCTCTCGCCATGGCCTCACCTCACCGAAGCACCTTCCGGCTTTCGATCCCACGGCCGGTCAGGCCCGTGTCTCCAGGGCGGGACCGCCGGGTGTCAGGCGTTGTCGCAGGGTGGCCAACCACCTGCGCCGTGGGGGCGGGACCGTCTGGCCAACGGCATTGGGCAGGGCCTCGAAGGCGAGGCGGTTGCGGTGCAGCTCGATGATCCGGTGGAGGTGTCGCATCGCCGTGAGCCCCTGCGCGGCGATCAGGCGATGACCCTCGCAGGCGTCGTCCTCTACGAGGCGCTGCACGGCATCCTCGGCCCGGGCGATCAGCCCCCGCGACTCCAGACAATACAGCTCCATCTCAGCGAGATCTGGCATCTCGAACTCCCTGCTGATCGCATCTCAGTATTAAACCCATCCTGAATACTGTTGTGGTTGGCCGGAAAGCATCATCCGTTTGGGGTGTATCGCGCTTCCGTACCGATCACCGTTTCGTGCGCGCCCCGCGACCGCATCGGACGGCGCGATTGCCGGCGCTCGGTCGGCCAGCCGGTCGCGCGTCCGGCCCGGAAACCAGGGGCGTGACGATCCGCGCCGGCCCTGCGACCAGGGGCGCGCGGACACGGCCGGCGCGATCCGTCACGGTCCGGTCCCGCCTGACGAGAAGAATCCATGCTCCGCCTGCTCATCGCCGACGGCAACGATCGTGCGGCCCGCGGCCGGCACGTCGCCGCCACGGGCCGGACCTCGGCCGAGTCCTACGCCGCCGTGGTGCGGGCGCTCGCCCCCGGGACAACCTGCCGTTTCGTCAGCCCAGCCGATGCAGACGCGAACCTGCCGGCCGGGCTCGAAGATTTCGACGGCCTGATCTTCACCGGATCGACCCTCAAGGTCTCCGAGGGCACGCCCGAGGTGACCCGGCAGCTCGCTCTGATGCGCGCGGCCCTGGAGGCGGGCCGGCCGATCTTCGGTTCATGCTGGGGCGTCCAGGTCGCCGCCACGGTGGCTGGTGGCAAGGCCGCCGAGAACCCGCGCGGCCCCGAATACGGTTTCGCCCGGTCGATCACACCGACCGAGGAGGGGCGGACCCATCCGCTGCTCGCCGGCCGGCCAGCCGCCTGGGACGCCCCGGCGGTCCACTCGGACGCGGTGCTGCAGCCGCCGCCGGGTGCCCGCGTGCTCGCCGGCAATCCGATGCTGGGCATCCAGGCGATCGAGATCCGCCACGGCACCGGCTGGTTCTGGGGGACGCAGTACCATCCGGAACTCGACCTCGACGAACTCGCCGCGATGCTGCGCCTCTGCGACACGGCCCTCGTGGAGGCCGGCTTCGCGGAGGATACCGGGGCGGTGGCCGCCTATGCCGACGAGATTGCCGGCCTCGATGGATCGGACGCGGAGGCGGCCCGCCGCCTCGCCTGGCGCAATGGGATCGGCCCGGAAGTTCTGGACGCGGAGTTGCGTCGCCGGGAAATCGGCAACTTCCTGGCCCGTCTGTCCACAAGCGTGGACCGATAGACCCGCGCCGCGACCGGGTGGCGCGTTGACCCGCCCGGTCGTGGGTCTAGCTTCGCTGGAGCGGGCCGCCTCACGGCCTCGGGAGCGACCCATCAGGATGACCCAGGATTCTACGGTCGCCGTCATCGGCAGCGGGCTCGGCGGACTCGCGGCCGCGTGCGTCGCCGCCGCGCGGGGCCACCGCGTGACGGTCTACGACAAGAACGGCTGGCTGGGCGGCAAGGCGGCGGTGCTGCACGAGGGCGGCTTCCGCTTCGACATGGGCCCGACCATCCTGACCGTACCCCGGGTGCTGGAGCGGATTTTCGCCGAGGCCGGCCGCTCGGTTCACGACTACATGGATTTGCGCCGACTCGACCCGCAATGGCGCTGCTTCTTCGACGACGGCAGCCAGATCGACCTGATGCAGGACATCGCGCGGATGGCCGGCGACATGGAGCGCTTCGCCCCCGGCAGCGGCGAAGGTTATAAAAAATTCCTCTCCATCTCGGAGCATCTGCACGGGGTTTCGGAACGTTTCTTCTTCTGGAAGCCGGTCGAGGACCTGTTCGACACGATCAACATCCGCGCCAACATGAACCCCGGGACGCTGCGCGACGTCCT
This sequence comes from Methylobacterium sp. GC_Met_3, assembly GCF_026540775.1. NCBI lineage: Bacteria > Pseudomonadati > Pseudomonadota > Alphaproteobacteria > Hyphomicrobiales > Methylobacteriaceae > Methylobacterium > Methylobacterium sp. GC_Met_3. The sequence goes on from NZ_JALNUL010000011.1 coordinate 125,648, forward strand.
CTCCCTGCGCATGCACGCCTCCGTGGCCTCGACGATCCGCGGCAAGGTCAAGGATGCCCGGCTCGCGCAGATGCTCGACCACTTCGTGCAGTATGTCGGCTCCTCGCCCTACGGTGCGCCGGCGGTGCTCTGCGCCATCGCGCACATGCAGACGGCCGACGGGGTCTGGTACCCGATGGGCGGCACCCGCGCCGTCGCCGAGGGGTTGGCGAAGCTCGCCCAGGAACTCGGCGCCACCTGCAAGACCGACACCGAAGTGACCGGCATCGAGACCGCCAACGGCGCGGTCCGCGGAATACGCACCGCCGCGGGCGTCACGCCGTTCGACGCGGTGATCTCCAACATGGATTCGGTGCGCACCTACCGCGAACTCGTCGGCGGTGATGCTGCCAAGGCTTACGCCAAGAAGAACCCCGAGCCGGCCTGCTCGGGCGTGGTGCTCTATCTAGGCCTGAACAAGCGCTACGAGCACCTGAACCACCACGATTTCGTCTTCTCCCGCGATCCGGAGGAGGAGTTCGACTACATCTACAACAAGGGTGAGCCGGCCCCGGACCCGACCGCCTATCTGGCCGCCCCCTCCTCCACCGATCCGAGCGTGGCGCCGGAGGGCGGCGAGGCGCTCTACGTCCTCGTGCACACGCCGTATCTGCGCCCGCACCACGATTGGCGCCCGGACGGTCCGCTGTTCCAGAACTACCGCCGGACGATCCTCGACAAGCTCAAGCGCACCGCCAACATGCCGGATCTTGAGGAGCGCATCGTGGTCGAGCGCCACCTGACGCCGCAGGACATCCACGAGCGCTACCGGGTGCTGAACGGCGCGATCTACGGGCTGGCCTCGCACGGGCGGGTGATGGGGGCGTTCAAGCCGGGCAACCGCTCGCGGCAGGTTCGCGGGCTCTACCTCGCGGGCGGCGCTGCCCATCCGGGACCGGGCATGCCGATGGTGATGATGTCCGGCTGGATCGCCGCCGACGCGCACGATCAGGACGCGCGCGGCGTCCTGCGCGCCACGGCGTGACATCCTCCAGGTCCTTCCCTCCCCCCTCCGCGGAGGAGGGTGGCCCTCGCGTCAGCGAGGGTCGGGAGAGGGGAGCGACGGTGCAGAACAGGGCTCAGCCCCTCATGCCGGTCGCATCTCTTCCGGAAAACGCGCTCCCCTCTCCCCCCCTGCTGCGCAGGGTACCCTCCCCCGCAAAGGGGGGAGGGAGAGCCGCGCTTCCCAAGGTCTCCCCCGCGATCCGCCGCTTCATGGTGGCGTGGTTCGAACGCTATCTCCACCGCCATCTCGACGCGTTGCGGATACCGCTCTGGAGCACACCCCCGGACCGCGGCCACGCAGGGCCGATCGTGGTCTATTGCAACCATCCCGCGTGGTGGGACGCGGCCCTGATCATCGTGCTGGCCGGGCGCCTCTATCCGGAGCGGCCGAGCCGCGCGCCGTTCGACGCCACGATGCTGGCGCGCTATCGGATCTTCGAGCGGATCGGCGCCTTCGGGGTCGATCTCGACAGTCCCCGGGGCGCCGCGCAGTTCCTGGCGGCCGCCCGGACGATCCTGGCTGCGCCCGACGGGATGCTCTGGATCACCGCGCAGGGCCGCTTCGCCGACGCCCGCGGGCGGCCCCTGGCGCTACGGCCCGGTGTGGCCCGCCTCGCCGAACTCGCGCCCGATGCCCTGTTCGTGCCGATGGCCGTTGAATACGCCTTCTGGGACGAGCGCGGCGCGGGCGCCTTCACGGCGTTCGGTGCCGGGATCCCGGCAGCCGACCTCGCCGCCCTGCCCCGGCCGCAGCGCCTCGCCCGGCTGGAAGCCGACCTGACCGCGACCCTGGACCGGCTCAGCGCCGACGTGATCAGCCGGGAGCCGGCGCGCTTCCGCGCCCTGATCTCGGGCCGCAAGGGCGTCGGCGGCGTGTACGACCTCTGGCGAAGCCTTGCGGCCCGGCTCTCCGGCCGCCGCTTCGATCCGGCCCACCGCGCCGCGGACGGACAGGACCGCGCCGCGTGAGGGCTTCGACTCCATCCCGCACCCATGCGATGCAGGGGCCGGGCGGGATCCATCTTCGGCACGGACCATGACCGATTCGATCCTGACGGCCCTGGCTCTCCTCGGTCTCGCCCTGGCGCTCCTCCCGGCGGTGCTGGCGGCGGTGAATCTCGCGGTCCTGCGCCGGCTGCAGCCGGAGGCGGATCCCGATCTCGTCTCGATCCTGATCCCGGCGCGCAACGAGGCCGGCAACATCGCCGCCACCGTCCGCGCGGTTTTGGCCAGCACGACGGTGCCCGTGGAGGTGATCGTCGGCGACGACCATTCCACCGATGCGACCCCGGAGATCGTCCGATCCATCGACGATCCGCGCCTGCGCCTCGTCGCCGTGCCGGCGCTGCCCGAGGGCTGGACCGGCAAGAACCACGCCTGCTTCCACATGGCCGGCCTCGCGCGCGGGCGGCATCTCCTGTTCATCGATGCCGACGTGCGGCTCGCGCCGGATGCCGCCGCATCCCTGGCGGCGCAGGCCCGCCGCACCGGCGCGGCCCTGATCAGCGGCGTGCCGCGGCAGGATTTGGGCACGCCCGGCGAGATGCTGACCGTGCCGATGATCGATTTTTTGCTCTTGGGCTACCTGCCGGTGCCGCTGATGCGCCACCTGCGCGACCCGTCGCTCGGCGCGGCCTGCGGGCAGCTCATCCTGATGGAGGCCAAGGCCTACGCGGCCACGGGCGGCCACGGCGCGATCCGCACCTCGCTGCACGACGGCGTCCGCCTGCCGCGCCTGTTCCGCGCGGCCGGCCACCGGACGGATCTCGTCGCCGCCGCGTCGCTGGCCACCTGCCGGATGTATCACGGCTTCGCGCAGGCCTGGGCGGGCTTCTCGAAGAACGCCCACGAGGGCATGGCGACGCCCCGGGCCCTGCCGGTCTGGACCCTGCTGCTCGGGGGCGGACAGGTCCTGCCGCCGCTCCTCGTCCTAGCCGGCCTGCTCGGCCTGATACCGACCGCCGCCCTGATTGCTGCCGCCGCTTCGCTCGCCCTCTCGCTGGCGACGCGGACGGCCATCACCCTGGCGGTCCGGGCGCCTCTGGCGACGATCGCGCTCCACCCGGCCGCGGTCGCGGTAGCGCTGGCGATCCAGTGGAACGTGCTGCTGCGCCGCGAGCGGGCCGGCGCCGCCACTTGGAAGGGCCGCAGCTACCCGGTCAACGGAGTCTAAGGCAGCCCGATCCAAGGCTTGCCGAAAGCGTTCACGGCGCAGGCTGGCACGGCTCGGTGCCGCGCCCCTGCGTCTGCGGCTTCACCGAAACGATGAGCTGCACGGTCGGCACGTCGCCGACCTGCCGGGTCAGGTGACCGGCCCGGCCATCCGGCCCCTGCGGTTTCGAACCCGAATCGGCGTTGAACTGAATCTCGCCGGGCTCCTGCTCCATCACCGTGCCGTCCGTGGCCTCCACCGACCAGCGGCCCGACAGGGTGACGACCCATTGCGGGCCGGGCGCCGCGTGCCACGGCCCGACATAGCCGACCGGAAGCACCGCGTAGGCGATCGACGCCACGTCGCCGGGCGGCGCGCCGACATATTGCGGCGGTGCGGGCGGCGCGTAACTCTTGAAGGCGAAGTTCTTTAGATCGCAATACTGGACGTGGCTGCGCCCTTCGGCATCGGCGTAGAGCACGCCGTACCGCAGGGCGGGTGGATCGGCCGTCGCGAGGCCCGCCGGCCCGGATGGCGCCGGCGCGACGGTCAGCGCGGGCGTATCGCCAGCCGCCTGAGCGTCTCCGCTGCCCGCGAGGACCGAGATCAGGAGGGCTGCGACGCGCACTCTGCAGTTCGATGACGCCATCGTTGTTTGCCCTAATTCGGCCAGCCGTGAAGCGCGCTCAGTCAACCGCCGCCGGCGATGCGACCGCGACCCTGCGCCTGACAACGCGATCAGCTCCAGGGACTCGGACGGGTGCGCGCGAGCGCCGCACCGGCTCCGGTAACTCACGCCGGGCGATGCGGCGGCGCCTCCAGGCCGGTCTCCGCCAGGATCCAGGCCGCCGTGTCGGCGTCCGCTCCGGCAACCGGCAGATGCAGGATGATCGGCGTATCGTAGGGATGGCGCGCCTTCAGGGCGGCCGACAGGGCATCGGCCAGCCCTTCCCGGCTCTTGAGGATCGCGGCGACTTCCTCGCTCCGCTCGACCGCACCCTTCCAGCTTTAGACCGAGCACATGCCCGGCAGCACGTTGATGCAGGCAATCAGCCGTTCGCGGACCAGCGCCTCGCCGATGTTGAGGGCCGAAGCCGCATCGGGAAAGGTGGTGTAGACGAGAAGCGGACGCTCCATGCTATGCCTCCAACTCGCGCAGTCCAAGTCGCGCAGTCCCGGCAAGTGAGGGGCATGCGGGGCAGCGACGTCAACCGGGCGGTTCGCTCGTCAGCACTGGAGCCGTGACGTGATGACGCCCGACGCGACCTCGACGCGACCGCCCGGCCTCACCTGACCGATGCCGCATTCCAAGAAAATCGCCTTCGTGGCGAGCCCGACCGGCTACGCCCGCGAAGCCGCCGCCGCCCTGATGCGCCGCTACGATCACGTCCCGCCCGAGGAGGCGGATGTCGTCGTCGCGCTCGGTGGCGACGGGCTGATGCTGCAGGTGCTGCACCGGTTCATGGACAACCCGAAGCCGATCTACGGGATGAACCGCGGCACGGTCGGCTTCCTGATGAACGAGTTCCGGGACGATGACCTCCTGGAGCACGTCGCGGCCGCGCAGCGCAGCGTCATTCACCCGCTGGTGATGGATGTGCTCGACACGGAAGGCCGCTCGCACCGCGCCCGGTCGATCAACGAAGTCTACCTGCTGCGCCAGACCCACCAGACCGCCAAGCTGAAGATCGCCGTGGACGGGAATGTCCGGCTCGACCTGCTGATCGCCGACGGCGTGCTGGTCGCGACGGCGGCCGGCTCGACCGCCTACAACCTCTCGGTCGGCGGCCCGATCCTGCCGCTGGATGCCAAGCTCCTGGCGCTGACGCCGATCTCGGCCTTCCGGCCCCGGCGGTGGCGCGGCGCCCTCCTGCCGGATTACGCGAAGATCCGGATCGACGTCCTCGACGCGCCCCACCGCCCGGTGGCGGCAGTGGCCGATCACACCGAGTTCCGCCGGGTCTGCACGGTCGAGACCTCGCTCGACCGCACCACCGAACTGGTGCTGCTGCACGATCCCGGCCACAGCCTCGACGAGCGTATCCTGCGCGAGCAGTTCGGGTGAGCGTGCAGATCAGGTCCGCCGCGGAACGCGATCACGCGGCAATTGTCCGGATCATCCTGCCGACTATCCGTGCCGGAGAAACTTACGCCCTCGACCGCGACCTCAGCGCGGCGGACGCGCTCGCGTACTGGACCAACGCCGACCGCAGGACCTATGTGGCCGAGCAGGATGGAGCGGTGCTCGGCACCTACTACCTACGAGCCAATCAAGCAGGCGGCGGCGCCCACGTCGCCAATTGCGGCTTCATGACCGATACGGCGGCAGCAGGTCGCGGGATCGCCCGGGCCATGGGCACGCATGCCCTTCATCAGGCGCGCGCGCACGGCTTCACCGCGATGCAATTCAATTTTGTTGTGAGCACCAACGTCCGGGCCGTGCGGCTTTGGGAAAGCCTCGGCTTCACGGCGGTGGGTCGGCTCCCGGGAGCCTTCCAGCATCCCAGGCTCGGGTCTGTCGATGCCTTGGTGATGTTCCGGACGCTCTGAGACCAGCGCGGCGCGGGAAAGCTCCAGAGTAGGGGCCTTCGCGCCGCGTCTGCCTCAGGCCTGCGGCGCCGCCACGAGATCGCTCTCGCGGATCGCCCGCTCCCCGCCCTGGGTGCGAATCCGATAGCTCGGCTCGCCCGTTTGGTCCGCCGGCATCAACCGCAGCACCTCGAACACCTCGCCAGCACCCTGGTCCCCCGGGAGGCCGAGCCGGGGGCGGCAGACGCGCTCGCCGATCTTGAATTTGTGAGACATGCCGAACTCCTGAATGCGGCGTCGATAGGCCGGGGCGGCTCAGCGCTTCTTCTGAGCCTTCGCCTTGCGGGCGAGGTAGCGGGCGTCGCGCTGAAGCTTCTGCTCAGCCTGCAAGGCCTTGGCGCGCTCCTGGGCAGCGAGCTGCTCGGCGTGCTTGCGCTCGATCTCGGCAAGGCGCTCGGCCTCGGCCAAAGCGGCGGCGCGCTCGAGTTCGGCCTGACGCTGGGCCGTACGCTCGGCGGTTCTGGCATCGCGCGCATCGACCACGGCGCGGCGGGCGGATTGGCGGGCGAGGACCACCGGATCGTCCGCGGACGGGCGCGCCCGGAACCGGGCCAGCATTTCCGACCGCGCCTTGGCGGCCGTCTCAAGGCGATCGACGACGCCCTGCTTGTTAGGAAAGCTCACAGACACTCCTGGGTCGGGCACGGCGAAAGCCAGCGCCCCGGGGGATTGCAGATACGAAGAAGCCGCTCCTTCTGAAGCGGCTTCGACGCGAAACGTTCGGACGAGGATCAGGCCGTCTGGAGCTGACCCGCGGACTCCTTGCCGCTGCGGCGATCCGTTTCCAGCTCGTAGGTGACCTTCTGGCCCTCGTTCAGGCTGCGCAGCCCGGCGCGCTCGACGGCCGAGATATGGACGAACACGTCCTTGCCGCCGTCATCCGGCTGGATGAAGCCGTAGCCCTTGGTCTCGTTGAACCACTTGACGGTTCCGGTGCTCATGGAATTCCTTGATCTTCGCAGGCGCAGTGAGAGAAGACGCCTGCCCAAGGGGCATGACGCCGTTATCGACCGATAGCGATAGGAAAGTCAGAACCGCCCTGCGAAGGCGTAACGGTCCAAGATATCCGGACACGTGCCGATCCGGTATTGTTAGACCCCTCGTGCTGTCTTGGCAAGTGCTGAGAAATATTTCTCATGCTGTTGGCTTGGTTCGGCGCGCAATTTTGGCTTCTGGACGGTGGTAATGGCTTCTGGAGCAGCTGTCTGAGCGGCAACCAAATGGACTTCAACGGAGGCGGCGCGCCGTAGACCTGTGTTCCGGCACGGACACTTGGACGTATCGTTGCCTTTGGCTCAGATCGCGCCAAGGCGCAGCAGACCCTCGCCGCGGCGATGTCCCACCGCTGTCACCGCCACCTCGCGGGCACGGCCGGCAGCCACGAGGGCGGCCCCGAGGGCGGCACCGAACGGGGCCGCCACTTCGAGCCCGTGGCCAAGCACGTCGCCGAGCGCGTGGAGGCGGGCCGTCGGCGCGAGCCGCCCCAGGGCGTCCCGCTCCTCCGTGGTGATCGATGCAAGGCCGGTCGCACCGGACAGGACGTGATCGGGTGCGTCGAGCCCGGCCTGCCGCCACAGGGCGTCGAGACTCGCCGCGACGCTGCCGGGCCTGCGCCGGGTCCGGTCGCTCGCCACCGGGTCGAGCCGAGCGAGGGCGCGGGCGCCCCGGGCGGCCGCGTGCGCTTCCGATTCGAGCATCAGGAAGGCCGCGCAGCTGCCGAGGATGAACCCGCCGGGCTCCCCGCGCGCGAAAACCGGCCGGTAGCCGTCCCGGGCGAGAAAGCCGCCCATGGCGTGGATCACCAGCACGTCCGGCCGCTCGGCGCTGTACGAGCCGCCGACCAGGATCGCGTCGATCTGGCCGGACGCCACCCGCGCCTGTGCGATCCGCAGGGCGTCGACCCCGGCGGCCTCCTCGCCCATGAAGGTCCGCGAGGCCGCCGTCACCCCATGGACGATGGCGATGTTGCCGGCCAGCAGGTTCGAGAGCTGGGCCAGGAACAGGGTCGGGCGCAGGTCGTTCTGGAGCCGCTCGTTCAGGTAGGCGCCCGGGTCGGGGGCGTCGCGCAGCCCGGTCAGGATCGCGCCGTCGGCCGCATAGTCACGCTCGCCGCCGCCCGCCGCCACCACCAAGTGCAGGGCTTGCTTGAAGGCCGCGTCGTCCTTCACCCCCGCGGAGTCGAGGGCGAGGCCGGCGGCGTAGACGCCGAGCCGCTGCCACGCCTCCATCTGGCGCTGGTCGCTGCGCTTGGGGATCTGACCGTCCCAGGCGATCGTGGGCGCCGGATGCACCGCGTAGGGTGCAAAGCTCTCCGAATCGGTCCGGGGCGGCACGCCTGAATCGAGGGCCGCGAGATGGACCTCCACGCCCTCGCCCGCGCAGGAGACGAGGCCGAGGCCGGTGACGACGACGGGGCGATTCACGACGCGGACCGTCACGGCTGCACCGGATCCGGGAACAGGCCGATCGTCCGGGCGCGTTCGCGCATGGGCGCATCGAGCCCGTCCGGGAACGGCATGGTGCGGAAGCGCAGTTCGGCGTCGCACAGCGCCTTGCCGGCATGGCTGATCGCCGCCTTCGTCACGGCGTAGCCGGAGCCGTCATGCTCCAGACTCGCGGTCACGACGAGCTCCGCCCCCGGCCCCACGAAGGACCGGAACCGCGCCTTGTCGACCCCGGTGAGGAACGGCATCCGGGTGAAGTCGAGATGGGCGAGCACGAGGTAGCCGGAGGCTTGCGCCATGGTCTCGGTGAGAAGCACGCCGGGCATCAGGGGATGGCCGGGAAAATGCCCCTCGAAGACCGGGCTCTCCAGCGGCACCCGGGCGAGCGCCTCGATCCGGCCGGCGGCCCGGTCGAGGAGCCGCACGGTATCGATCATCTCGAAATATTCGAGGCGCATGGCGGGACGATCAGCCGGCTTGGCGTCAGACCTTGGCGGCCTTTTCGGCCACCAGGCCGTCAATGCGCGCGCACAGGTTCTTGAGCACGAAATACTGTTCGGCCGGGACCTTGCCCTCGTTGACCTCCTGGGTCCAGCGCTCCAGTGGCAGCTTGATCCCGAAGGCCTTGTCGACCGCGAAGGCGATGTCGAGGAAGGCGAGGCTGTCGATGCCGAGGTCGTCGATGGCGTGACTCTCGGGGGTGATCTTCTCCCGCGGGATGTCGGCGGTCTCGGCTATGATGTCGGCCACGCGCTCGAAGGTGGCGGTGCCGTGGGCGGGCTCGTCGGACATTTCTTCTCGCGGGCTGGACGGATTCCGGATCGGTCGGGCGGGAGCCCCCTCGCCACCGGACAGCCCGGTACGCCCCGCGCGACCACCCTCGGCGTCTAAGGGCCCCGATACGCGGCCCCGTGGAATGGCGGCGACCTCTACACGAGGGTGTCAAGGGCGGCAACCTTGGCGGACCGCCCAGCGTTTCAGCGCCAGTCCACAGGTGCGCAACGCCGCGCGTGCGGGCATCTGTACCGCTTTCGCCCCATAGGTCCTCACTGAGGGACGGGACGGCAGCCGCGTTCCAGGAGATTGAGACGGATGCCACCGATCACCAAACCCGCGCGCCCGCCGGCTCGGATCGAGGAGGCGCCGCTGCCGCCGCACGAGCGGGCGCGCTCGCAGGGGGCGGCCCGGGTCCTGCTGGTCCTGGCGCTCTCGGCGCTCGGCCTGTGGATCCTGCACCGGTTCCTGCCGGCTTTGGCCTGGGCGGTGGTGCTGGCGATCGCCCTGTTCCCGGTCTACATCCGGCTGGAGCGCCGCTTCCCGCCCGGCAAGCACAACATCTTGCTGCCGTCGCTGATGACCGCGGCCGTGGCGCTGGTCTTCCTCGCGCCCCTCGCGATCCTCGGCGTCCAGGCGGCCCGGGAGGCCCACGACGTGGCCGAGTTCGTGCGCAACGCCGAAGAGAACGGCATCCCGGCGCCCGAATTCCTTCAGCACCTGCCCTACGGCGCCGCGCAGGCGACCGCGTGGTGGAACGACAACCTCAACCACGCGCAGGCGGGCTCGGACCTGCTGCACCGGTTCGAGAACGACTCGGTGATCGGCACGTCGCGCAATGTCGGGCGCGAGATCGTCCGGCGGGTCGTGCTGTTCGGTTTCAGCCTTGTGGCGCTGTTCTTCCTGTTCCGCGACTGGCGCACGGTGCGGGACCAGTCGCTGACCGCCTGCCAAAAGCTGTTCGGGCCGCGGGGCGAGCGCGTCGCCCGCCAGATGGTCGCCTCGGTGCACGGGACCGTGGACGGCCTCGTCCTCGTCGGTCTCGGCGAAGGCGTCCTGCTCGGGGTCGTCTACTACTTCGCGGGCGTGCCCCACCCGGTGCTGCTCGGCGCCTTCACGGCCGTGGCGGCGATGATCCCGTTCGGCGCCGCCCTCGCCATCGCCATCGCGGCGCTGATGCTGGTGGCGGCGGGCGCGACGAAGGCCGCCCTCGTGGTGGCGGTCGCCGGCCTCGTCGTGACCTTCGTGGCGGACCACTTCATACGGCCGGCCCTGATCGGCGGCACCACGAAGCTGCCGTTCCTGTGGGTGCTGCTCGGCATCCTCGGCGGCGTCGAGACCTTCGGCCTGCTCGGCCTGTTCGTCGGCCCAGCCGTGATGGCGGCCCTGGTGCTGCTCTGGCGGGAGTTCACCGAGGGCCACGACAAGAAGGCCTGAGCGGTTCCTACTCGTCCGCGCCGGCCGAGGCTTCGACCCGGCGCCGGTCGTTGCGCCAATCGGCCGGCTTCTCGAAGGTGCCGGCCCAGATCCCGCGGCGGGTCGCCCAGGCGTGACCCTCCTGCGCGACATAGGCCGTGGTCCCATGGCGGCTGGCCAGCGCGAAGCCCTGGCTGGCCATCCAGGCCGACAGGTCCTCCCCGTGGACGTGGCAGAGGCCGACGAGACGGCCCGCGACTGCGGGCTCCTGCCGCTCGCAGGTCACGACGGCGCTGGCGATCCGGGCGCGCAGCTCTGCGCGGTCTCGGGCGCATCGATGCCGTAGAGGTGGAGGCGGGTGCCCTGAACCTCGATCGTATCCCCGTCGATCACGGTCGCCGGGCCGCTGATCGTCCCCGCGGCGGCAGCGGAGCCGCACAGGAGGAGCAAGGCGAGCGTCGATCTGATCATAACGAGGGGTCCACGGGGGCGTGTCGGGGCTGTCGGCGCGCAAGTGCCGCCACAGACCTGACGAAGCGGCGACGCTCGCAGATCAATGTGGCGAATTTGACAAGACGCAGCCCGACGCGCCCCGGACCGGCCGCGCGGCACGGGGCGGAACGGATTACCGCCGCGCGAACGCCCAGACGGTCACCGGAAAATCCCGCTCGTTGTGGAGGGGCTTGTACCAGCCGAAGCGCGGCCACCGGCGGAAGTTGGCCCGCACGCAGGCCCGGTTGCCCCATGAGGCGGTCTTGATGTTCTGCGCCTCGAAGCCGCACTCCTGCAGGAGGTAGGACATGCCGGTCTCGGTCCAGCGCGAGCAGTCGATCGGGCTGTCGTGCAGCCGGATCAGGAACGGCGTCGTCACGATGAAGGTGCCCCCGGGCTTGAGCATGGAGAAGACGTTCTTCCCCGCTCGCTGCGGCCACTTGAGGTGCTCGAACACCTGATCGGCGATGATGAAATTGAACTGCTGGTCGAGCCGGCCCTCGCAGATGTCGAACGCCGGGTAATCGACCGCCGTGTAGGACCTGAACTGGAACCTGCGCTTCTATTTCGGGCCGGCCGCAATCTCTAAGGTGTCCAGCTTGCCGGGCGAGAGACTCTCGACGAACGAGAAGCACTCACGGTACTGGTCTACGGGCTCGCGGTGACGTTGGCCTACCTCGTCGGCCTGACCACGGCTTTCGTGCTGGCGCGGCGCTACGTCTTCGCCTCGACAGCAAGCTGGCTTGGCGAATATGGCCGGTTCGCCCTGGTCAACGTGTTCAGCTTCCTGATGGTGCTCGGGGTCAGCGTGGGTCTGGCGCGGGTGGTCTTCCCCAGGATCGGCTTCATGTGGCACGCCGAGGATATCACCCACCTGATCGGCGTCGCGAGCCCGATGCTGCTCAGCTTCTACGCCCACAAGTACTTCTAGTTCGGCAAGCGGGCGCTGTGGGCTTGAACGACGGCGGGATCCGCACGCTCCGATGCCCTATCGTCTCTCGGACCGATGCGGTGCTGGCGTCACAGATCGATCCCGGCCTGCCAACCGGAGATGGTATCCGCGTTCGCGACGAGGGCCGACTCAGCGCGTCTCCTTCCCCCTTTAGCGCTACGACATTTACAGATCGCTCTCGGGCTCTGACACACGCTCTCCCTCCCCCCTCTGCGGGGGAGGGAGGACGCACCTCAGCTTATCGTTCTTGATAATGTTCCTATTTTATGCTCATTAGCCGCCACCTGTCCGCGGCGGCCTGGGAGCGATCCCGGGGCGTCCTTCGGGGGCCCGCCCGGTGGCTGACCGTGCGGGTCCGGGGACGGGGCGGTGCCCGCGTCGGTGGCTCTCAGCCGCCATCGCCCCGGGCGGCGGACCGGTACGGGGCGTGCCTCGGATGCGGGCGTGAGACCGGGCGGCAGTTTGCCCGGCGGGGGGAGGAAATGCCCCCCGCGCCGACCCGCGTCTGGGCTGACCCTGAGCGACCTGCGGACCCGCCCACGACGAGGCGGGGGACGGCTGGAAGGCCACGGCGCCGATGCGGGTTCCGGGGGTGCGTGCACCCCGCCCGAGACCGCTAACGGGGAGTCGCAGGATCGGGACGTCGGAGACACCGCGACGAGAAAGACGGCACCGGCCGGGGACCATGCCCGGTCGATTCCGCGGGCGCCGCGGGGACCGGATCCCGCGCGTTACTTGGCCGACACCTGGGTCCCCGCGGCGTCCCGCGTCCCTCGTGTTATTTCTTCGGCCATGCCCCCGGCGCCAAAGGCGCGCGGGGACGATGTCGCGCGTGTCGAGGGGGCCGCCATCTCAGATTGTCAGCGCGAACGCAGCGCAGCAACTCAGGTCGACGTAACCTCCGCGAGCGAGGCGTGGCTCCGGCCGAGTTCGCACCCTGCGCCCAGATTCAGGAGCCGACTTCATCGACCGCAGGCGGCCTCACTCCGCTGGCACGCCGCCCTCCAGCATCTGCGCCCGCGCCACGGAGGCGCTCTTCTCGCTCTCGCTGACGGCCATCGACATGCCGGCACACATGAAGAACAACAGGCCGAGGTCGACGAACGGGGATCCGATCGAACCCAGGACCACCTGACAGATGCAGGCCAAGCGGATGCTTTTCTGGAAGCTCCGCGTCCGGTCATCTTTGGAGGGACGGGCGAAGAAGAACAGGAGCACGAACGCGAAGTACGTGACCGTGCCGATGATCCCCAGGCTCGCCAGCACCGCGAGCGGCCAGCTGGATGTCCGGGTGCTGCCGACACCGACACCCAACCCGTTCGTCTCGTAGAGGTTCTGCAGCCCCTGGTAATTCCAGGAGCTTCGCTCGATGCCGGAATCGGAGGTCAGTTTTTCCGAGAACGCCGCCTGATAGATATTCTGGACCGCATTCCAGACCGATTCCTGCAGCGCGCCGAGCATCACGAGGAAGACGACGACGAACGGGCCGAGGAACAGGAACAGCGTCGCGTTGCGGGTCGATCTCCGGTGGATGACCAGCATGTACAGGCAGGTCAGGTACTCGAAGGCCACGACGATGGCCAAGCCGGCATAGGCGGTCGTCGAGGTCGACGCGATGACCGCGATGAGCGACGCGGCGGCGGCCAGTCCCGCGCGCCGGGTGAACACCTCTTCGAGCCACATCTTGCCGGTGAAGGTGAACAGGAACAGCGAGGCCGACCCATACGTGGAGGCTTCGGAGAAGGAGCCGACCACCCGCTTGAAGCCGGCCATCTCGACCTCGACCAGCATGGTGTAGCCGGCATTTCTGAGGAACGACAAAAGTTCTCCGGTCCCCGTGAGGTAGGTCGCAACGTCGATCAGCCCGAAGGCCAGATTGGCGAAGGCACAGACCACGGCGGCAGAACAGAGGACCGGCAGGCTGCGCGAGCCCAATTCCCGGGAGCAGGCGTAGAACGCGACGTAGGCCAGAAGATCGGATGCGAAGTACAGGCTCTGCGTCAGGTTACCGGTCGTCGGAACCAGCGGCACGAGGGCGATCCGGACGCCATCGCCCAGGCGGGCGATCGAGTAGACGTTCGTGCTGCCCGCAAACAGTCGCGTGATCAGCACCGAGCCGGCCAGCGCGTACAGCACCGTGATCAGGAGCCAGAATCCCGGACGCGGGAAGCTCAACGCGGACAGGCCGTCGGCGAGGCGATAGGGATTCGTCCCGACCTTCAGCAACACGAAGGCCAGCATGAGATGGGCCGGCTGCAGGCTGGCCCCACCCAAAGCCGTCAGGATGGCGGCCGCGGACGCCCCCAGCAGCGTGCTGAGGAAGACCATGTAGACCGAGAAAGTGGGACTGCGCCCCAAGCTGATGAGCCCGATCAGGAAGGCGACGACTCCGATCAGCTCGATCTGCATGCTGCCTCAACGCGAAAGCCGATCCGTCTCAGCCCGAAGCGCGGCCCCGAAAGGCCGTCGCGAGCCGCCCACGGAGACAGTCCGGGCGGCGCCCTCCGACTGGAATTCACGTGTCTCGGACTTGACGTCGATATCACGGGCCGAGATTGTCTGTGAAGCGATCAGTCCCGCGCGCCGTCCTTAACCGGAGGCCGACGACTACCGACCCGAGCCTGCGCAAAGCCGAGGTCGCGTTCGAACGGGCAGATCGCGGCACAGCGATTCGTGCAGTCCACGGGGAACGGCGCATGTCGGACCAGAGTCCGACGCGAGTCCCGCGGGTCGCCCCGTCTGCCTCTCCGGGCGGTTGGGCGATGTGTCACCTTAATGCCCCAACCGCCGTACATTCCGACTCGTCCGGCCCCTCGGCGCAAGCCAAAGCAACCTATTTGCGCTAAGCGTGACCGTGGGGCGGGCTTGATCGGATACCAACGGACTGCCTTACCTTGGCTGTTTTCGTCGCACATATTCGGATCGGAAAAGGCCGGAAGGGCTTGTTCATCGTGACACGACGTCCGCCAGCGACTCGCTCCACGTTCCGCGCGATCGGAATGATGGCGTCCGGGCTCGCGATCTCTGCAGCGGCCCCGGCCACCGCCGAGACGTTGGAGAGCGCACTCGCGAAAGCCTATCAGGGCAACCCATCACTTAATGCCAGCCGCGCCGGAGTGCGCGCGACCGATGAGAACGTGGCCATCGCCCAATCCGGGTATCGGCCGCAGGTGAATGTCGGCGCGTCGATCGGCGTCCAGTACCTCCAGACCCGCAGTTCCAGCACGGCGGCGGCAGCTGCCGGCGCGGCTGCGACCGGCGCGACGACGGCGACCGCCGGGACCTCGGGTGTAACATCGGGCGTCGGAACCACCGGCCTCGGGACATCGACGGGAACGACGGGCGTCGGCACATCGACCGGCATCGGAACCACCAGCGCCGGAACAAGCGGGACGTCCGCGACCGGA
Source organism: Methylobacterium sp. GC_Met_3 (assembly GCF_026540775.1). NCBI lineage: Bacteria > Pseudomonadati > Pseudomonadota > Alphaproteobacteria > Hyphomicrobiales > Methylobacteriaceae > Methylobacterium > Methylobacterium sp. GC_Met_3. The sequence goes on from NZ_JALNUL010000011.1 coordinate 140,918, forward strand.
GCCGGCGGGGTAGGCGGCGCCGAGGCTTCGACAGCGACCACCGCGCAGTCGATCACGTCGAGCCGGACGGTTCGGACGACCTATCTCCCGACCACGGCGAGCCTGACCGTCTCACAGACGATCTTCAACGGCTTCCAGACCGACAACCAGACCCGTCGCGCCGAATCGAACGTCTACAGCCAGCGCGAGACCCTGCGCTTCACCGAGCTGACCGTGCTCTACAATGCCGTTCAGGCCTACATGAACGTGCTGAGCAACACGGCGACGCTCGAACTCAACCGGAACAACGTCGAGGTTCTTGAGGAGCAGCTGCGGCAGACCCGGGACCGGTTCAACGTCGGCGAGGTGACCCGCACGGACGTGGCGCAGGCCGAGGCCCGCCTCGCCGGGGCCCGCTCACAGGTCAGCACGGCCGAATCGACCCTGCGCACCAGCATCGGCATCTATCGGCAGAACATCGGCGTCGAGCCGCGGCAGCTCGCGCCCGGCCGGCCGCTGGACCGGTTCGTTCCGGGCTCGCTGGATGCGGCCATCGCCATCGGCCTGCGCGAGCATCCGCAGATCGTGTCGGCCATTCACGCCGTCGATGCGGCCGAGGCGCAGGTCAAGGTTCTCGAGGGCCAGCTCGCGCCGAACCTGAGCCTTCAGGGCTCGCTGAGCCAGGTCTACGATCAGACCGGCCCGAACCAGTCCTACTTCATCGGCTTCGTCGGCGGGCGGCTCAACATCCCGATCTACGAGGGCGGCCAGACCTACGCGCAGATCCGGCAGGCGAAGGAGACGGTCGGGCAGACGCGCATCCTGGTCGATCAGGTCCGCGACCAGGTTCGGGCGCAGATCGTCAGCTTCTGGGGCCTGCTCGAAGCCGCAAAGGCGCAGGTCATCGCCGCCCAGGCGCAGGTCCAGGCCAACGAAGTGGCGCTGAACGGCGTGCGCGAGGAAGCCCGGGTCGGCCAGCGCACCACCCTCGACGTGCTGAACGCGCAGCAGGAGCTCCTGAACTCGCGCGTGAACCTGATCCTCGCCCAGCGCGACCGCGTGATCTACTCCTACGGGGTGGTTCAGGCGATCGGACAGCTGACGGCCCGGTTCACCGCCCTGCCGGTCGAGTACTACAGCGCCAAGGTCCACTACGATCAGGTCAAGGACCTGTGGTTCGGCCTGCGCACTCCGGACGGCCGCTGACGCCTTTTCACGGGAGTGTGGTGAAACCACGCTTGCCGCGACGAAACGGCATGGAATACTGATTGAACATCGACCCGATCGGGTCGCGTTCCAGTCTCCCATGCCGAGTGCGCCTGCCGATGAGTGCAGCTAGCCCCAAGATCCCGGACACGAAATTCCAGGACAAGGCTGCCGATAAAGGGCAGGAGCCGTCGATGGAGGAGATCCTCGCCTCGATCCGGCGGATCATCGCCGACGATCAGGCGACCAAGCCCGCCGAAGCCTTGCCCGAGCCGGAGCCCGACGACGTGCTCGACCTCGCCGAGGTCGCCCAGCCGGTGGCGCGCCCCCGTGCCGTCGTGCCGGAGCCCGAGCCGGAGCCGCTCGATTTCGACGCGATCGACTTCGACGCGCCGGCCTTCGAGCCAGAGCCCAAACCGGAACCCAAGTCGGAACCCAAGCCAGTCGCGGCTGCGACCGTGCCGCCGCCGGCCGCACCGCCGCAGCCGGCCGTTCAGGCCACGGCACAGCCGCGCGAGCCGGAGCCGGTGTTCGAGCCTGAGGCGCTGGTCTCGCCGTCGACGGATGCCAGCGTGAGCGGCGCCTTCAACCTGCTGGCCCACACCGTCCTGACCCAGAACGCCCGGACCCTGGAGGATCTCGTCAAGGAGATGCTTCGGCCGATGCTGAAATCCTGGCTCGACGACAACCTGCCGGCCGTGGTCGAGCGGCTGGTGCGTGCGGAGATCGAGCGGGTGTCGCGCGGCCGCTGAGCGTCACGCCGGACTACGTGTTGACGGGAGCGGCGTGACGGTCGAAAGCGGGTCCGACCCCGTTTGGACAAGCGCCCGCCCGTACCCGCGATGATGGACAAGACCTTCGAGCCCGCCTCCGTCGAGGCGCGGATCTCCGCCGCTTGGGAAGAGGCGGGCGCCTTCCGCGCCGGCCTGGCCGAGCGCGCCGGTGCGCCTCCCTACTGCATCGTGATCCCGCCGCCGAACGTGACGGGCTCGCTGCATATGGGCCACGCGCTCAACAACACCCTGCAGGACGTGCTCTGCCGCTTCGAGCGCATGCGCGGCAAGGACGTGCTCTGGCAGCCCGGGACCGACCATGCCGGCATCGCCACCCAGATGGTGGTCGAGCGGCGGATGGCCGAGGCTCAGGAGCCCGGCCGCCGGGACATCGGCCGCGCCGCCTTCGTCGAGAAGGTCTGGGCCTGGAAGGCGGAATCCGGCGGGGCGATCGTCAACCAGCTCAAGCGGCTGGGCGCCTCGTGCGACTGGTCGCGCGAGCGCTTCACCATGGACGAGGGCCTGAGCCGCGCCGTGCTCAGGACCTTCGTGGAGTTGCACCGGCAGGGCCTGATCTACCGCGACAAGCGGCTGGTGAACTGGGATCCGAAGTTCCAGACCGCGATTTCGGACCTGGAGGTTCAGCAGGTCGACGTGAAGGGCCATCTCTGGCACTTCGACTACCCGGTGGTGGACGAGGCCGGCCACGAGACCGGCGCCATCATCACGGTGGCGACAACCCGCCCCGAGACGATGCTGGGCGATACAGGCGTCGCGGTCCATCCCGACGACGCGCGTTACACGGCGCTGGTCGGCAAGCGCGTGCGCCTGCCGCTGGTCGGCCGGTTGATCCCGATCGTCGCCGACGACTATTCCGACCCCGAGAAGGGCACCGGCGCGGTCAAGATCACCCCAGCCCACGACTTCAACGATTTCGAGGTCGGCCGGCGGCACGATCTCGGCCTCATCAATGTCCTCGACCCCGAGGGCAGGATGCTGCTCGACGGCAACGCGGCCTTCCTCGACGGTGCATCGCCCGAGCCGGAAGCCCTCGCGCTGCACGGCCTCGACCGGGCACAGGCTCGTAAGGCGGTGGTCGCCCTGATGGAGGCGCGCGAGCGCCTGCGCACGATCGAGCCGAACACCCACGCGGTGCCCCACGGCGACCGTTCGGGCGTCGTCATCGAGCCGTATCTCACCGACCAGTGGTATGTGAACGTCAAGCCGCTGGCCGAGCGCGCGCTGCAGGCGGTGCGCGACGGGCAGACCAAGTTCCTGCCGGAGAACCACGAAAAGATCTTCTTCCAGTGGCTGACCAACATCGAGCCCTGGTGCATCTCGCGCCAGCTCTGGTGGGGCCATCAGATCCCGGTCTGGTACGACGAGGAAGGCGGCGTCTTCGTCGCCGAGAGCGAGGACGAGGCGCTGGCGCAGGCCGCGGCGAAGCATGGCCGGCCGGTTGCGCTCACCCGCGACGAGGATGTCCTCGACACGTGGTTCTCCTCGGCGCTCTGGCCGTTCTCGACGCTGGGCTGGCCGGACAAGACTCCGGAACTCGCCCGCTACTACCCGACCAACACCCTGGTGACCGGCAAGGACATCCTGTTCTTCTGGGTTGCCCGGATGATGATGATGGGCCTGCACCTGACCGACCGGGCCCCGTTCGACACGGTCTACCTGCACACCCTGGTGCGGGATGCGTCCGGCGCGAAGATGTCGAAGTCGAAGGGCAACGTCGTCGATCCGCTCGAACTCATCGAGAAGATGGGGGCGGACGCCCTGCGCTTCACGCTGTGCGCGCTGGCCGTCCAGGGCCGCGACATCAAGCTGTCGGAGGACAGGGTCAAGGACTACCGCAACTTCACGACCAAGCTCTGGAACGCAGCCCGCTTCGCCGAGCTGAATGGCTGCCGCCTGGATCCGGCCTTCGACCCGCGCGCCGCCACGGGCGCCATCAATCGCTGGGCGCTCACCGAGGCCGCCCGCGCGGTCGACGAGGTGACGGCGGCCCTCGAGGCCTACCGGTTCAACGACGCGGCGGGCGCCGCCTACCGCTTCGTCTGGAACATCTTCTGTGACTGGTATCTCGAACTCGCGAAGCCGGTGCTTCAGGGCGAGGGCGTCGATCCGGCGATCCGGGCGGAGACGCAGGCGAGCGTGGCGTTCCTGATCGATCAGGTCGCCAAGCTTCTGCACCCGTTCATGCCGTTCCTCACCGAGGAGCTGTGGTCGATCAAGGGGGCGGGCCTGTCGGAGCGCGGCCTCCTGACCCTGGCCTCCTGGCCGGATCTCGGCGGCCTCGCCGATGCGGCGGCCGAGGCCGAGGTCGGCTTCGTGGTGGATCTCGTCACCCAGGTCCGCTCGGCCCGCTCGGAGACGAACGTGCCGGCCGCCGCGCAGATCCCCCTGGTGATGGTCGGCGCGACGGAGGAGGTCCGGACGCGGGTCGCGGCGTGGCGGGACACGCTGCTGCGTCTCGCGCGGCTGTCGGACATCGCCTTCGCGGATGCGCCCCCCAAGAACTCGGTTCAGTTGCTGGTGCGTGGCAGCGTCGCCGCGCTGCCGCTGGAAGGCGTGGTCGATCTCGCCGCCGAGGTCGCGCGCCTCAAGAAGGAGCAGGCGAAGGCCCAGGCCGAGATCAAGAAGGTCGACGCCAAGCTCGGCAATGCCGATTTCGTCGCCCGGGCCCCCGAGGAGATCATCGAGGAGAACCGCGAGCGGCGGGAGAGCGAGACGGCGCGACTCGCCAAGATCGAGGAAGCGCTCGCGCGGTTGAGCGGGGATTGAGCACCGGTCCCGGTCGGAAGCCTACGCGACCGCGAGACCGTGCTCGCTCTTCATGGGCGCATGCGGCTCGCACAGCTTGCTGAGCCGGAAGAGGTCATGCGCCTGATCGCAGACCACGCGTTGCACGGTCTCGGTATCGGCTACGTCGATGCACATCTCCTGGCATCCGCGAAACTGATGCCCGGCTCCCGACCCTCGACGCGCGGCCGCCGCTTGGCCGCCGTGAGCGACCGGCTCGGACTGGGTTACCCAACGACTCACTGAGATCACCGGTGACATTGGTTTTAGCGGCTGGTGCCGAGAGAGCCGTCGACCTGTCCAAACCGTAATGTGACCGCCACACCCGGGTCAGGGGCCACCCTCTAGACCGATTGCATAGACCGCCGCCTGAACCGGCGTCGTCCCGATCGTTCCCGAGAGGTTGAGACTCCCCATGACCGAGACCCGTCCTTCCGGCCGCACCTCGCGCCGCGCCCTCGCCTCGGTGGCTGCCGCCGCGCTGATCGCCGGCGGCGCGCTGGGCAGCGGATACCTGCCGACCGCCACACCGGCCTACGCCCAGGCGCTTCCCAAGTCGCCGATCGAGGCCCCTGAGCATCCGCCGGGCTCGTTTGCCGGCATCGTCAACAAGGTGAAGCCGGGCGTGGTCTCGGTGAAGGTCAAGCTCGACGACTCGGCGAGCAGCAGCAGCGATGACGAGGACGGGCCGAACCAGGGCCGCAACCTCCAGAACGTGCCGCCGCAGTTGCGCGAGTTCTTCAAGCGCTTCGGCCAGAACGGCCCTGGCGGCGGCGGTGGCATGCAGCCCCAGCACCAGGGTCCGCGTGGCGCGGTCGGCTCCGGCTTCATCATCTCGGCCGATGGCTACGTGGTGACCAACAACCACGTGGTCGACCATGCCAAGACCGTGCAGGTGACGCTGGATGACGGCCGCACCCTCGACGCGAAGGTGATCGGCAAGGACGCCAAGACCGACGTCGCGCTGCTGAAGATCACGGAGGGCTCCAGCTTCCCGTACGTTCAGTTCGGCAAGGCCGCACCGCAGGTGGGTGACTGGGTGGTGGCGATCGGTAACCCGTTCGGCCTCGGCGGCACCGTGACCGCCGGCATCGTTTCGGCCCGCGGCCGCGACATCGGCGCCGGCCCCTACGATGATTTCCTGCAGATCGACGCCCCGATCAACAAGGGCAATTCGGGCGGCCCGACCTTCAACGTCAACGGCGAGGTGGTCGGCATGAACACCGCCATCGCGTCCCCTTCGGGCGGCAGCGTCGGCCTCGCCTTCGCGATCCCAGCCGAGACCGTGCAGGCGGTGGTCGACCAGCTCCGCACGGACGGCAAGGTCGCCCGCGGCTATCTGGGCGTACAGATCCAGCCGGTGACGCAGGACATCGCTGAGGGTCTCGGCCTCGACAAGGCCAAGGGCGCGCTCGTCGACCATGCCGAGAACGGCACCCCGGCGGCCAAGGCCGGCCTGAAGGCTGGCGACGTGATCGAGAAGGTCAACGGCGACACCGTGGACAGCGCCCGTGAGCTGTCGCGCAGGATCGCCGGCATGAAGCCCGGCGCCAAGGTCGAACTGAGCTACCTGCGCGGCGGCAAGTCCGACACCGCCACCGTGACCCTCGGCACCATGCCGACCGACGGCACCAAGGTGGCGAGCCGCGGCGACGACGACGCGACGAACGGCCAGCCGCGGCTCGGTCTCCAGCTCGCCCCGGCCGGCGATGTCGGTCTGTCCGATCAGGGTGTCGCCGTGGTCCAGGTCGATCCCGACGGGCCGGCCGCCGCCAAGGGCATCGAGGCCGGCGACGTGATCCTCGATGTCGGCGGCCAGAGCGTGTCTCGACCCGCGGACGTAGCCGCTCAGATCCGCGCTGCCGAGTCGAGCGGACGCAAGGCCGTGCTGATGCGGGTAAAAAGCGGCAAGGGCCAGACCCGCTTCGTCGCGGTCTCGCTCAGCAAGAACGCCGGCTGAGGCCGGTTCCTCCGGGCGCGCGGGCGCCCTCCAACTTCTGGCGACTTCGGACTGGCGTCGGCTCCACAGGCCGGCGCCTTTTTGAATGGAAGGCAGCCCTCAGCTTCAGGCGCAACCGAGCTACTTCAGGCTCGATCCGCCCCGCCAAATACCGGACCTCAGAAGCAATACAACGGCCAATCCTCTGAAAGGCGCATCAGCATTATCACATATACAATAAATAAATCACCAATGAAGTTTTCATCATAAAACTTACGCCTGCGCAGACACGATAAAGATCTCAGATTCCTGCCTTATCATTCCATAAATTTTCTGATATGCGACGACGCTCTACCCTCTGCGATGGAACAAGACAGCTAAATTTACTATGGGCGGATTGGAATACTCCGATATGCTGGATCGAGGCTATGTACTTTGCAGGCCGGATGCCGGACTGAACGATATTCTTTGCCAAATTGAATTTATGCATTGCTACGCAACCCAATCAAAAAGAACTCTCGTTGTCGACACGGCTTACGAGAATTCTTTATACTTTAAAGATCATTTTTCAAACTACTTCAACACCAGTGCTTCGAATTTGATATTAGACATTAAAGAGATTGCACCCTATTTTGATAGAATGAGAACATTTCCTGAAGAGATCACAGGCCGTGTCAACTCGTATCTCGCCTGGCCCAGCCCGGAACATCAGAATTTCGCAGATCATCATACCGGGACGCGACTTTCATTTGACGCAAGTCAAGTCTATGAGCATCAATTATTAGTTCATCATTCCTGGGGTGGGGGAAATCTTTCTTTATTCGCCCTGACGAAATTGAACCTCGTCGACCCCATTGTAGATGTTTTAATTGATCGTATTGACACTATTGGTGAGCCGTTTAGCGCTATTCACATCAGAAACACCGACTACAAGACCGATTACATTCAATGCATTCAGCAGATCAAAGACTCTATATTAACCCCAGTCTTTTTAGCGACCGATGATTATGAATGCAGAAATTACTGCATCGATCTGCTCGGATCAGAAAATGTAAAATATTTCTCCGACCTACCAGAAGAAAATATACCGCTTCATGCCAATCATATTTTCACGGATCCATATAAAAGAAACGTCGACGCGATTCTCGACTTGCTGACCCTTGCGCTCTCAACATGTTTTTATCGTGTCGGTATAGATGGCACGCTATCAGGAACTGCCACGGGTTACGCCACGCTCGCAGAAAATTTGACGCGCCATGACGGTATTGTTCTTTCCGTCTTAGGTATAAACCAGAAATCTATCGCGCTCTTCAAGAAAATATCCGAGTGGCGAAAATCGGTACCGGGTACAGCGTAATCAAAGAGTATTATTTTCGTTGATCGGAATTCCTAGCCCGGGTCCCAGCCGCGCTCGGCACCGGCGGAGGGCCGCGAAGGCCGCGTTCGAGTCCTTGGCGAGACGCATCAGATCGCCTAGCCGCGCTCTGCCTCGCGCGAAGGCGAAGAATACAGCGGCAATGTCGGGCTCGCCGTCCACCGTTAGCGCTTCAGCCGCGAAAGCCGGCAGCGCTTGGCTAGCGGGGTCGCAGATTACCCGCAGCGCCGCAAACGGCAGGCCGTGCCGTCCGGCGAAAGACGCGGCCACGTGCGATTCCATGTCGACCGCTGCTGCGCCTGTCGTGGCCCGCAGCTCTGTCTTGCCGTCGACGGTGAGCACCGCCGTGTCGACACCCGCCAGATCCGCCGCGATCAGGCGGGTGTCGACACCCAAGAGCCTATTGAGAAGCGCAGCCGAAAGGTCGAGATCGGCCGGACGCCGCCCCTCCTCGCCGACGACGCCGGTGCCGACCACGATGTCGCCCGGCTTGAGCGAGGGATCGAGGCCGCCCGCAATGCCGAAGCTCACCACCGCCCGGCAGCCCGGCGGCACGCGCGCGTCGAGGAGTTGACGAAGCCGGTGCGGATTCCCGCCGGCGCCCACGGCCTCGACCCCCGCCCCGGCCGCCATGCGGCGCTCGCGGGCGAGGCCTGTGACGGCCAGGACGGGTGCAGTCGGGTCGATCATGGTCCGCTGGTGGACCAGTCCGGCGAGGTCCGCAAGCAGGCGTGACCGCCGCGGCACGACGGCAGGTTGGTCCTGCTGTGAACCGGGCTCGCTCGACCCCGCGCGGTCGCTGTCTGAAGAGGCCACGTGTCGGATACCGGGGCTCGCAGGTCGGTTACCGGGACGGCCGAACGCGCTGCGATCCGGTGGAGAGTGGGGCCAGCCCGTCCAGACCGGCCCCGTCGCATCACATGCCGAACTGGACGCGCCGGCTGTTGGTGCGCTTGAGGTTGCGGTAACGCGCCATCGCCCAAAGCGGGAAGAACTTCGGGTAGCCATGATACCGCAGGTAGAACACCCGCGGGAAGCCGGTGGCGGTGTAGCGCTCTTCCTTCCAGAACCCGTCCGCGCCCTGCGTACGGGTCAGGAAATTGATGCCCCGGGTCACGGCCGGATCGTCGACCGCGCCGGCCGCCATCAGGGCGAGCAGCGCCCAGGCCGTCTGCGAGGCCGTGGACGAGCCCGGCTCGAAGGCCGGATCGATCTTGTACGAGGAGGCGTCCTCGCCCCAGCCGCCATCCGGGTTCTGGATGCGGATCAGCCAGGAGACCGCCCGCTGGATCCTGGGGTCGGCCGAGTCCACCCTGGCCGCGTTCAGCGCGCACAGCACTGACCACGTGCCGTAGATGAAGTTCATGCCCCAGCGGCCGTACCAGGATCCGTCCTCCTCCTGATCGTTCAGGAGGTAGTTCACGCCGCGGTCCAGAGCCCGGGAGGTCGCGCGGGTCTCGCCGAGTTGGGCCAGCATGCCGACCACGCGGGCGGTCACGTCCGCGGTCGGCGGATCGAGCAATGCGCCGTGATCCGAGAACGGGATGTGATTGAGGTACATGTGGTTGTTGTCGGCGTCGAACGCCGCCCAACCGCCATCCTCGGACTGCAGCCCCTCGACCCATTCCCGGGCACGGGCGATCGCGACCTTATAATCGGGCATGCCCACGACCAGCCCGTGCTGGTGCATTGCCCGGTCCATCGCCATCACGACCACGGCGGTGTCGTCGAGATCGGGATAATGCGGGTTGGCGTACTGGAACGCCCAGCCGCCGGGCCGGACCTTCGGCTTGCGCGCCGCCCAGTCGCCGACGATGTCGAGCACCTGACGGGGCTTCAGCCAATCGAGCCCGGCGCGGGCCTGGGCCTCCGCCTCGGGACCGCCGGCTTCGAGCAGGGCGTGGCTCGCCAGAGCCGTGTCCCAGACCGGCGAGACGCAGGGCTGGACATAGGCCTCGTCGGCCTTCTCGACCACGAGCTTCTCGATGGCGTCGCAGGCGACGCGGACCTGCGGGTGATCGGGCCGGTAGCCCATCACCTCGTACATCAGCACCGAATTGACCATGGCCGGGAAGATGGCGCCCAGCCCGTCCTCGCCGTTCAGGCGCTCGCTGACCCAGGCGCGGGCCATCTCCATGGCGCGCTGCCGGCTCTTGCGCGGTAGGTGGTTCTCGACCGATTGCAGGATCCGGTCGATGAAGCCGAAGATCGGCGTCCACGGCCACGTGGCATGGGGCGAGCCCGGCCAGGTGCGGACGCTCTCCGGCGGCGTGACGAACAGCTCCTGCACGCTGATGCCGCGCGGGTTGCGGGCCCGGGGCTTGGTGGCCTGGAGCACGAACAGCGGCACAACGGTGGTGCGGGCCCAGTAGCTGATCTTGTCGAGGTGGAACGGGAACCACTTCGGCAGGAACATCACCTCGACGGGCATCACCGGCACGGCGCGCCACGGCACCTCCCCGTAGAGAGCCAGCATGAACCGGGTGAACACGTTGGCGTTGGCCGCGCCGCCGCGGGACAGGATGCCCTCGCGCGCCCGGCGCATGTGCGGCGCCTCGATGTCGTCGCCGATCATCTTGAGCGCGAAATACGCCTTGACGGTGCAGCTCATGTCGAACGGCCCCTCGTGAACGAGGGCCCAGCCGCCGTGACGGCCCTGGGTGCGGCGCAGGTAATGGCCGATCTTGGCCTCGAGGCCGTCGCGGATCTGCGTGCCGCGGAACTGGTGGAACAGGATATATTCGGACGGGATCGTGGCATCGGCCTCGAGTTCGAAGCAGATATGCCCGTCGTCATGGGCCAATTCCGCGAGGGCACGCGTCGCCTGCGCGATGCCGCACTCGACATCGTCCAGCGAGATCCCCTGCGTCTTCGAGCGCTGCAGCGGCTCGACTTTGCTTACGGCCTCTCTCATCATCCTCGACCTTGAGCGCCCACCTCCCGGCGGACGCAATGCCTCAAGCTGCGCCGCGCGCCGGGGTTCCGGAGCGCGCGACCGATCCAACGCGCAGGGCGCGCGCGGCCGTCTTGCCCGAGCGGATCGCTCCCTCAATCGTCGACGGCAGACCGGTGGCGGTCCAGTCGCCTGCCAGGACGAGATTGTCGTAGGCGGTTTCAGCCCCCGGGCGCCGCGCGGCTTCCGCCGGCGTCGCCGCGAAGGTGGCACGCTTCTCCTTTACGATCTGCCAGCTGGGCAATTCCGGTGCAAGATCACACAGCTGTGCGATCTCGGACCAGATCTGGCGGGCGAGATCCTCCCGGGGCACGTCGAGGAGCCTGTCGGCACCGCTGATTGTCACCGAATACCGGTCCGGATAGGCGAACAGCCATTCCGTGAGGCTGTTGACCACGCCCAGAACCAGCGGGCTGCCGGGCTTCGGCACCAGCTTAAAATGCGCGTTGACGATGGAGCGGAATTCCACCGGGGCGAGGAGACCGGGCAACACCTCGCGGGCCACCCAGGGCGGCAAGGCCAGCACGATCCCGTCTTCGGGGCCGAGCGTCTCGGCACCGTCCGAGAACTGAAGCTGGGCGACGCGGCCCTCCGCCAGATCGAGCCCGCGCAGGCGCCGGCCGAGCCAGATTTCGCAGCCGCGGGCCGTGAGGTAGCGCAGCGCCGGGTCGACGAAGGCGTAGGACAGGCCCTCCACCGCCACCAGCGGCCGGCAGGCCTTGCCGCCCGCCCCCAGGGTCTCACGCAGGATCCGGGCAGCGAGCCCGACATCGCTGTCGCGCGGCTCGGTGTTGAGGGCGGCGAGCAGCACCGGGTGCCAGAGCCGCCGGTAGAGGTCGCCTTCGCACTCCATATGGGCACCGATGGTGCCGCCCGCCCCCTCCGCCTTGCCGGAGGCCGCCCGCAGGATCCCGAGCGGGGCGAGGTAGTCGCGCGCCTTCGTGCCGGGAACACGGCGCGACGGGCTCATCACCCACCAGGGCAGCCGGCCGTCATTGGGGCGCAGGCGCCAGCGCTCACCGGTCGCGAGATCGGCGAAATCGAACTCCGCCGCGTCGGGCCCGACGAGGGCGTCGGCGGGTGCACCGACCGTCTTGAGGAAGCCCAGGGCATCGGCATTGCCGGAGAGCAGCAGATGGTTGCCGTTGTCGAGGGTCAGGCCGAGGGCCGGATCGTAGTAGGAGCGGCAGCGCCCGCCCGCCTGCTTGGCGGCCTCGTGCAGCACCACCCGCGCGCCGGTTTCCGCCAGCGCGACAGCCGCGGACAAGCCGGCGAGACCGGCCCCGACGACGTGAATCGTGCCCATCAGATCACGCCGTGGCGGAGGACGACGCCGAGCAGCGCGAGCTTGCCGGGCTTCACCCTGGCCCGGGGCATGGCCCAGCCGCGTTCGAGCACGGCCTTCAGGTAAAGGTGATAGGCCGACGCCATCAGCCGGGCCGCCTTGGTGGCCTTGCGGGGGCTGCGCCGGATGATCTCCCAGGTCGCCTGATAGTGCTCCTCGGCCTCGCGGGCGAGGGACATGCAGACCTCGCCGATGCGGGGATGGCTGATCGCCTGGAAAGGTGTCGGATCGGTGAGCCCGATCGCCTCAAGCTTCTCGCGGGGCAGGTAGAGACGGCCGCGTTCGGCATCCTCGTCGATGTCGCGCAGGATATTGGTGAGCTGAAGAGCCCGCCCCTCGTGCCACGCGAGCCCGATGCCGTCCGCCTCCGGCATGCCGAAGATCCGCACCGACAGGCGCCCCACCGCGCTCGCGACCCGGTCGCAGTAGAGATCGAGGGTCTCGGCATCGGGAGCGACGATGTCCTCCATCGCGTCCATCGCCATGCCGTCGATGACCGCCTGGAAATCCTCGCGCTTCAGGCCGAAGCGGCGCACCGGCTCGACGAGGTCGCGCACCCGCGGCACCGGGCGTCCGGCATAGAGCGCGTCGATATCGGCCCGCCAGCGGTCGAGCTCGGCCTGCCGGACCGGCCGGGTGCCGCCGTCATCGGCGACGTCGTCCACGGCCCGGCAGAAGGCGTAGACCGCGTACATGGCCTCACGCCGCTCCTTCGGGAGCAGGCGCATGGCCGTGTAGAAGGAGGAACCGGCGGCCGGGAGCGCCGGGGCCGTCTCCGTTCCGGCCGGGGCAGGCGTCGCGGTGGCGCTCACGGGCGGCTTCCCTGGGCCGAACGACTGGCCGGATTCGAACGATCGGCCTGCGCGCGCATGCTCCGGGCGGCGGCCCGCACGGTCCGAAACCGGAGGGGGCGGCGCACCAGCGTGGCGGCGACCCCGCCGAGCGCCGTGAGCGCGAAGGCGCGCTTGCTGTGGTGGACCTTCTCGGAGAGCGGATCGCGCTCCAGCAACCCTCGGGCGAGGACGACCGCTAGGCGGTGGATCGCGGCGATCTCCATCGAGAGGCGCAGATCGTCGATCAGATCCGGCAGGATCGCGCCCTCGTCGAGCAGGGCGAGGCAGTTCTGCGCCAGCTCGCGGATCACCGCGAGGAGTTGCGGCGGCGCCTTGGCCTCGCCCAGCATCGCCACCGTGGCGCCATGCCGGTCGAGGATGTCCTGCGGCAGGTAGACCCGGTCGAGGGCGGCAAAATCCTTGCCGCAATCCTGGAGGTGGTTGATCACCTGCAACGCGGCACAGACCGAGTCGGACGGACCCCAAACCCGGGCCGGATCCTCGCCGTGGACGTCGAGGACGAAGCGCCCCACCGGCATCGCCGAATAGCGGCAATAGTGGATCAGCTCGTCCCAGGTCGCGTAGCGGTTCTTCCGGGCGTCCATCCGGAACGCCTCGAGCAGTTCCAGGGCGTGGCGGGGCGGAAGGACCCGGGCCGCCAGCTCGCGCTTCAGCGGCGCGGCCTCCGGATCGGCCGGGCCGGCCCCGGTCAGCGCATCCGCCAGCCGGTCGAGCAATTCGATCTTGCGCTCCGGCGACAGCTCCGCATGGTCGGCTACGTCATCGCCGGCGCGGACGAAGTTGTAGAAGGCCAGGATCGCGCCGCGGTGTTGCGGATGGATCAGGTGCGAGGCGACCGGAAAGTTCTCGTCGCGGTGCCCCTTGCCGGAGCGCGCCGCGGTGGCAGTGTCGAGGGTGCTCATGCGAGATACCCGGCCTCCCGGAACCATGCGATCGCGTCCGATAGACCCTCGCGATAGGGCCGGGCCGTGTAGCCGAGCTCCGCGCGGGCCTTGCGATCGGAAAAGAACATGCGGTAGCGCGACATGCGGATACCGTCGATCGTCGCGAAGGGCTGCTTGCCCGTGACCCGGGCGGCGAGCTGGGCGAAGAACGCGACCGGATAGACCGCCGCCCGCGGCAGGTTCACGGTCGGCGGCTTGCGCCCGACCATGCCGGCGATGTCGGCCAGCATCTGCGACAGGAATACGTCCTCGCCACCGAGGATGTAGCGCTCGCCGATACGCCCCTTCTGGAGCGCCAGCAGGTGCCCGTACGCCACGTCGTCCACGTGGGCGAGGTTGAGACCGGTATCGACGAAGGCCGGCATCTTGCCGAGCGCCGCCTCTTGGATGATCCGGCCCGTCGGCGTCGGCTTCACGTCGCGGGGGCCGATCGGCGTCGAGGGATTGACGATCACGGCCTTCAGCCCGTCCCGGGCCACCATCTCTTCGACCACGCGCTCGGCCACGACCTTGCTGCGCTTGTAGGCGCCGATCGCGGTCTCGGGCGTCAGCGGCATGGTCTCGTCGGAGGGCGTCACCCCGTCGGCCGGCGGCTTGATGGTCGCGACGCTCGACGTGTAGACGACCCGCTCCACGCCGGCTTCCAGCGCGGCGCGCATCATCAGGCGCGTGCCGTCGCGGTTGGTGCGGACGATCTCTTCCATATCGGGCGCCCAGAGCCGGTAATCGGCCGCGGCGTGGATCAGGTAGCGCTGACCGCGCATCGCCGCCGCCACAGCGGCCGCATCGCGCATGTCGCCCTCGGCGATCTCGACATCGGTCCAAGTCAGGTTCCGGCGCGGACTCGACGCGCGCACGAGGATGCGCACCGGGAAGCCGGCGCGACGGAACACGTCGACCAGGGCCGAGCCCAGGAAGCCGCTCGCACCGGTGATCAGCACGGGGCCGACCTCGGGAAAGCCGGGGGTTGTGGCCTCTGCCATCACGGTTCTGGAGGGTTACCGTCTCTCAGCGCGGCCGGGGATGGCCGGCCGCGCTTGTGTCATCGAACCGGCGAAGCGGCAAGCCGCGGTGCCGGCGGGTGAGAATGCGGAGCCCCTGCGCGAAGCGTCCCGCGCAGGGTCCTCTTCGATCAGGCGAGCCGCAGCCGCGACCGACCCTCCTTGCGCT
>NZ_JALNUL010000110.1:0-5422 GCF_026540775.1 Methylobacterium sp. GC_Met_3
CCCTCATCCAACTCCAGTGGTCGCTTGGGCCGACGCCTGTTGTTGGCCGAGGATGTTCCGCTGAACCAGGATCTCGCCCGAGCGATCCTGGAACGCGCCGGGCATAGTGTAGACGTGGTCAGCGACGGCGCCGCGGCGGTGGCTGCGGTAAAGGTCAAGACATACGACCTCGTGCTGATGGACATCCAGATGCCGGGAATGGACGGCATGAGCGCCACGCGGCACATCCGTGCCCTGGAGGGTGCTGCCGCGCGCATGCCGATCGTGGCTATGACGGCCAACGTTCTGCCGGAACAGGTGGCAGAGTTCCGCGCCGCGGGCATGGACGATCACATCGGCAAGCCGTTTCGGCAAGACGCGCTCCTCTCGGCGGTCGATCGCTGGGCCTCGGAGGGAGCACACGCGGCAGTGATCTCCGGCCTCGACAGCTCCGTCTTCAACGAGATGCGCGATATGGTCGGCCACGAGCGCATGGTCGGCCTGCTTGCGATGCTGGCGGATGAACTCACCCAGCGGTTCGGACCGTCCTCCCACTCCCACGACCGCAAGCAGATCGCCGAGGATGCGCACGCGATGGTGTCGGCTACGAGCATGGTGGGCTTCGCTTCACTCGCAACGCTTTGCAGAGAAGTCGAAACCGTTTGCCGGTCGAAAGAGGACCATACAGTACTTCTAGAAGTCCTGCGCGCCCGCTCATCCGAAACCGTCGCCCGTATCGCCACCATTCGGTCTGAACCAACTTTGAGTCATGCGGGTTGATTGCTCAGGAATATGGGCGCTCTATCGGCTTCTTTGGTAGCAAACTGCAATAATGATTCTATCAAATATTTTTCCGATCCAGAAAATCCACACATAAGCTGTGAAGAATCCCGATCCATATTTGCTCGGGACGGTGCGCATGCTCCGTCGTCGTTCTCGGCGATGAACCTGCCGCTTATGGCCAAATCAAGTTGCGTTACAAAGCGACTCTGAACGGCGGGGTTGGGTGGAAAGCAGTCGGGCAGCTTTCGTGAGGGTCCTGCCGTACAGGGGACGTTAAGAACTCGATTCGACCCGCTTAATTTCCTCATGGCACGCAGTACGGAGTGTGAGATGAAGCGTTTCCGGACTGGCGTTCTCGACGTCGGCTACAACGAAGGCGGACCGCCCGACGGTCCGCCCGTCCTTGTGCTTCATGGTTGGCCGGATGATCCGTCTGGGATGGTGAGCGTTCAGCAACATTTGCACGACGCCGGTCTCCGCACGATCGCTCCGTGGTTGCGCGGCTTCGGCGGCACGCAGTTCTTATCAAATGAGACGTTGCGCGACGGCAGGGCGCTCGTTCTTGCGCAGGACGCTATCGATCTTCTGAATGGTCTGGGCATCGAACGATGTACGGTCATTGGGCACGATTGGGGTGGCCGAGCGGCCTACAACTTGGCAGCGCTTATCCCAGACCGGCTCGAAATGATCGCGGTGCTCGCCATAGGCTACGCACCCTTCGGTCGATTCGAGACACCGGATTTCAAGCAGGCGCGTCGTTGGTGGTATCAGTGGTACATGAATGCCGATGGCGGCGCGGAGCGGGTGCGGGCAGACCCGATCGGCTTTGCTCGGGCGCAATGGGTTAGCTGGTCGCCTGCCGGGTGGTACGAGGAGGCCGCGTTCGTTCGAGCGGCCGAGAGCTTCCTCAATCCTGACTGGGTAGCGATCACGCTTCACGGCTATCGGTCTCGGTGGCTGCCTGAGGCCGTCGACGAGCGATATGCGGGCGTCGATCAGACGATTGCCCGCACCGGCAAACTCCGCGTTCCGACGTTGATGATCCAAGGGGATGCTGACGCGTGCGACCCGCCGTCGGCCCCGGCTGACGATGCCCGCTGGTTTGAGAACCGCTACGAGCGATTGGTCTTAACTGCCGTTGGTCATTTCCCGCCGCGTGAAGAACCGGATGCGGTTGCTCGCGCAATCCTTCGCTTCCGCCAGGAGACGCTGCGAGCTTAGTTGGGTGGAGACGGCCTCCGCTTTTCGGGACCGAATTACCGTCGGCGATTGTCGGATAGGGCCGGAAGCGCGACGGCTGCTATGGGTGGGAAGCGGCTGGTCCGCCACCGATACCCACGAGACGATAAGCAGACATCCGAAAGGTGGTCGCGTACGGGCTTTGCAGGGACCAGATTAAGAAGTGCGGGTCGCCGAGAGTAAGCGGTGGCCACTGCCCTTGCCTGCGTCATCCTGCTATCGTCGAAACGTGCCGAGACGCATGACTTAGTCGATTGGTTCCAGACGATGCCGCCTGTGCCGCGCATCCGCATCACTGGATTTGTCAGCCGCTGGATGGGAGCGAGTGGCGGTGACGACGCCGAGTTGACAGTGTCGTGATTCGCTTCTGCTGGTAAGTCTTAATTCATCAATTTCCGTTCTATATACAATGCGCACGTAGCGACTTAGCTTTATAATAAATTCTACCCATGGCGTCTATAAAACGAGATGAGTTAGGCTGAAAAGAGTCTTGCGCGTGCTGATGCTTCGGTCTCTGTTCGCGTCGCGTTCCATCGTGGCGCTTGTTGCCTATTTCGTGGTTTTGACCGCCGTGATCGCTACGGGCGCCACGCTGCTCGTCGCCGATATGCATCAACAGGCAATTCAAGATGTAGAACGCAGCATCGTTGGGCTTTCCAAGGTCCTGGCCGACCAAGCTGACCGCTCCCTGCAGGCCATGGAGATGGTTCAGGAAGCAATCATTCAGGATTTGCACGAGGCGCACGTCGAGACACCTGCGGATTACGCTGTGGTGGTAGCTCGACATGACCTCCATACGTCTCTCCGCGCCCGTATCGCGGCGCTGCCACAGGTCAACGCCATCACTATTGTCGACGGTGACGGTAAGCTTCTCAATTTCAGCCGCTACTGGCCGATTCCCGATGTCAACATTGCGGACCGAGATTATTTCAGGGCGCTGGCTGCCGACCGCAAGCTCCAGCGTTTCATCAGCGAGCCGGTCCAGAATCGCGGCAACGGCGCTTGGACCATTTACGTCGCAAGAAAGGTCACGGCCGCCGACGGACGCTTTCTTGGCCTTGTGCTTGGTGCGGTAGAGCTCGGCTATTTCGAGTACCTCTATCAGCAGATTACACCGTCCGACGATGCCGTGGTCTCTGTCTTTCGTAATGACGGCATGTTGCTCGTGCGCCATCCCACTCGGGCTGATGTCGTTGGCAAAATCTTCCCGACGACGGGGGCTGCGCTGATCGCTAATACGGACCCAATGGGCGGCTTCCTCCGTAATGTCAGTCCGATTGATGGGAAAGAACGGCTCATCGCGACGCGAGCACTTGTCCGCTACCCTATGATCCTGAGTATCAGCCGTACGACGGAAGCGAGCCTCGCCCCGTTTCGTAGGCAGGCTGTCGTCTTAGCAACGGGGGCGGCACTGCTTATCGTCTGCCTTGGCACTCTGTTGCTGCTTGTCTTGAGGCGAGCCCGAGCTGAACGGCGTGTTGCACGGGCCGAGGAGCGTGCTCGAGGCGAGCAGAAGCTGCGTGCGCAATACGAACGCTTCGGCATTGCTCTCGACAACATGGCGCAAGGTCTTTGCCTGTTCGACGGCGATGGGCGCCTTGTCGTGATGAACGAACGCTTCGCCGATTTGTATGCCGTTCCGCTTCATCTCCAACAGGCAGGCACGACATCCCACGAACTTCGGCAGCTCATTCTCGCGCGACGTGGGGGGCCTGCGGAGGAATGGGACATGGTCATTTCCCCCCCGACAGCGGACGGATCGCCGCAAACCGCCACGGTTGTTCGTTTGGCCGACGAACGCGAGATCAACGTCCTCCGGGTCTGTGTCCCCGGCGGTGGGTGGATCTGTACCCACGAGGATGTCTCAGCACTGCGTCGCAGCGAGAAGCGAGTGCGCTTTCTCGCGCGACACGATGCTTTGACCCAACTTCCGAACCGCGTGCAGTTCGAGGAGGTGGTCGCGCGGGAAATAGCGCTCTGCGCCAAGACGGGCGCACAGTTGGCGCTGCTTTGTCTCGATCTCGATGGCTTCAAACAGGTCAACGATCTGTTCGGCCACCCCACCGGTGACCGTATTCTTCAAGAGGTCGCCGCACGTCTGCGTGGGCTGCTTGACGGACGCTGCGTCGCAGCCCGCCTCGGCGGCGACGAGTTCGCTGTGCTCGCTGCTGGGCTTGATGATGTGAGGACGCCAGCCACGGCCGCGCAATCCATCGTAGACGCCCTTGGTGCATCCTACCTCGACGGCGGACGTTTGATCGACATAGGGTGCAGCATCGGCATCGCGACGTTCCCCGGCGACGCGGCTGCTTATGAGCAGCTTTTGTCCGCATCCGACATGGCGTTGGTTCAAGCCAAAGCTGCCGGCAAAGGAATTTACTGCTTCTTCGATCCGTCTATGGACGTGGCAGCTCGTGAACGCCACCAATTGGCGCTGGATCTGCGTGCAGCCATTGGCACCGAACAGCTGGAGCTGCACTATCAGCCGCAATTCGCGCTCCTTTCGAACGAAGTATCGGGCTTCGAAGCACTTCTTAGGTGGACTCATCCGATGCGGGGCCCAATTTCGCCGGCTGAATTCATCCCTCTGGCAGAGGAAACCGGGTTAATCCTGCCACTTGGTGAGTGGGTGCTGCGTGAGTCTTGCCACGAAGCAGCATCGTGGGCACGGCCCCTCGATATCGCTGTCAATCTATCGATCGCCCAATTCCAGCAAAGCGGCCTGTGCGACACGGTCCGTTCTGTGCTTAGAGAGACGGGCCTAAAGCCAAACCGTCTTGAGCTTGAGGTGACCGAGACCTTGTTCTTGAAAAGCTCGGCCCGCTCCCTGGATGCGCTTCATGATCTGAAGGGATTAGGGGTGCGCATTTCAATGGATGATTTTGGGACGGGCTACTCTTCGCTAGCGACGCTCCAGACGTTTGCCTTTGACAAAATCAAGATCGACCGGTCGTTCGTTGCGCAGATCGGTTTGACGAGCAAAGGTAGCGCTATCGTCCGCGCCATCATCAGCCTCGGCGAGAGCCTGGGAGTCACGGTGCTTGCGGAGGGCATCGAAACCGAAGAACAGCTGACGTTCCTGCGGGAGCACGGCTGCGCGGAGATCCAGGGTTACTTATCCGGCCGACCTATGCCGATCGTAGCGTACCGCCTGCTCATCTTGCCCACAGAGGATCTTCGCGTCGCATAGCTGTGCCATAACATCTCCGACTTACTTGTGGGTTGGCATCATGCCGAAGTCCAATCATCTGGGGAGCCGATGAACGCAGCCACGAGGCGAGCGTGCCGGCCGCGGGTGACCAAGCTTCAAGGATGAACCGGGCTCCTCGTCCCCAGGCCGTTTTCTGGCAATTTTCGACAAACACCCAATGGCGCAGCCAGACCGTCACGCGGCAAAAGCCCAAACTTCGCGATGCTGCAT
>NZ_JALNUL010000111.1:0-5421 GCF_026540775.1 Methylobacterium sp. GC_Met_3
TAGTCGCTCAGACGATCCGGGGCGGCGCGTCGGCGGTCAGGGGACCGACCGGGCGCCAGACGTTGCGGCGCAGGCCGAACTGCTCCAACCGGTCGAGAAGCCACCACTCGAGCCGGGTACGCCAGCGGGCGAGGCCCGTCAGCGACCAGACGTCGAAGCCGGCGAACGGCAGGAACGGGTTGTGCCGGTCATAGGCCCAGACCTCGATGCGCACCGCCGGCCGCAGGGACGGGCCGCGGGCGTGGAAGCCCACCGTATCGCCCACCACCAGGGTGTTGCCCGGGACCGCGAAGGCGACCGGGTCGGCGTAGCCCATCCGCTTCAGCTCCGCAGGCATCGCCCGGAACGAGCCGCGGCCGCTGAGGCGGTCAAGGCCGCGCGCCGCGTTGATCGCGGTGCGCCGCTCCCAGGCGAGCCGCCGCTTGGTCAAGCAGTGCGAGCCCAGCACGTAGGTGAACGGTCCCTCGTCGGCGGCGACATCGGTCAGGAACAGCCACGCTTTCATGGCCGGATGGAAGGTGTCGATGTGGAAGTTGGTCTGCGGGTCCGGGGGCGCATCGGTGACGTGCGAGAGGATCGTCTGCACGGTCAGGATCGGCTCGCAGTTGAAGCTCGCCACATAGCCCAGCAGGTTCTTCCACTCCGGCAGCGCCAGGAGCTGGCGCATGGCCGGCATCCGCCTCAGCGTCTCCGGGTCGAGGGGGATGCGGCGGGTCACGGTATCGCCCTGCACCTGCTCCCGGCCCTCCGCGGCGACGCTGGTCACCTCGGCGTAGACGGCCCGGTGCAGGTCGGCCGGCATGAAGTCGCTGCGCTTGATGAAGCCGTCGCGGGCGAAGTCGGCGCGGTCCCGGGCACTCACCAGATGGGCGAGCTGACGGCAGCGCAGGGCCGCCATGGCGTGGGCGAGCCGCACCCGCAGCGTGTGCAGGCCGGCCCGGTTGAGTCGCTCCGAGCCGAGAATCGGGTTGTCGACGAACGACTTCGCTCCGGTCAGGAGCTGAGCTGCCCAGAGCGGCGACGCCAAAGTGCGACCGAGAAGAGTGGCGGATTTCACGGGTACGGCGTTCCTGTGGCGATCAGGTCGGCACCCCGTAGCCAACACAGCAATCTCACTTCTTCGGTGAGGCGAAATCAGGACGAACCTGAGGCTTGTCAAATCGGCTGCGCGTAGACCGTCACCGCATGGCTCGGCCCGCTCTACCGCCCGCGAGTATTCTCAGAGGATCGCATCGGTCGAGGTCGGCCGCTCCCCCTCGGCAGCCCTTCGACGGTGCCGCTGGCCGCGAGGCTGCAGAATGAGGCTCCCTCCTTCAGAAGCGTGGGGCCGACACGTCGCCTTCCACAGCAGAGCGGCGGTCGCACGCGCCTGCCGATCGAGACATTGTTTGTATTTGCGGATTGACCCGCCCCCACGAGGGGGTTCGAGTTCAAAGTTAGTGCAGGGTCAAGGCCAAGGGCTTCTCGATCACCTCAAGCCGCGTCGACGCGCTGTAGCTTCTATCGCAAGATCATCAAACCGTGATGCATCATCCAGATGGTCAGAGAGTTTATATCGCGCGACAGGAGTTTTGTCCCATGCCCTACAGCCGACCAACCGCTCGCCTTTTCATTGCTGCAACTTTGTCGCTAGCTGGCCTCGTGGCAGCGCAAGCTGCAACTATGTCCGATGAAGATAAGACCTTCGTCGCCAAAGTTTCGCAGGGCGGGATGTACGAGGTCGAGCTTGGGAAGCTCGCCGAAGACAAGGGTGCGCGTCAGGACATCAAAGACCAAGGTAACACCGAGGCGCATGACCATGGCCTCGTTGGCGACAAGCTGAAATCGATCGCCACCGGCGCCGGGCTCTCCTTCCCGGACACACTCAACGCTGAGTTCCAGGGTCGGCTCGATCGGATGAAAGGTCTATCGGGTGCAGCTTTCGATGCGGCCTATGTCAAAGACATGAAGGCGATCCATGATGCCGACGGCGCCGCTTTTGCCAAGGAGGCCAAGTCCGGCACTAATTCGGATCTTAAAGCCTTCGCCGCCGAGACTCACCGCATCGTGCAACGCCACCTTGGCGAACTCGCTGCGAAGACGAACTAAGATCGCTTCAAGCGTTATGTTGCGCGCCGGCCGGGCGGCCATATCATCACGGCTCGCTCGGCCTCGCGCTCACCCTGACCGCACCGCGGTTGCTGAGTCCGAGATGGATCTGAGGACGGCCTTGTGGAAGCCGCAATGTGTCTGGCGCGTCAGGCATCGAGTACCGCCGCGATCTTCTCGTCCAACAGGCGCGCTCCACAGTCAGAGCTGCTGTATCGAGGGCGGCGGCAATTCGCTCGGCCACCGCTTGGTCGACTGATCCGCTTCTGAGGCGCAGGCGCAGCGCCAGCTTGAGATTCTCCATAATGCGCCTCACGGGCGCAGGTTCGCCGTGACGGGGGCCGCCTCCGTGCGATGTGACGCAGGCGAGCAGGGCTTCGACGAGGCCGCGGTTGGTGGTGTGGAAGGCCTCGCCGTCAGGCGTGATTCGACACGACTTGCGGCCACCACCCTCCGCCTCGACCCGGGCACAGCCTGTGTCCTCCAACCACAAATTCGACCCGCGATTGCTGGGGCTGCGTCCAGCATAGCGAGCGGCCCGAAGCTGCTCGCCACAACCTGTAGAGTCAGTCGCGATTGTGCTTTAGTAGCGCCTCGGAGGGGGCGGAGGCGGCTCATCATCGTCATCGTCTGGCGGCGGCCCACGATGATGAGGCGGTGGTCGGTCGTCTTCAAAATCCGGTGGCGGTGGTCGGAAGCGATGTGGGGGCGGAGGGGCGCGGTCGAAATCCTCAGCCCCTGGCGGCGGCCGCCTATCATCATAGGGCTAAGCTGCCGCTCCGG
This sequence comes from Methylobacterium sp. GC_Met_3, assembly GCF_026540775.1. NCBI lineage: Bacteria > Pseudomonadati > Pseudomonadota > Alphaproteobacteria > Hyphomicrobiales > Methylobacteriaceae > Methylobacterium > Methylobacterium sp. GC_Met_3. Next base: position 2,872 of record NZ_JALNUL010000111.1, read on the forward strand.
CCGTGGCAACGACGAGCAGGGTGGCCCCTTTGAGGAATGCGCGCATTGAGCCTCCATGGTACGAGCCCTCACCGGGCACGCTTCTGTATAAACGTCGGTAAGCTTTTCGGCTAAACGCGAGTGCGCCCATCTTGTAATTGCTGCCCATTCCGGCGTTTATGAAGGTGTCCTGTTCCTGTGACCGGCATTAAAGCCTGCGTTTTGATGGCACTGCTCGGTCTTGCTCAGGTCGGATGCTGATCGGCTAGAGGAACGCCTGGCACAATGATCGCTGGCTCGGTCGAGCGGTGTAACCCCGGGGGTGAGCCCGGCGGCGGCGCCCACCTGAAGCCGCCCGGAGGTCGCCTTCGAGGAGGTGCTCCATCAGGTCCGCCGGACATGACTACGCCTTGACGATCCACGCTCACGATTAACGTGGCGACGTAGTGGTCTACGGCCTCTCTGATGTCACAAAAGGCTAAGCGATCTGGGTCCATTCGAGCGAGCATGTCCGTGCTGTTGAAGGTGTCGCGGGCCAGCGACTGGCTACGATAAGCCGAAACGTTGGAGAACAGATATTCGCTCAGACCGTCTGGGAAGTAGGTTTGGCCCATGAGCACGTTGCGGTCATCCAGAAACACTTTGAAATGGATGTGCGGCGTGCGTCCGGGGTAGTAAGCCGGGTAGACCGTGCGGAATGTCACCTGCCCGACTTGGTCCGTCATCTGCGTGCCGCGCAGGAACGTTCCGGCCGATCGCGATCCACCAGGCCCTCCGGTGTAGCCTGAATATTCGCCATCTGCGCCCGCACTCCAGATGACCACCCGCGCCCCGGTGAGCGGCGCGCAAGGCCCCGCCTCTAGCACCGTCATGCGGAGGACTAGCGGGACTCCGGGGCGTCCTTCCGTGACGTCCGATCTCACGAGATGTGGATCAAAGTAGAAGGGCCCTTCTACCGCTTGCGGTGTCAGGACGCAGGATCGCGGAACGGGAGCGGCCGCCGCTGTTTTGCGGCTACCGGCCAGAGCGAAAGGGAGAGCTGCGGCCATACCGAGCGCGCGACGACGGTTTAAATGTGTAGCAGGTTTGGTGGCATCAGTCATAAACGTAGCATAGCTGAGAAACGTGCGAAATCGAGGCATGTTTGTTTCTGAACGTGAAGAAGTCAGCCTAGCCTCCCGCAAATGCTGCGCGGTGACCGGAGGTGGATCTTAGTCGGGTTAGTTCTGAGCCCTGAACTCTAGCGCACGGATCGGCGGCAGGCTTTGGCATTTCCTACCGGTAGATGCAGTAGCTGCTGTCGGCGCGCCAAGAGGCATTCCCCATTCCTGGGCTCCCACTCGGCGGCCACCTGCTCGTAGAGCGCACTGAACTCCTTGCACCTGTACCGGTACGGGTCGGTCGCCTCGAAAGGGAGGTCACCCTCGGCGTCACGGTCCACGTCGCCTGGTGTCGGGTAGGTGCCGAACCGCAGGAACCTCGTATTTTTGGCCTAGTCCAAGGTATTTCCCTGGGCGACAGGGCCCGCCATTGTAGTTCCCCGAGTGCAGCGTGAAGTGCATTCGCACGCCGGAATGGCCGCATCACCGCACCGAGGTGATGCCGTCCGTGGCGATCGCGGTGCTGACGTTCTGGCGCAGGTCCGCTTCGCCCAGCGTCTTCAGCTCGACGCGCAGCAGCACCGTCTGGTTGCGCTCGCGCACGCCGGTCGCGGTGGCGATGGCCGAGTTGATGTAGTTCAGCGAGACCGTGCTGCACTCGTCCTGGTAGCCGCCGCCGAAGCTCGCCCCGGAGAGGTAGAACCGGCCCGGGTTTTGATAAACCGGCACGGTCCCGACGGAGTTGGCCAAGTAGCTGGTCAGCGCGTCCTGATAGGTGTTGCGCACGTCGAGGTAGTGCGTGAGGTCGACCAGCAGCGAGCCGGAGATGAACCAGTTCGGCGTGATGTTGTAGGTGGCGGTGGCGGTGACGCCCTCGCGATAGTGGCTGTAGCCCAGCAGCGGCTGCGCCTCGTAGTACGAGTAGAACGCCGACAGCGTCAGCGGCAGGAACGGCGCGAACCGGGCCGTCGCCCCCGTCTCCAGGCGCGCGACGTGGAAGTCGGACTGGTTGAACCGGGCCCGGGTGATGAACGTGATGTTCTGGTTCGGCGAGACCTGGAACCGGCCCACGAAATCCGACCGTTGGGTCTCGAGCCCGGAGTCGAGTCCGACATTGGCAATGTCGCCCCGGCGGAACGAGTTCACGCCCGCGAGCTGGATCGACTCGCCGAACAGCACGTTCGCGTACCAGCCCGACGGCGTCACCACCGAGTACTGGCCGCCGAGATTGGTGCGCACGCCGCCCTCGACCCGGTCGTAGCCCGAGAACTTGTCCCACTCGAACAGCGAGGTGTCGTCGAAGACGAGGCTTTGCGCGTCCTCGTTGGGCAGGTGGCCGATCCGGGTCTCGGAGGGGCGGGCGATGATCTGGCCGATCGGCTCCAGGGTGTGGACACCGAGCGCGCCGAAATTGGCGACGAACGGGTAGCGGTAATCGAGGCCGATCGCCGGCATCACCCGGCCGGCCAGT
>NZ_JALNUL010000112.1:0-5329 GCF_026540775.1 Methylobacterium sp. GC_Met_3
TCCGGGACGTGGAGCGCCACCCGGTGACGGGAGGCTACGGGCGATGGTTCAACCCCCTCGGACGCTGGGACTGGTGGGACCTTGGCGGCCGCTTCGACGGGCGTATCCTCGGCGAACGCCGCCGGCCCGGCGGACGCAGGACCTCGTCCGTCTCGTCCGGACCGAATACCGGTCGCACCATGCTTAGGAACGTCACCGACGTCCTCGCCGAAAGGCTCGGGTCCGAGCCTCCGGAGGACGTCGTCGTGGAGGCCGACGCCAACATCGAGATGGTCTCGCGTCTGGCGGAGGATGCCCAGGCCGGCGTCGCGAACGCGTTCCCCGGCGCGATCCTGCTCCCGCCCGGCGCGGTCGAGGACCGGCTCCGCTGGCTTCGGGCCTGGCTCCAGATCGATGCAAAGGAGACCCTCGCCTGGCTCGGTCTTCCGGACGATGCGGACTGGGAGTCCATTGTCGTCGCGGCCTACCGGCGCTTCCCGGAGCACTGGGCCGCCGGAGTGGCCTATCATCTCTAGGACCGACGATCCGATCCGGACACCTACCCCGGGACGTCCGGCTGGGGTGGGAAGCCGCTGGTCCGCTGACGGGGAAGAATGCGTGGAAGCGGACGTCGCCGCTGCGCCAGCTTGCGAACGCCCTCAGACGCTCAGAGCGTCCGCTTCTCGGTCATAGCTACTGCCAAAAGTCTGCCGCGCGTCAGCCACGAGCTGGACTCAAACCGGCGAGCAGGGGAGCGTGCGCCACAAGCCTGCGGAACAGGAAATCGTTGAACAGCCGCACGCGCCTCGTCTTCCGCGCTTCTCCCTGAGTGAGCAGCCAGAGCGTCCCGTACATGTGCAGGTCGGTCCCCGGCACCCGGACCAAGACAGAGTCGGCATCCCCGACGAAACACGGCAGCGTCGTGATCCCGAGCCCTTGCCGGACCGCCGCGAGTTGAGACCCGGCATCCGTGACCCTGAACGGGACCTCGGCAGCGCGAACCTCGCCCGCGCCGGCCCAGTCCGGGACCCCATGGGCGCTGATGACGATCCAGCGGATGGGATCGGGCAGGCCTGCACGCTGCGCGGCGATGCAGTCGCGGGAGATGTAGACGCCCCCGAACAGGTCGGGCCCCTTCATGCCGTGAAGATTGAGCGGCAGGCTCTTGCGGTCGTAGACGACCCGGATCGCGACGTCGGCTTCCCGGTTCGTCAGGTTCGCGAGCTCGCCGGACGACGAGATGTCCATCTCGATGTCCGGATGCAGGCGCGCGAACTCAGCGAGGTCAGGCATGAGGAGGTGGGTCGAGAGGAACGGCGCGAGTGTCACCCGCAAGAGCCCGCGCACGCTCTGGTCCCGGCCGAAAACACGGCCCTCCAGCAAGTTCGAGGTCGCCTCCATCCGGTCCGCGAGTTCGAGGACCTCCTCGCCCGCGCTTGTGATGCGGTAGCCTGACGGCAGCTTCTCGAACATCAGCACGCCGAGGCGGTCCTCAAGTTGGCCGACACGCCGAAGCACGGTCGCGTGGTTCACGCCGAGGCGTTGGGCGGCCGCCCGCACCGAGCCGGCGCGCGCCACGGCCAGGAAATAGCGGACGTCATCCCAATCGATCATGGTGCGTCCTGGCACCGGGGGCACCCCGTACCGGGCTCGTGCGCCGATGACTCGGACGGCAACGCTTCTGCGTCATCTGAATGGGGGCGTTGAGCGGGCTTTAGGCTTGCCGGTTCTAGCCGGTGTAACCCGTCTGCACCACCCCGCTTACGCACGGAGTGGATCGATTTCGCACCACCGTTGTGCGCACCTTCGTACTCAACATCCGGCGGCCACGGATGCATCTCGGGGCTCTCGGGGACATCCCCGGACGTCAGGAACGGAGCACCGAAGTGGCAAACATGAAGAGGCTCGAAGGTAAGGTCGCGGTCATCACCGGCGGCAACAGCGGGATCGGATTGGCCACGGCCAAGCGTTTCGTCGAGGAGGGCGCCCACGTCGTGATCACCGGGCGGCGGGAGAAGGAGTTGCAAGAGGCGGCGGCCTCGATCAGGGACAACGTCACGACGGTTGTGGGCGACGTCACCCGGCTGGAGGACCTGGACCGGCTCTACGCAGTCGTGAAGCAGAAGCACGGCCACATCGACGTGCTTTTCGCGAATGCAGGCTGGGGTGAGCTCGCACCGCTCGCAGCGGCCACCGAAGCCCACTTCGACAAGACCTTCGACCTGAACGCGAAGGGGACGTTCTTCACCGTGCAGAAGGCCCTTCCCCTGTTCAGGGACGGGGGCTCGATCATCCTGACCTCCTCCGTTGCGAACGTCAGGGGAGACCTGGCCTTCACGGCCTACGCCGCCGCCAAGGCGGCCGTGCGCTGCTTCGCCCGTGGCTGGACGGTGGAGCTGAAGGATCGACGGATCCGCGTGAATTCCATGAGCCCCGGCCCCATCGAGACTCCGGCCCTGGAGAAGGTGGGCCTTACCGCCGAGCAGGTGGAGCAGGCGGTCGCCAGTTTCGCCTCGCAGGTTCCGCTCGGCCGCCGGGGCAAGCCTGAGGAGGTCGCGGCCGCCGTCCTGTTCCTCGCCTCGGACGAGAGCTCCTTCGTCACCGGCGTGGATCTCGCCGTCGACGGCGGCATGGCTCAGGTCTGACCTGACACCATACTGGATCGGGGTAAGCCATCATGAGCACCGAGCAGAACGTCCGGACGGTGAAGGACTTCTTCGCCGCGATGGACAAGGGCGACGGGGAGGCCCTGCTGGCGTTGGTCGCCGAGGACATCGAGTGGATCATCCCGGGCAAGGACTGGCCGCTGGCGGGAACGTACCGCGGGCGCGCGGGCTTGGCGCGGCTGCTCAAGACGGCGTCCGGGTCGATGGAGACGTCTACGGAGCCCCGGGAGTTCGTCGCCCAGGGCGACCGGGTGCTGGTGGTCGGCTTCGCCAGGGGGAAGGTCAAGGCCACGGACAAGCCGTTCGAGGATGACTGGGTCTTCGCCATCACGGTCCGGGACGGCAAGCTCACCCGCGTCCGGGAGTATGTCGACACCCAGGCCTTGGCGCGGGCCGCCGAGACGGAGACGGCCCCGGCGCGCTCGTCCACCGGGTCCTGAGCCGTAGGGCAAGCCTCAAGAGGCTTGCCCCAACTCCGCGCGGGCCGGGGAGCGATGTCCCGACGCCGCGCGCTCATCGCATGTCCGACCCTGAAGGAAATCCCATGTACGACCAAGCCACACAATCCGAATTGGTCCGGTTCGCGCGCGTCGATACGGGCGCCACGGTCATCGACGTCTACCCGGGAGGCGGTGACTGGACCCGTGTCCTCTCGGACGTCGTCGGACCCGCAGGCCGGGTCTACAGCTTCGTGCCGGCCGAGGTCGCGCACTTCAAGAACGACCCTGTCGGCCTCATGCAGACGCTGGCGGGTGAGCCGGGCCGGGAAAACGTCGACGCCGTCTCCGCGGACCTCGTCGCGTTGGCGGAGGTCACGCAGCCCGCGGACGTCCTGTGGCTGCACCTGTTCTACCACGATCTCCACACCGCGCTGATCCAGGGCAAGGGCGCGACGGCAGACGCTTTCAACCGGGCCGTGCATGACCTTCTGAGGCCCGGCGGACGCTACTTCGTCGTCGACCACGCCGCCGCCGCCGGGTCGGGCACGAGCGACACCCAATCCCTCCACCGGATCGATCCTGCGTTGGTCCGCAAGGAGGTCGAGGCGGCCGGCTTCGTGCTGGATGCCGTGAGCACCTTGCTTGCGAACGAGGAGGATCCGCACTCGATCAAGGTGTTCGATCCGTCGATCAAGGGTCGGACGGATCGTTTCGCCTACCGGTTCGCGAAACCCTGAGTGGCTTGGCCGGTCCGCCACCCAAGTCCCGTTGAAGCCGATTGCATTGCAATACGATCGTACCCCTTGGTTACTTTCGGGTCAAACGGAGGTATTTTGTTCGGGATTAAGTCGACAAATCTACCGAGTTACCAAGTGGGCGCATCACTGCCAGAGTAGCGGCGAAACACGCCTCCGCTCACGGAAGCTGCGCGACCGCTTGTGAACGACTGCGTTGGGTGGTTTGCTGCTAATCCGCTTCCTAATGGCAAATGCGTCGAAACGGACATAGCCGGGGGCCGGCCACGACCCGTTGCATACGAATGACCCCTTTGCCGGTAGGACGTCCCGCATGACAGAACACACGAGCATCCACGTGCGGCGTGCCGATCATGTCGGCTTCGCGGTCGCCTGCCTCGACGAAGCCCTTCGGTTCTGGGTCGACGGGCTCGGCGCGCAGCTTGTGCGGACGGGCGAGATGGGGGGCGAGTTCCTTGGTCAGGTGACGGGAGCGAATGGGGCGAAGGTGCGCATGGCGATCGTTTCGCTAGCGGATCAGACGATCGAACTTTTGGAGTATCAAGGTTCAGACCGACCAAGTGTGCCAGCCAAGCCTTTCGACCCGGGCTTCGCGCATTTGGCTCTTGTGGTTGATGATATCGATGCGCTCCTGATGCGGATCGCCGCCTACGGCTGGAAGGCGCAAGGCATTCCGCAGCCGATCGCGAGCGGTGCGCGGGCTGGAACTAGGGTGATCTACGCTGTTGGCCCTGACGGCGCGACGATCGAGTTCATGCAGCCGCCAGCCTCCGTTCAGGATCTCTGATGCCGCCGGGCGGGGGACCGCTTGCCATCCTGATCTGAAGTCGACAGGGGCTCGGCGAACGGCCGCTTCCGAGAAGCTTCGACGGCAGTTTGGGCGACCGCATCGGGTCGGAAGCTGCATGACCGCTTGGGGTGATTTGCTGCCCCTCCGTTTCCGGTCGGCGGGTGCATCTGAGCGGACATAAGCTTGTCGACCGCTCGCGACCCCGGCGGTGGGACCCGCTTAACACTTAACAAATAAATCTTGCTATATCCAGCGAATGAGTTTTTCAAAAATACACCAGCTTTATCAATCTTAGGTTCGTACCGTGCCTCTGAAAGGAAAATTACACTACTCGTTTCTTGCCAAAGATCGGACTCAAGCAAGTGAGATGCCTAATGCAGCCCTAAGGCAAAGCATCTCTGGCCCTGAAGGCAAAACATTGAAGCAAAATCTCGTCTGGCGATCGTTCATTTTCTCCGTATTTCTGCTCCCTATTTCATGGCAAATATATACGAAGATTTACTACAAGAAGGAGACGCATTCAGGTTATGATAATGTCGAAATTACTGGCTCTATCAGCGCCCCAAACCCGTGTTCGGCGAAAAATCCATAGATCGCTGGACCGAGCTTGAGAGCTGACAAGGGGTCAGTCTGCACATGGCTCAGCAGGCTAGTCGCCGGGCCGTAGACAGGCTGTTGATCTAACCTGAATGCACTTAG
>NZ_JALNUL010000113.1:0-5087 GCF_026540775.1 Methylobacterium sp. GC_Met_3
CTAACTATACCCTTGGACCACCTCGTGGGGGCCGATCAGGGACGACCACCATGTCCTCTTGCCTGCCCGGCCTTGGTGAACAGCGCTTCACATGTGCTCACCAGCCTGTGGGCATTCAGTACGAGAAGATTGATGCCGAGGCACATCACCATTGCGGCCCCCCACAATTTCGGCACCACTGAAGTTCGCCGCCGACTCGATGAGCAGTTAGATTGGGCGTTGCAGCGCCTAAGGAAGAAACATATTGCCGTCGAAGTAGCAGAGTGGTCTCAGGATGGCCGGGCATTTACCGTTCGCGCGCTCGGGCAACATGTCAGTGGCAACTTCGCGGTAGCCGACGACAGCTTGTGGTTCGAGGCGCAAATGCCCTGGATCATCGGCGTGTTCGCGCCGGCGATCGAGGCTGTGGCCATACGCTACGCGGCGCGCCTGTTGTCCGCCGAGGGCGACACCTGGTGTGAGAGTGGCCACCCCGACCAAGACAGGCGGGTTCAGGTGTGCGACTGCGCTGGCTAGGCCCACTCACGGCTGGCCGGTGCCGCAGCCGTCCGAACGGCCCGCGGTCGTAGTTCTTCTAGCGTCCCGGTCTGACTAAGGGTTTACCATCAGCGCGCGTGGTATCCAGTGAATGTTAGGTATGAAACAATTGGTGGCGCCTGATGAAGTGGGCGATCAAGCGCGGCGAAAGCTGTTGCCCAGCCGCAGACCGCAATGGCGCACAACAATTCACCTACAGTGAGGCGACCATTGTTCCTATTTTCCATGATCATCGGCTCCTACCGCATTTTATTTCGTAATTGATCCTGGCGTGACAAGGCATAAACCGCCGAGCTCATCGACTTATGATTCACCGTCTCTCAAGTAAAGCCATCAATGCATCGGTGCAGCGATCCAATCGAACTCGAACAGCCTGTGCTGACTCTGGCAGGTCATACGCCGTCTCGATGATCAGCTCGTCGTAAAATGCATGCTCAATGAGCACAGCTTCAACCTGGGCTCTCGTCAGCGTGCGATAGCCAAGAGAGCTGGACCACTGCCTCAAACTCACAACCGTCAGGGGCTCTAACGAAATGGTGCTCATGCGAAGACGACCAAGGACAGCGTACCCACACACGAACCTTATGTGGGCAAATATCCCACGTCAATAAGGCTCGTACAAGCCGTAGACGAAGCGTATCCTTAGGGCAGCTGCCGAGCCGTGAGGCGCTGTAGTTACGACGTGATCAGTCGCGAGCACGCTCTATAAGCCGGCCTTATGCGAATGTTAGATCGCATCCGGTAGCGTCCGTTTACAGGACGTGGTCACATCCAGCTGAATGACTGAATTGGGCGCAAAGCCGAACGTCCTGTTCTGCGCGCTGTGGCGATTCGGCATGACCTAATATGGCCGAATGCGGAATGGCTGCTTCCGAGAAGGTCCGCAGGAAAAGCGCACGGCCTTCTATCGACCCGATGCGGCCGTACCGACGGCCATCTGCACTTCCCAAAAGCGGTCATTCGTTGGCTGTCCGGCAACTTCGGCTTGGGGTGGTGAGTGGACGTCTGCGCTGCGGCCAAAACCAGACGTTGAAGCCAGCAGTGGCTGGTCTGTTTCGAATGCGCCTGTAACGAACCACCATCGGAATTAGCATTCGACCTTTGCGAACTTAGGGAGCGTATGTCCGGAGGTCGAAAAGGATGCGGAGAGGGCCAAGCGGCAGCGACGCCCGCTTCGAGAACATCAATGCCTTTGATGCAGAGCGCCAAGCCTAGCCGGTAACAATTGGATTAGGCCAATGCCAGACCGCTGACGGATATCATCATGCGATGTGTAAGAAATTGTTAATATGTTGTGGTCAGATTTCCCACGAAGAACGGTGCTGCGTTTTGAAACATAGCAAATGTATCCGACATAATGCGATTTTCTGCGTTGCCCTCTTCGGTTCGAAGCCGCGCGCTGGGTTTCGGCACAGCGTCATCGGGCGCGAGCGCTGTCGAATTCGCTCTCGTATCCTTGCCGTTTTTCATGTTGCTGGCGGGGATCATTCAATGGGCCTTCATCATTTGGGCTAGGATGAACCTCGATATCGCCGTCGAGAATGCAGTACGCAATCTTTACACTGGCAGCTTTCAAACTGCCAATGCAGGGGTTACGGATACGACTACACTGCTCAATAATTTAAAAGTAGTGATGTGCGGTTCAGGCACTAATAAGGTCCCCACTGTCTTTAGCTGCAGCAGCGTGAAGTTAAATATTTCACTTGGGAGCACTTTCGGCAGCAGCTCATATGCAACGGCCTACAATACATCGACTAAGTCAATCAGCTCCAGTTTCGAGGGCTACGCTTGCGCGGCGCCAGGTAAAATTGTCGTCGTTACTGCAGCGGTGTCATTACCACTATTCTTCGGGAACTTGCTGCCGGGACTAACTGGCATGGCCGACGGTTCATATCTGCTGCGCTCAACCGGCGTATTTCGCACAGAACCATACTCGACATCAAGTACGGGAGCTTGCTGAGGTCTTTGATGAACCACCTGCACCGCACTTGGACGCCGCCAGATTTTGTTCGCGATACGAACGGTGCTTCGGCTGTCGAGTTCGCGCTAATTTTACCTTTCATGCTACTTTTATTCGTTGGTATGGCCGAATTTGCGCATGCTATCGATAATTACCGGAAAGTCACACTCCTGGCACGCACAGTCGCAGATCTGACGGCGCAAGGGGATACATCGAACCCTATAACGTCGGCTACAATGACCGACATCCTTTCTTCCTCATCGTTGGTTCTGTACCCCTTCAGCACCTCTAACGTCACGATCGTCGTTAGCGCGATGGGTGTTTATTTGACGACACTGAATACAAAACCATATGTTTGCTCAAGTATCGCCCTTAACACCACCGCTCGAACTGCTAAGGCCGCGGCGACAGATATCACCGTCCCGACTGCCTTTCAGACTACGGGCATGCGATACATCCTAGCTGAAGTGAAGATGCCTTACACCCCGGTGATGGGCTCGGCCTTAGCCAAGCTTTTTACCGGCAGCTCGAGCATTTCCTTCAGCGTTAGCATGCCTTGGCCCGCACGTGGCGGCGCGACCTACAACAGCACCTACACTGAAGTCATCCTCCCAAGCGGTAGCTCCTGTCCGTCGACAGCGAGCTGATGCGCCCATTCGTCCGTCTCGCCGGCTCCATGTTCCCACTAGAGGTTCTCACGATGCTATTCGCGCGTCTTCGCCAGTTCCGGACACGCCGCGAAGGAAACATCGCAATCATCTTTGCTTTGGCGAGTTTTCCACTGATCGCTTTTGCCGGCGCGGCAGTTGACTACGGGCTTGCTGCGCGCGTGCGGACCAAGCTGCAGGCGGCGACAGACGCCACAGCACTCATGCTATGTCAGACATCCTCGACGACGACGAGTGCTGTCCTGAACGCGCAAGCGTTGATCTCGATGACGAGCTACATGGGCAGCAATGTTGGGCTCACGGTCGATACGCTGACGATCACCTCCAACCCGCGCAAGATCCTCGTGACCACGCACGCGTCGCCAACCGTGGTCTTCGGCGCGTTCACTGGCCGCACCAGCATCCCGGTGGCCGCCAAGTCGCAGTGCGCCTCACCGGTGCAGAAGACATTCGAAATTGCGCTCGTTCTCGACACGACCGGGTCGATGGCTAACTCGGGCGGCAGCGGAACAAAGTTGGCGGCGATGCAGACGGCGGCCTCCAACTTCATCGACTACGTCAAGAACAATGCCGCCTTTTCTTCAGACACCCGGATCTCAATCGTTCCATTCGCTGCTTCGGTCAACGCAGGCACAGCGTACGCCGCCGCGAGCTGGGTCGATACGACGGGCGTCTCGACGTACCATTGGACGAATGTCGACAAGACGCTTGCGAAAGCGGCCGGCTTCACGAGCCGGTTCAGTATCTTCAACCTGCTATCAGCGAAGTACTCCGGCTGGGCATGGGGCGGCTGCTTTGAGGCATTGCCCTATCCCTACAACACACAGGATGGTTCCCCGAGCACGAATGACACGCTCTATGTGCCGCTGTTCGCACCGGATGAACCTGGAGACGGAGACACAAGCCGGGTCAAGTTCACTCCCTCCGGTAGCTCAACAAGCTATTACAGTTACAATAGTTACATCGACGATACGACGAGCATTAGTGGTTGCAAAACTACTCCGACGAGCTTCCAAGCGGCTGAATATAGCGCTTGTAAGTACGTCTCGGCCAAAGGCACCTCCTACACAACCAGCTCGGACGTAGGTATCCCGAATGGTCCGAACTTTATGTGCACAAGTCAGCCGCTGCAACGGCTTACGACCAGCACTTCAACGCTAAAAGCGCTTATAACCTCCTTGACTGCTTTGGGTGCGACTAACATTCACGAGGGATTTATGTGGGGTTGGCGTACGCTCTCGCCAACGAGCGTGTTTGCTGATGGCGCGAGCTATAGCTCCAGTACCACGAACAAAATTATGATTTTGATGACGGATGGCGCTAATAGTTGGACCGATAATCCTTACAATAACTACAATCAGACGCTGTACTTCCCGATGGGTTACTTCATGAATGCCAATGGCACGACGCCCGACGCTCGTTTGCCCACTGGGTATCGCAATTTGACGAACGCAACGGATGCTCGGACAGCGCTTGATCAGCTCACTCTGCAGAGTTGCACGAATGCGAAGAGCGCCGGTATCTCAATCTATACCATCGGATTTAGCGTCAGCTCAGATCCGATTGATACGCAAGGCACAACCTTACTTGCGAATTGTGCCTCGTCCTCGTCACAAGCATATGTCGCAAATGACTCAAGCAGCCTCATTACGGCATTCAGTCAGATCGCCTCTAGCATCGGCTCACTCCGACTTAGTCTATAGTATATAGGATAGTATAAATCGATCTGACGCCGAGTTGGCAGTCGTGATCTGAAGTGCTCTAGAGGCAATTTTGAACTGAATGAGTGAGGTTTGCGTTTTCGAGCATGAGCGCAGGTCGTGCCGGCTATCCATCTGACGTGTCCGATGAGGAATGGGCGCTGGTTGCGCCGTATCTGGCGCTGCTGCGGGAGAGTTCGGGCCAGCGTGACTACGACCTGT
>NZ_JALNUL010000114.1:0-4912 GCF_026540775.1 Methylobacterium sp. GC_Met_3
ATCTCAAACATCGGCCGGGGCATGAGGCTGCCATCCTGGCAGCCTCATGCCCCGGCCTCCTGGATGAACGCCAGCCGTCGCTCGGCCCAAGCGGGATCGGCCTCCGCAACCTGATGCAACACGGCGCTCAGGGCCTCAGATCCACCGAGTGCGGCGGCAGCCTTCCCATGCCGCCGCAGGTCAGACCGGTGAACCCTCATCGCAGGGCCGGCCTTCTGTCCGGTCTCGATCGCCTCAAGGGCCGTGACCAAGCCAGCCACGATAGGTGCGACCTCGCGCCAGGTCGAGGGCGGCTGCTCAGGCTCAGCCTGCGGTGCATGGCTCGGCGCCGACGCGGCGAAGCTGGTGGTCCGCGGGCGCTTCATGATGAGGCTCCTCAAACACGGTGAGATGAGCTGATACGCTCACTGGCGCATAGCCGCAGGGGAGCGAGCATGGCCGAACGGCAGAGCAAACGCAGTTCCGGCGACGAGGGGCTGTCTCGCCACATCCTGCCAACCGCCGGCACCATGGTCGGCGTGTGCACGACGCTGATCGGCTTGGTGAAGATCCTCGAAGCCCGGATCGGTCCGAGCCGCGTCGACGAGTATGCCGCCCTGACCGCGATCCTGTTCCTCGTCAGCGCGGTCGCCTCCTACCTATCGATCCGCCTGGCAGCCGAGAACGAGTTGGCGATCCGCATGGAGCGATGCGCCGACATCTGTTTCGTCCTCGGTCTGGGCAGCTTGTCGGTGATCGCAGTCCTGTTCGCCTACGAGACGATCTGAAGGCTCGCGGCAGCGCAGAGCCGTCGGTGGGATTACAAGTTCGGCCGGGTCAGGCTCATGGCGGAACAGGCCGCAAGCGTTCACGCAGGGCGCTTCCGAACCGGTAATGACGCAGGCGCAGTTCCTGCTGCAGGAGAACCCGCGCCTCACCCAGGCCCTGCAGAACGCCGGCAGCGCCGATGAAGCCCATCGCCTGATGGCGGATGCGTGGAAGTTCGCGGGCTACGATCGCCCTGGCGGCGAGAACGCAGCGCGGCTCGCGACGACGCAAGCCTACGCCAACAGCTTCAGCGACGGGCAGGCGCTACCGGGCATGGGCGGATCGCCGGCTATGGCCCATCCGACCGGCGCCTCGATGGGCTCGACCGCGATGCAGGGTGGCTTCGGTCTCGGCGGCATCGTGGGCCAGGATGGGGCCGTACCGGGCCAGTCCTCCCCCACGCCTGACGTGGCGTCCCTGTCCAGTCAGCCGCTTGCCCTCGCCCCTGGATCGGGCGACGCCGCGGCCCCGCAGAGCAGCCCCTATCCGCAGCTCGCCAATACGCTCAAGGCCGTAGCGGCAGGACAGCAGCAGAAGCAGGGGTAGAAGGCCGGCGGCATGATGGGCGCGCAGGAGGCCGGCGGGCGGCCGATCAGTCTGCAGCAGGCTCGAGTCATGTTCGACCCGGGGAGGTCTTACGGAGCGCTGCGCAAAGCGGGTGTGCGGGGGGTCTAGGGCTGGCGCCTCTCAGGCCACTCGCGCCGGCTGTGCCTGTAGCCGCTTCGCCTCCTCCCGCCACGCATCCCGCTCCCCCTGGGCTGCATCACCTTCAACACCACGCTGTCCGCGGGCTATGGGTGACGCTGGCCCAGTCGCCCCCGTCCTCGGCCAGAGCATCGTCATGGATGTCCAGCAGCCAAGCCAGCAGGTTGGTGCTTACGTCGTCGCCGAGATCGACAATGAGCTTGCCCAACGGCTTCTGGGGGTGCTGTGCCCGCGCCTCTGCGAGCAGCCGACAAGCCAGCCGGTCCAGCGCGTCGCTGGGCAGCACCTGCTGTCGATTGAAAGGCATGGCCGTATCCCTTGATGCCGGACCAGCCGGCTCGGCCCCGGCGCCCGATCTGATCACGGGCTAGCGGGGGAGGTCGTCTATCTCATCGGCGTCCGCGTAGGGTGCTCGGATTTGGTTAGCGCGCCGTCACCTGGGCCGGCGTGGCCTTCTGTCGGAACGGGCCACGCACGAGGCGGAAGGGTAGCCGCACTAGCCGGTAGGCAGCGTGGGCAGCCATGACGGTGATGACGGCCAACAGGGCCAACAGGGTGTTGCGCATGCGGGTACTCCCGGCGGCACAACACGACAGGCCGCCCCCGTCATTGCACCCAGATGGCGCCCTGATCGCAGCAGAACTGTGATGCCGGCCGATGATCGCGACTGCGCCGGCGAGGTCGCGTCTGTTTCAACCGGATGCTTCCGGTACTAATGCCCAGCATTCGTACGGATGATTTGCATCGCTTTTTCGTGTTCGTGCGTTCTACTCGTCAACAGACCGATATTTCGGTGCGATTGTTGACATAGGGGAGGCGCGAATGTTGCGCGGTGGCTTATTATGGCTTCTAGGGATCCCGCTGCCGATCATCCTGTTGTTATGGTTCTTTGGTGCATTCCACTGAGTACAGGGATCTAGTTGCATGCCCTACACAGTCGAAATTACTACGCCGCCGATGCATATCGATGGCGAGGAGCGCGCATCTAGGATGTATCAGCTGCCCGATCCGTTCAACACGGTAGCCGAGGCCAAGGATGCTGCAATCGATCACATCAAAGGGCTTGGGCTCGACCCAGCTGGCGTCCTCTACAATGTGTTCGACCGTGAGGGCTTCACAGTCGCATCCAGCGCGGAACAGCTAGCTGAAGCTGGGTAAAGCGAAGGCCATGGGCCGGCGCCCTGCGGTGTCCAGATCCCCCGCGGCACCGACCCTCACGCGATTGCCAGGCCTTGGGCTTCACGGACGGGACGCGAGGAACTGGCCCGCGATCGCCTGTCATGTGCTTACCCGCCGCGGGCCGTGCGGTGTCGCGAACGCCTCGGGCACCTGAGCGGCAAGAGCGAGTGCTGTAACAGGCTTGGAAGAGGCTGTCGTGGATTAGGCTCCGCGGCGCTGAGCTTTCAGCTGCTGCAGGGTGCGCTGGCTCTCCTGCTCGAACTGCGCTGGGGTGATCTCTCCCGCGTCGACACGGCGTGCGAGCTGCTTGCGGTACTCTAGAGCCTCATCTTCCTGCGCGCTCAGCGGCACGCTGGCTCGTGCGGCAGCCTGTGTCCGTTCAGCCCATTCCGTGTAGCTGATCCGACGGGCGTCGCGCTCAGCCTTAAGGCGCACGACCTCCTCTTGGAGTGCAGCAGCACCCCGCGGCGCTACGGCAGCTTGTTGCGGCCCTGAGGCGCCAGTCTGGCAGGCGCCGAGCCCAAGCGCGATCAGCAGGATTGCGGTGTATCGGTTCATAGTCGGTCCCTCGTTCAGGACGAGCTAAGCCACTGCCTGCGCCGGAGCGAGAGCGGATAGGCCACACTTGGCCGTCGATAATTTCAACCGCCAGTTCACCCCGTCCATGGCGCTGGGACATCCTGCCGCCCTTCTCCTTCGGAACTGAAACCCTCAGCCCGACATTGAGGTCGGTTAATTGGTACCTCAGTCGCGTAATGCTATATGAGCATGCTAGTATTTGCTTTGGTTTTCGCCGCCTTAGCGGTGCTTGGTGCCGCGACTGGCCTCGGCCATGTTTGGCATCCAATTAACGGACAATCTATCGACAGCTATGGTTGGGGCTTGTTCATCAACGGCCTAGCCCTTGCGGCCTTCTTCACTTGGCGTGCCGCTCTTGCGCAACCGCGTCGTGAGAGCAAACAGAAAGCTTTGCCGTCTCGGTCCATGATGCAAGTGAAGCCGCACCTTGAAAGAGCAGCAGAGCGGTCAAACGCCGCTGCTAGGCCCCTCTCTGATCTTGAAGAGATGCGGACTGGACAACGCGCGCACGAGCCATCTCAGGCGACCGTCGTACTGCCGGACAACCCTGACGCGATCTTGGACGCACTCGTCGAGCGCGTCGGTACGGCCGGCGTAGAATTGATGTTACGCAATCGTGCAAAGTTCGCTGAGGCTGCGGAGTGATCGAGCCCAACAAGCCATCTCGGTGCGCCCGAGGCGCCACCGCTGATGGACGCTAAGGGCTTGACTTATTCCGCATGGAGAAGAGCCGCATTAGCTGCGCGCAACCCGTGCTAACCGGCGGCTTAAGATCCGTCGCCCATTGAATTTCAGCTACGCTCTTCAAGGGTGGTGGCACAGTGCGCCCCATGCCGATCCGGCCCGAGCACCGCTTCTTCTACCCGATCGACTGGGCGCAGCTCTCCGCCGTGATCCGGTTCGGGCGAGCGAAAGGCTGTTGCGAGGGCTGCGGGCGGCCGCGCGGGCGGATGGTCTACCACCTTGGCGATGGGCGCTGGTGGGACGCGCAAGCCGGTAGGTGGCGCGATGGGTGGGGACGCAGGATCCGGATCGCTGCGGAAACCGACATTATCGGTCGTGCACGCCGAACGCGGGTCGTCCTGGCGGCGGCTCACCGTGATCACGACACCTCGAACAACGCCGACGTCAACTCGCGGCCTTCTGCCAGCGGTGCCACATGATCCGCGACCAGCCAGAGCATCAGCGGCGACGCTGGCGCACGCTGTTTCGGCGGTAGGCGCTCGGGGACCTTTTCGGCTGCCCTTACGACTGAGAATTCCTGGTCGAGATCCAGCCCTCGGTGCCCGGGTCGAGGGACTGCTATCGACCGAGGCTGTGTCAAAACGCAGGTATGTAGTGAAATCGTAGAACAAACGTCTCCGTCGCAAGGATGATGGATCTCCAGATTTAGCGGCCGACGCCGACAAGAAGCCCGTTTGGCCGGTGCCACCATCCTTCGAGAGAACATTTTTCTACAACGGCCGACAGCATTCGAGTTTTGACACAGCCTCGACCCATCCCGGTCGTTCACGGCCGCGTCCACGCTTCCCGAAAGCGGCTGTTAGTCAGTCGCCCGGCAACTTCGGCTCGGCGTAGGGAGCGGACTGCAGCTCTGCGGCCGGAACCGAGCATTCGGGTCAACGACAATCGATCCGGTCTA
>NZ_JALNUL010000115.1:0-4876 GCF_026540775.1 Methylobacterium sp. GC_Met_3
AGCAGCGTCGAGGCGATGGCTTTCGCTTCATCGTCACTTTGCGCCCGGATCGTGCGGCTCTCCCCCACCCTCCCATCTGCGCTGAGGCTGAACACACGGTACATCCGGGTCCCCGGGGCAGGTTCATCGATACTCGTTGGCGAGCCTGACACGCGAGGATTGGTCCAGTGCGGGCGGGACCATGCGGATGATCGCCCCCCCAGAGTTGCAGACGCCCACGCCGGTGGATCGAGGGGGTGAAGAGGCACCGGCGCAGGCGTCACCGACAAAGTCGGCTGTATCGATTTTGCACAACCAATTGGCGAATGCACATCACAAAACTGCGCAGGTCTCGATAGCCACCGTGACCGCTCGGGGTGGATTTCCGTCGTTCTGCTTTTGAGCGGCAAGCGATGGAAGCAGACCTTGGCCTCGTGCCTACACGCCCCGGTGCGGGTCCTGGGAAGGTCCGCTTCCAGGTTGTCGATGCGGCGGGCGGGCGAGTGGGGTCGGATGCGGACCGTGATCTGCCATATACTGCGCCTAAGGTGAATGGGTGGCCCACGCCTGATTTTGTGGAACGCGATCGGGCTGCAGCCTCACGCGCCCGAGGCGAACGTCTGCGTGATCGTCCTCACCATCGTTGACACTTGCGCCCGGGCCTATCTGTCCGTGGTACCTTGCCACATACGTAGCAGCTCAGTCGTCTGGCTCGGGCCCTTCCGGATGGGAGGTAGCCGCCCGACTCATCGGGCGTGTAATCCATCGTCTGTCGTTCGAGGTCGATCCGCCGGGCCAGGGCGTCGGCGACGTCGTCCTGTTTGGTCGCAAGACGGCGCTGTGTGATACCAATGATCTCGACGTCAGGGGGCCGAGGCCGGGGATGCGCGATTACGAGGTCCGCGTCGGCCTTCGACTGACGACAACAGGTCTGTGGTGAGCCATGCGCGCCCCCAGCTTGCAATAGACAGATAGTTGTCAAATCAAGATATTGCCATCGAACGCAAGTGAAGACGTAAGAACTGGGCGCGTTCTCTATAGGACGTTCAACTTGCCGCGAGGTGGGCAACCGGTTCCATAGGCCGTTGTTTCGTTGCGACCCGGTCGATCATGAACCGGGAGGAGCACGCCATGGCCCAGAAGTCCCACACCGACGCCGCCGAGCATCACGAAAAGGCGGCCAAGTCGCACCGCGCCGCCGCCGAGCACCATGGCAAGGGCGACCATGCCGCCGGTCACAAGCACTCGACGGAAGCCCACGGCCATTCCGACAAGGCCCACGAGCACTCGACGAAGGCTCACGGCAATAGCGCCGAGAACCACAAGTAAGCTTCCGCCCCGATGAACTTGCCCCCGCTTCCGCGTGGAGCGGGGGCAAGCCTGGGCTCGGACACGGCTTCGATGTCGGCGCTGGCTGCGATAACCCCACCGAGATCTGATTTGCTGCCGAGTCTCCGGACCGATGGCCCCGTCGATCCTCGAATTGATCGAGGCCGTACCGCGCCTCCCGCGACCGTGAACGGCGATTTGGAACGAGGTCCGAAGCGGTGCCGTTCCTAGCCCGCGTGGCCGCCCTGGTCGCGATGGAGAACCGCCATGAGCAGCACCACAGACAAGATCAAGGGCTTGGCCAACGAGGCCGTTGGTAACGTAAAGCAAGGCATCGGCAACGTCACCGACAACGACAAGCTGAAGGCCGAGGGCAAGGCCCAGGAACTTAAGGGCGACGCCCAGAAGACGACCGGCGACGTCAAGGACGGCGCCAAGCACGTCGCCGACAAAATCACCGGCAAGGCCTGATCCGAGCGCCCGGGGCGGGTTCGCGCCCCGGGCATACCGGCGTTACGTCGACGGAAGCGGCCGGGTGCGTCACCGGTCCAGGCATAAGCCTCCCTCGCGACGACGATCCGCATTGCGGACAGCCCCGGGGACGCCGATATCCGAATTGCAGCCGGATGGTCGCCTGCGAACATGGCGCGGGCCCATGCAACCATTGAACGCGGCGCAGCCGACGCCCGAGATCGACCTCTCGTCCTGCGACCGCGAGCCCATCCATATCCTGGGCGCGGTGCAGCCCTTCGGCTTCCTGATCGGGCTCTCCGCTGACTGGATCGTCACCCGTGTCTCCGACAACGTCGCGGCCTGGCTGGACCGCTCCGTCGACGCCCTGCTGGGCCTTCCCCTCGATGCCGTCCTCGACCGCGAGGCCATCCATACCATCCGGGGCCACCTGCAGACCCTACGCGGTCCGGACGCCGTCGACCGGGTGTTCGGGCTTCGGCTGGTCCCGGGCGGAGTGCCATTCGACGTGGCCCTCCACATCTCCGGAGACACCATCGTCATCGAGGCCGAGCCGAGCGCCACCGAGCACCTGAGCGCCGGCAACCTCGTGCGCGGCATGGTGAGTCGTCTTCAGCAGACGGTTGGCTTCGATCCGCTCTGCCGCGAGGCCGCCCGCCAGATGCGGGCGCTGACCGGCTTCGACCGGGTGATGGTCTATCGCTTCGCGGAGGACTTTTCGGGCGAGGTCGTGGCCGAGTCGGTCAGATCCGGCCTCGACCCCTACCTCGGGCTGCACTACCCAGCCTCGGACATCCCGAAGCAGGCCCGCGCCCTCTACGAGCGCAACTGGCTGCGCATCATCGCCGACGTGGACGCTACCGCCGCCGCCGTGCTCCCGCAGCGCGATCCTGTCGGGCAGCCCCTCGACTTGTCGCTGTCGACCCTTCGGACGGTCTCGCCGATCCACCTCGAATACCTGCGTAATATGGGGGTGGCCGCATCCCTGTCCGTATCCATCATGCGCAACGGACGGCTCTGGGGCCTGTTCGCCTGCCACCACACCGAGCCGCGCCACATCTCCCTCGAACGCCGGACCGGCGCCGAGCTGTTCGGCCAGATGTTCTCCTGGCTGCTGGAGGCCCGCGAGCGCGAGGCCGACGCGGCGCGCGAGGTCCGCTCGCGCGACCTGCACAACCGGCTCATGGGTGCGCTGGCATCCGGCGGCACCAACCTGGAGCACCTCTCCGACTTCCTCGATGACCTCTCGGTCATCCTGCCCTGCGATGGCATCGGCCTTTGGGTGAACGGCGAGATCACCCTGCAGGGGGCGACCCCGACCGCGGACGAGTTCGCCGGGCTGGTGCGCTTCCTCAATCGCACGGCTGCCAGCAAGGCATACGCGACCGACGAGATCGGTCGCGTCCACGAGCCCGGCCGGGACTTCACCGAGCGGGCGGCGGGCATGCTCGCCATCCCGGTGTCACGTACACCCCGGGATTTCTTGGTCTACTTCCGGTGCGAGGTCTCTCGGACCGTGAACTGGGCCGGCAACCCGGTGAAGCCCGCGACCCCGGGGCCGAACGGCATCCGGCTGACGCCGCGCAAGAGCTTCGAGGCGTGGCGCGAGACCGTGCACGGGCGCTCCCTACCGTGGTCGGACGTCGAGATGCGGACTGCGGAGGCGCTGCGCATCACCCTTCTGGAAGTGATCCTGCGACTCACCGATTCAGCCGAAAAGGAACGCAAGGGCGCCCAGGAGCGGCAGGAGCTCCTGATCGCCGAGCTCAACCACCGGGTCCGAAACATCCTCAACCTGATCCGCGGTGTGGTCACCCAGAGTCGGACGGATGACGGCGCCGACAGCGTGTTCGCGGCCACGGTCGGCAACCGCATCCAGGCACTGGCGCGGGCGCACGATCAGATCACCTCCTCCAACTGGGGGCCTGGATCTCTACGCGACCTCATCATGCTGGAGGCCGGCGCCTACCTTGGACCCAAGGCCGACCGTGTCGTCCTCGACGGGACCGACGTCCTGCTGGAGCCGCAGGCGTTCTCGACCATCGCCCTGGTCGTGCACGAGATGATGACGAACTCGGCGAAGTACGGCGCGCTTTGCGACAGCCTGGGCCGGGTTGACGTGCGCTGGGAACGCGACGCCCTAGACCAGCTCGTGATCCAGTGGCGCGAGACCGGGGGGCCGGCGGTCCGGGCACCCACGCGGCGCGGGTTCGGCACCACCATCATCGAGCGGTCGATCCCGTACGAGCTCAAGGGCGAGGCGGAGGTACGCTACGAGCTGACGGGGGTAATGGCGCGTTTCACGCTCCCGGCGGCGCTGGTGAAGGCCGCACCGCGGGCCGCGCCGAAGGTCGTCGGGACCGCGGTACCCGAGCCGCCGCGGCGGCTTGCAGGCTCGATCCTCGTCGTCGAAGACAACATGATCATCGCCCTGGAGGCGGAGGAGATGCTGGCCTCGCTCGGCGCCGACGCCGTGGACATGGCCTCCTCGACGCGGGACGCGCTCCGCCTGATCGACGCCGCGCCCCCGGCCCGCGCCCTGCTCGACGTCAACCTGGGCTCAGAGACCAGTATCGCCGTTGCGCGAAAACTGTTCGAGCTAGGGATCCCGTACGCTTTCGCCACGGGCTACGGCGACGGCTTCCGTATCCCCGAGGATCTTGCCCAGGTGCCGGTGGTCAAAAAGCCCTATTCCACCGAGGACCTGTTACGCGCCTTCCCGTCGTGAAACGCCCTCAATGTCCGGGTCACCAAGGATCACGCCGCGTGGTCAATGGCCTCCACGACCTCGGAGGCGCTGTAGGGTTTCGGCACGAACTGGCCGTGGTCAGGAACCTCCTGGTCGTTGAACCGGTGCCGACCGGACGTCAGCACGAGGCGGATATCCGGCCATGCCTCGTGGACGCGTCCGGCCAGGGTCATCCCGCACATGGAACCAGGCATGTCGACATCCGTGAAGAGCGCGCCGATGTCCGACCGCTCGTGCAGGATGAACCAAGCCTCGTCGGCGTTGCGGGCCTCGACGGTCTGGAAGCCGGCATCCTCCAGCATCTCGACGGCACAGAGGCGCACGAGGTCGTCATCCTCGACGACGAGG
>NZ_JALNUL010000116.1:0-4674 GCF_026540775.1 Methylobacterium sp. GC_Met_3
GCAGCCGGACGGGCGCTACTGCGGGCTGGCGGCAGTGGCGGAGTGCCGGGGCTGCCTGGCGCGCGACGCGGACGGGTTCGAGGAGCCGGATCCGGGCGAGCGGCGTGCGGTGTTCGGGCGGTTCCTGAGCGGGGCCGCGCGGGTGTTTGCGCCGTCCTCCGACACGGCGGGGCGGATCGGGGGCGTGTACCGGGATCTGGCGATCACGGTGCGGCCGCATGCCGAGCCGGAGCGGACGGTGCGCACGACCACGCGGCACCGGCCGGGGCGCATCCGGCGCGTCGCCGTGCTGGGCGGCATCAGCATGCCTGAAGGCGCGCTGGTGCTGCAGGCCCTGGCCGCCGATGCGCGCGAGCGTGATCTGCCGTTGCGGTTCACAATCGCGGGCTACTGCGACCCGGCGCTGGAAGGCGGCCTTGAGCGCGCCGGCGTCACGCAGACCGGACGCTACGCCAGCGACGATCTGACCCTCGATCAGGAGGCGCGGGCGGCCCTTCAGATCGCCGAGACCGGCCGACATTGGGAGGACGACGAGACCTTCGACCTGGTCACGCAGGTCTCGGCGGATCTGATCCTGCTCCCGGCGATCTGGCCGGAGACCTATTCCTACGCGCTGACGCTGGCGTTGCGCACCGGTCTGCCGGTGGCGGCCTTCGACCTCGGCGCTGCGGCGGAAAGGTTGCGCGCCGATCCGGACGGCCACCTCCTGCCCTATGCCCTGGCCGACGATCCGTCCGCCTGCAACGACCGCCTGCTGGCCATCCCGCCCCCGGGCCGGGCCCGCACCATCATCCAGGCCGCCACATACGACGACCTGATGCGCGACTATTACGGTCCCGTGGCCTGACACTGCCATCAAGCCCGGCGCGCCCGTTCAACCTACTTTGGCCTATTTTATGGTCGAGTCAGGTCCGGCAACGCAGAGGTCGTGCCGATGTTCGCTGTTCCAACGCCTCAGACGCAGAAGAGCCCGCTTGAGTCCTATCTCCACGTCCTCTACGCGCTGATCCTACGCGATATCCGCACACGCTTCGGGGCCTCGCTCTGGGGTTACGGCGTGATCGTGCTCTGGCCGTGCGTGCACGTCTTCGTGCTGATCGCGATCTACACTTTCCAGAAGCTCCCGGCGCCACTCGGGGACGAACGAGCCCTGTTCTTCGCGACCGGCGCGGTCCCGGTTCTGGTCTTCCAGTACATATCCCGCGAGGTGATGAAGTCGGTCATGACGAACCGTCCGCTGACCTATTACCCGCAGGTGAAGATGTTCGACCTAATCTTCTCCCGTATCCTCGTCGAGATCGTCACCGGCTTCCTCGCGCTTCTTGTAATCAGTTCCGTGCTGGTGGTCCTCGGCGTCAACCCCATTCCAGCTCAGCCTCTTACGGCGGTGTGCGGATATTTGGCCGCGATCACCCTCGGCGTCGGCGTCGGGACGATCAACGTCGCGATCATCGGGTTCTTTCCCGGCTGGCTGATCGGGTATGCCCTGTTCAGCATCCTTCTCTACATCTCGAGCGGCGTGATGTTCCTGCCGAGCTACATGCCGGAGCAGGTTTATTATTGGATGAAGTTCAATCCGGTCATGCAGCTGGCCGAATGGGTGCGGTCGGCCTACTATCCATATGCCGGCATTCAGATCGACTATATTTATGTCATCATGTTCGGCCTTACGGCCGCGAGCATCGGCTTGTTCCTGGTCAAGCACATCGTGAGCAAAATGCAGGCTTGATGCAACGGTAGAACCCACGACCCGAGACACCGGGAGCCGCATCGGTTCGCACTGCGATTGGATGCGCCTCCTTATCTTCGGTCTGACCCGCGCTCCCGTGCCGAGCCGGCTCGCGGAACCAGCCCGGGCCGTGTTGCCAAGCCGCCGAGGCACGACGTAAGGGGTCGATCGGCAATCGATACTGGCTACTACCTAAACCGCCTCCGCCCGGGGTCAGAGCGTTACCATGACGACACGTGCGACCCACGCCGTTGACACGAAATACATCCGCCTGATCCAACACCAGCAGATCGAACTGGCGCTTGTCCGGGCCGAGCGCGACGCAGCTTTGCTGGAGCGCGACATGGCCCAGGCACGAGCGAATGCTGCGGCGACGCTCTTGGATGCCGTCGTCGAGAGCCTCAGGCCCTATGGGTTCGGCCGAAAGCGCTTCCTGGCCAGGATCCGCAGGGCCGCACGCCTGATCCCCAATCAAGGTCCCGAGTCGATCCAGCACACCCTTCTTCATGAGGGCTCGAACCGTGTCCTGGGCCGCGGGACCTTATGGGCCACGCCCACCCACAACACCTGACGGCCGCGCTCGAACCACCCGCCCAACCGATCCCGTTCACGAGGTGGACCAGCGTACGATGGATGTGGAACTCCTGACGGTGTTCAACGCCGTGATCAACCTGAGAGACAATCTCGATATCCGGCCTCATATTCTGACCTCGGAACTCGATTTCCTGTCCTTTGCCACCCGAATGGCGCCCTATTCCAACGCGCAGCTCCTGCAGGATCTCTGGGTTCTCCATGAGCTGCGGGAGAAGCGAAACGGCTACTTCGTCGAGTTCGGCGCCTGCGACGGCATCAGCCTCAGCAATACGCTCCTGCTCGAGAAAACTTTCGGCTGGCAGGGCGTTCTGGCGGAGCCGGCAAGGGCTTGGCACGCGGCGCTGTACAAGAACCGTGACTGCTACATCAGCGATCAATGCGTCTACAAGACTGACGGGATCGAGGTCCTGTTCAACGAGGTCGATATCGGCGAATTGTCCGGTGTCGACGACTTCGTTGCCGGCGATTTCCACGCGGATTTCCGCCAGGAAGCGAAACAATATCCCGTCTCGACAATCTCCCTGAACCGGCTTCTGCGGGAAGCGCGCGCGCCCAGGCGGATCGATTACCTGAGCCTCGATGTCGAAGGCGGCGAATTCGACGTCCTGCAGAGCTTCGATTTCGCGGCCCATGACGTCGCCCTCATCAGCGTCGAGCACAATTTCGCGGACAGCCGGTCGAAGATCTATGACCTCCTGACGAATTTGGGCTATCGGCGGCGCTTCAAGCAGCTTTCATTGTTCGACGATTGGTACGTGCGCCCCGATCTCGTGGCCTCCCAGGACTCGTAGAGGCCCCATGTCCGCGCAAGCCGCGATCGACATTCTCGATTCCCTGTTCGACATCTTCAAGCAGATGGGCGGGGGTATCGCCCTCGACCTGCATTGGCTGGCGATCTCCAAGCGCCTGCAGCAGGTTCGCACAGAAGCCCACTGGTCCGCGGACCTCGATTTCGTCGCCGTGCGCCTGAAGGCTCAGGCCGCCTTCTATGTGGCGAATTATCGCCCGAGCGCGGGGCCAGAGCCGATCCGTCCCGACGATGCGGCCAGGCTCGAAAAGGTGGTGTACCAGTATTCGATCCTCCGTGCGCACCTTGAGCAGCAGGTGAGGGCGCAGTGACGGCACCACGCGGCGTCGCTCGGCCCTATCCTAAACCATGCGGCGCTCACCCGGGCTCCCAGGTCCGCCAGGGCGGCGTCATGCGCAAGGCCCATTATCCGACCCCCCCGCCAACTCAGCGTCGTAACGCTGGCTGACATACTGCGCGAAATTCCAATCGTCCTTCGAGGGCCGGAACACGAAGCGCTCCGACATCTCCGTCAGCACCAGATCGGGCTTCACCTGCGCGATGTGATCGTAATCGAGCTGCGTACTCCAGATGAAGTGCACTTCGCGAAACGTCTCGGCCAGCATGATCGTCAGGCCGATCGGAGCGAAGTTGGCGTAGCTGTCGCCGAACAGCATGACGCGCCGGGGGTCGGTGGCCCGCGCGTTCCGATAGATCACGTGCGCCCCCGTATGGAGCGTTCCCGACAGGCCGCGCCGCTCCCTGTGTTCGACGATCGGGCTCGCATACACGCGGACCGCATCCCGCTGCAGATCGTGCAGCATCGTCCCTTCGTACCGTGGGGGGTCGAAGGCCATCCCCAGATCGCCCGCCCAGCCCGCGTGATAGGTGGCAGGCCGCTCCTCGAAATCGCGCACCGGCTCGGCGCCGATCGCCCGGCAGATCTCGCGATAGGCCAGCAGACGGCCGGCAAACGACAGGTGACTGTCGGTCCGATAGAAGAGATTCTGCAGGTCCCGCTGCTGTCGCATGGGTGCGATCAGATCAACGAGTGTCGCCCGCCATCGCAGATTGCGGCGGATATAGTTGACGAGGTTCAGGCGCCGCAGCGGAAACAGCGTGTAGTAGGCGTCCTCATGCAGGAGCCGGACGGCGGGCGACAACCGCCAGTCGATGCCCAAACCGTCCAGCAGATGATCGTAGATCGTGATCTTCTCCGGCATCAGGATATGCTTGTAGGGGATGCCGAGCGCCCGCAAGCGTCGCTCGCGCTGGGCGACGATCAGGCGCCAGTGGATCATCAGAAACTGCGCTTCCGGCGACCGCACATATTGCGAGCTGACGTTGTTGGTCCCCTGCAGCAGGAAAAGCCAATCCCGCTTTCCGATATGGACCTCGACGGACGTCGCCATGAACCCAAGCTTGCTCGTGATCGAACCGGGACTTGCAACCCGAACGGCGTCTTCGTCGTCCAGGCGCCTTGAGACCGGCTCCGTGACCACGCATCGAACGACAGCGCCATCGGCCACCGCGTGAGCCGAGGTGTTGGCGTGGCCCCACGCTC
>NZ_JALNUL010000117.1:0-4622 GCF_026540775.1 Methylobacterium sp. GC_Met_3
ATCGCCGCATGTCCAACTCCTTTGGTCCTGGCTGATCCTCTCAATCAGCCCGGTCCAAAGCCAGCCGGTCAGGCCAGGTCGGGCAGGGGCTGCGAACTCTTGTTCCGCGCGTGATCGGACGTACCGCCGAGGCGGAGCGTCGGAAGGTGCCGGCCGGCACGCAGGCGAGCGCCGCCGCCCACAAGCCGACGGTCGACGCATGGTTCGCGACCTTCGAGACGGAGAGGGGCGCTGACGAGGCGGCACTGGCGCGCACGATCTGCGACTGGTGGGTGGAGCAGGGCGCGAAGATTGAGACGACGCGGGCACAGAAGCCGTCGCTCGTCGTCCGGTTCGAGCATGCGGAACGCAGCGGCTTCCCGGCCTTGATCAAGTCGACCGGGCGCGTCAGCACATGCCTCTATGCCATCAAGAGCTTCCCGCCATTCGATCAGGCCAGCGCACGCCAGGAGATGGTCAGCGAGCACCGGAAGATTGCTGGGATGGTGACGACCGATCGTTCGTTCGATGGTGAGCCCACGCTTCCGCTTGCTCTGCTCAAGGATCCTGCGGTGACGGGCCAGCTCTTCGCCGTATGGGATAGCCTCCTAGCTCGCGTCCGTACGGGCGTCTAAGACCCCGTTTCATAACGGGCTAAACAGCTTAGCGGTTGGGTGAGTGGCGAGCATCGCGGGCGTTGGGAGAGTGTCTGACGCTAACCCAGGAACCTTGATGTGGACACCCGCCGCCCGCGCGGAGCTTGCGCGCGAGAGCCTGCCCTATTCAACCTGCCTGAGCGATGCCGAATGGACGGTGCTCGCGCCGCTGCTCCCTGCACCGTCCAGCACTGGTCGCCCATGGCGCTGGCCCGTGCGCGCGATCCTCGACGGCATCCTATACGTGCTGCGCACCGGCTGCGCGTGGCGGCACCTGCCGCTGGACTTCCCGCCCTGGAGCACGGTGCATCGCTGGTTCTTGCGCCTGTCGCAGGCAGGCGTGTTCGAGCGCCTCGCTCACGTCCTCACGATCGCCGATCGGGAGCGGGTCGGACGCGAGGCCAGCCCGACCGGCTGTGTCGTGGATGCGCAAGCCGCGCGCTCGGGTGGCGTGGGGATGGCAGGCGAGCGCGGTTATGATCCAGCCCGGCGGGCCGTCGGGCGCAAACGCCACGCGCTGACCGACACAGACGGCCGCCTGCTCGTGGCTGGGATCTCCACCGCCGACCTTCACGACAGTCACGGCGGCATCGCCCTGTTGCGAGCCTCACGCAGGCTATTCCCCTTCTTAGCCCACTGCTTCGCTGACCGCGCCTACAGAGGTGAGCGCGTCGGCACGGCCACAGCCATCGTGGTCGAGATCGTCGCGGCGGAAGCCGGGCAGAAGGGCTTTGCCGTTCAGCCCCGGCGATGGGTGATCGAGCGGACATTCAGTTGGATCAGCCGCTGCCGCAGGCTCGCGCGCGACCACGAAGCGACCTCGTCCTCCGCGCTCGCCTTCTTCGTGCTCGCTGCGGCCATGATCCTCGTCAGGCGGCTCGCTAAAGCCTTATGAAACGGGGTCTAACGCGCCCAGGTGGCGCGCCGATCGCAGCAGGCCAGAGCTGCCGGCCGTGCTGCCGCGACTGCGCCGGCGAGGCCGCACCGAGGCCGAGGGGTGTCAGGCCCCGGTGCTGCTCTTCCGGCGCGCGGCCAAAGCCCATCGCTGAGGGCATGGTGGCGCGAGGCGGTTAAGGGTTCTTGTATGCGGTGGGGCGGGGGATCTCGCCGCAGCAGGCGGGAGCTATGTTCGACTCAGGCAAATGCTGCGGAATGGGGCGTTCTCGTCGCCGGTCCCTACGCTTGATGCGCGGACTCAGAGTCGCCCTAGTTAAAATTCTCTTTCGATCGACGTATAAATATCAGGCAATTCGAGCATAGCGAGCGAAGCACGAGCAGATTTAGGCGCTTATATTGATACGGGTTAGGCGGCATATAGCCAAGATATGCTACTTAGACATTCAGATAACTAATTTGGCTGGGTTGTGTCTGTGGCTATAAGCAATCTGTACCGCCCGTTCCTCCTTGGGGGCTCCGTCGTTCTGATCGTAGCGATGCTGGTGGCTGGATCAGCCCAAGCCGGCCTCGCCAGCGCCTTTCGCATCGTGCTGCAGAAGGGCAGGCACTTCGACCCGACCGATCTGTTCCTGCGCAGGGGTGACACCATCACCCTCGTCAACGGGGACGACAACGTCGTCCACCACGCCTTCATCGAAGCTGATCGGTTCGCGTTCGACGCTGGCGATCAGGAGCCTGGCAAGCAGGCCACTCTGACCCTCAAGGAGCCCGGCGACTTCATCATCCAGTGCGGCATCCACCCGAAGATGAAACTCACCATCCACGTGCAGTAGGCATTCCTGCAGGCGCCATTTCCCGGCTCTGTCTTTTAAATCACCGCCAGTTTGACGAGTTCGGGGAATTGCAGGCCCGTGTCGAACAGGGCCTCATGGCCGAGATAGTACAGCGCCAGGAAGGCAGCGAGAGCACCACCATAGTACGCGGGCGCCCAGGCGGCGTCGCGCGCCCGCACTGTCGTCCGGGCATCATCCGCCGCGATCCCGAGCAGCACCACGATGATGCCGGAGTGCCCAATCGCGTCCACCTTGCCGAACTCGACGATCGCCGAGACGAAGATCCCCGTCAGGATCAGGGCCGCGACACGCCGCACCAGAGGCGTCCAGATCAGCGCGAAGGCCAGGGTGAACTCGATGACGCCGGCGGCCTGCATGAACAGCTCGGGCGTGGCGCCCATGGTCATCTGCGGCTTGGCGGCGAGCAGCGGATCCGTCCACTGCGGGTAGGCCCACTTCTCGACCGAAGCCCACATCAGCGTAACGGCGGCCGTCCAGCGAACGATGTCGAGGGGGCGGATGTCGAACGGCTTCAGGCCAAGACCCTGGCAGATCAGGTACACCGCCACGCCCAGGAACACCGGATAGTCGGCGAGGTGGAACAAGCCGTACTGGGCGGTGGCGAAGGAGAACAGGAAGACGATGCCCAGGCCGGTCAACGGCATGGTACGGCGTGAGATCAGGCAAGCAGCCATGGCGAGCTGCAGCCACGGGATCCAGGCCGCATCGGTCTTCAGCTCGGGTGTCAGGATGATCCCACCGACCCCCCAAACCGAGACCAGGAAGAAGCCGAGCGTGCAGCGAACCAGAAGCTCGGTGTCGGTGCGGAGGCGGGAGGTGACACGGTCGAGGGCGTTCATCAGAGCCGTGCCGAGCGGCGTGCCCTCAGCGAGGCAGCCCAACATCAGGCAGACGATGGCAAACGCCGTCAGCAACTCAAAATCAGGGCACAGCACCTGTTGGAGGCCGCGCGGCTGGCCGGCCACGTCGTAGGCGCAGAACCACTTCACGTGAGCGCTGGCTGCTCCTGTCCCGGCGAGGATGAGCAGAGGCGGCGCGACGATGCTGGCAAGCGTGCGCATACCGAGGCTGAGAGGAAGCCTGGGCGCCGTGACCCGAACCATGATGACCTCGGAGGACTTGGCGGGCCGCTGCCCACCTACGTATTTCCTCACAAAGCAGAGCTTCGCGCCAACGGTTTATTAACGAACGTTACGAGTTGGTTAATAGCCATGATGACGGTGAATTAGGAGGATGATTGGACTAAGGCACACGGGTTTACTGGACATGGCGCATCAGCCTCGAACAGAGCTGGCGTGTAGCGCCCAGAGGCTCAGGGGCAGGCTCACAAGGGGGCGTCGCAAGCGCTCGCCTGTTCCTAAAGGGTCGGCCTTCGAGTTTGAAGCACACGCTTCGGTCAGCCCAGCCGCCTCGGATTTTAATCCGCGCCGCCGCGTGCCCGGCGGCACGTCACGGAGGCAAGGCGCTACCCACCTAGGGATCACACGGGACGCAACGGGGCCGGATAGGCCGGCCCAGCCCCGAGGAGATCAAGAAACGCCATGACGACGACCCGCTTCGCTGCGCTGGCCGCCGCCCTCGCCTTCACCGCCGCTGCGCTCTCGCCCGCCGCAGCCGGCCCGCGTCCCACCGCCTGGACGGGTCTTCAGCCCTACGGCGTCGAGGCCACTGGCTCGCTCGGCGCCCCGGCCGGCAGCCTATTCGGGTACGACAACAACCCGGTGACCTGCCCGATGAGCTCGGCCGCCGAGGGCAACGCCAATCAGCAGCACTTCCCCGTCAAGCAGTACGGTCAGACCACGGGCGGCAACCGCTGCTGATGAAGCTGAAGCCTGTCTCCTACGCGATGATCGGCCTCTTCGCCTTCGCCTTAGCGGTGACGGCCTTGGGCTCGATCCAGGTACTGCTCGGCCTCTGACACGCTGGTCGTTGAGCGTTTGCCAATCCGATGAAGGCCTGCCCCTGTCCTCAGGGGCGGGCCTTCTGCGTTTGTCAGGCTCGCGCCGTCGTGAGTCCAGCCACCCCGTCTCCGGACTGGATCGGCCAATGAAAAACACCCCAGGAGCGGGGCTCCCAGGGTGCTGCCGATCGAGCGGCCAGTTTGATCAAGCTGGGGATGCGAAGGTCAGCCGGAGGGCTGCTCCTCGGCGATGGAGAGCGACGAGGAGGACCAACTACCCCTCGCCCGCCACCGCATCTCTCGGCATCGCTACCGGGAGCAGCGCGATCGGATCTC
>NZ_JALNUL010000118.1:0-4448 GCF_026540775.1 Methylobacterium sp. GC_Met_3
CAGGCCGTCGCTGCTTCACGCGGCTGCATCCCGGTTCGCAGGATCGGAACCGTAATAATGCCACCAGCCGCCATGCGTCGGGCGACAATCACCCAAGCTCTCCAGAAGCCGACTGCGTATTCTTTGTGAGCCGAACGCCTGCAAGCCGCGGCTGCTAGGCTGGTCGAAGTGACAATGCTGCCCGCACGACCGCCTCTTCATGAAAATGATGCAGCATGTGGCCGGCACCGGGCAGCAGTTCGAGGCGCGCATCGGGGATCATGCGGGCAGCGCGCTGGGCGTTGAGGGCTGTACTCACCACGAGATCGGGGCTCGCCGCCAGAATGCGCACTGGAACGCGCATGGTCGGGTAGCCCAGCACGCTGCGGGTCAGTCCGGCCCAGAGCCATCCGGCATCCTCGCCCTCGGCGGTGATCTGCGCCGGGCGCGCCGCCAGATCGAACGGAAAGTGCCGCGCGACTTTCTCCGGCATCGTTCGCGGAAAGAACATCGCGTTCCAGAGTAGCGGCAGGAGCGCTTTGTCGGTGGTCGCGCCGAGGAGGTGGGACAGCTGATCGCCGCCGAAGGGTAGGGCTCGGGGGCCGAACAGCACCTGTTCCAGTCGCAGCTCAGGGAAGCAGATCGGCGCGACCGCGACGATGCCGGCGATCTCCTCCGGATGGAGCATGCCGTAGGCCAGCGCGACCGCTCCGCCGAAGGAATGCCCCAGGATGACGGGTTTGTGCAGGCCGAGGCGTCGCACCGCCTCCCGGATACGCGCGGCCTGATCCCAGACGTCGGCGGAACGGCCTCGCGGCCGCACGCTGAAGCCGTGGCCGGGACGATCCACCGCGATCACGCGGAAATGCTCGGCGAGGCCTGGCACCGGCCCTAGCCAGAGATCCTCCAGGCACATCAGCGTCCCGTGGATCGCCACCAGATCGGGGCCGGATCCGGTCTCCGCATATGCGATCGTCCGATCATCCGTCAGCTCGACGATCCGGCGCGGCACGATGCGGGGATCGTGTGCTTCATCCGGACGTGGCCGAGCGGGCCCGGGCAGAGATGTCATGGTGGCGGTCAATCACAGGCGCCGCCTGCGGCTGGACTGGCCCATGACGGCCAGCGCGGTGGCGGCGCCGATCCCGAGAAGACCGGCGGCGGCCGCCATCGGGTGCAGCGTCGCCCGCGTGTAGACGCTGGTGCGCATCACGGGCAGGGGCGGATCACCACGCGTTTCGCCGGCCGGTACGGGCGCATGCAGGGCGCCGTCCGGATTGCGCGGCGCACTCGCGCGTTTTTGAAGGGCGATGATCGCGGAGGCCAGATGATCGTAGGCGCCGGGTGCGAATTCCTTGCCGGCCGTGAAGGCCTTGCCGGCACCGCCCACGAAGATGTCGCGCTGCGGATGCACGGCCGCGTGCAGGATGGCGTTTGCGACTTCCTCGGGCGGGTAGATCGGCGGCGGCAGGCTCGGCTCGCGGTCCATGTAGTTGCGCGCCCGCTGGGGGAGGGGCGTGTCGATCGAGGCGGGCTTAATCAGCGTGACCGAGACCGGCGCATTCTCGTGCAGCAGTTCCATGCGCAGGGCATCGGTGAAGCCCTTCACCGCGTGCTTCGAGGCCGCGTACATGCCCTGGTACGGGAAGGCGAGGTCCGAGGCGATGCTGCCGACGTTGATCAGGGCGCCCCCGCCCTGCCGCAGGTGCTCCGTCGCCACGAGCGAGCCGAAGACCGTGCCCCAGAAATTTGTCTGGATCAGGCGCTCGTGGTCGGCATCGCTGATCTCGCGCAGCTTTCCGTAGATCGAGCCACCGGCCACGTTCACCCAGGTGTCGAAACCGCCGAAGGTTGCCACCGCACGATCCGCGATGGCTTGCACAGCCGCCCGGTTGCCGACATCGGCCACGACGTGGAGCGCCTTGCCACCGACGCCCTCGATCTCAGCCTGGATGCGCGCCAGGGCATCGCCGCTACGCGCTGCCAGCACGACCCGGGCACCGCGCTCGGCCGCCATGCGGGCGGTGGCGAGGCCGATGCCCGACGAGGCGCCGGTGATCACGACGACCTGCTCGCGGAGCGGCTTGTGCTTCATGCGGTGAATCCCCGGACTCCAAACGTGCGTCGGCGCGGCCGATCGCGGCCGCTTCCGTCCCATGTCTGGCTATCCACCGGTCGGACCGCTTTGTTCCTGGACCGAAAACAGGTCTCTGCGTCGCAGGGACGGATTTCCGCTCGCCGGTTTTCGGATCCTTTCGGCGGGGCCGGCGCGTGCAAGGTATCGTCACGGTTAGGGAGTTTGATTTAAAGCAGCTTCCGGGTGGGCGTTCGATAGAAGGCGCCTCGGAGTTTGTGGGGAGCCCTCTTGGCCGACGACGGCACGCTGCGCCGACTGCTCGCTGAGATCGCCCGGGGCGGGGCGGACCAGCTGGCCGAACTCTATGATCTGACGAGCCCGAAACTTTACGGCCTAATCTTGCGTATCCAGCGAGACCGAGCCTTGGCCGAGGACGTGCTTCAGGACGTCTACCTGCGGATCTGGCAGGCCGCGGGCGCCTACAGGCCCGAGGCCGGGCCGCCGCTGCCATGGCTCTGCACCATCGCGCGCAATCGGGCCATCGACAGCGTGAGACGGAAGGTCGAGCATCAGGGCCCGGAACTGGATCACGGCGAGGATTGGGTGGCGCGGCTGATCGATCCGCACGACGGGGCGGCGGACTTCCTAGACCGGAACGCCCTTCTGGCCTGCCTCGGCCGCCTCGATCCTATGCATCGGGACTGCGTGGTGCTGGCCTATTGCGAGGGACAGTCCCGGGAGGAACTCGCCCAGCACTTCGACCGGCCGGTCAACACGATCAAGACTTGGCTGCACCGCTCCCTCGCCGGCCTCAAGACTTGCCTGGAGTCTGTCTCGTGAGCGGCGGCGGCCAGCCCGGCACGGAGCCGACGTCCGAGCGCGACATGCGCGCGGCCGAGTATGCCCTCGGGACGCTCGACGCGCAGGATCGGGCCGCGCTGGAGCGCGAGGCGAGCCAGGATCCTGCCACGGCCAACTGCATCGGCGAATGGGAGCGGCGGCTGGCGCCGCTGATGGGTGCCGTGCCACCCGCAGCGCCACCACCGCGGGTCCGCGAATCGCTGCTGCGCGCGCTGCCCGTTATGGCCGGCGGGGCGCGGGGTGAGCTTCATCAGCTGCGGCGTCGGGTGAGGCGCTTGCAGGTCGCCGCGGCAGGATCGGGCCTGCTCGCCGCGGGCCTCGCGCTGTTCGTGGCGGTCGCCCCGTCACGGAGCCCGGCGGGCGGGCGCTATCTGGCGGTCGTGCAAGGCGGCGGGGCACTGCCCGCGCTGATCGTGCGGGTCGATACGCAGACCGGCCTCGCACAGATCCGGCCCGTCGGCGCCGATGCCCCTGCGGGCCGGAGCCTGGAATTATGGTATGTCGGCGCGGAGGGCGCCAAGCCGCTCGGCCTCGTCGGAGCGGCGCCCAGTCAGGTGAGGCTGCCGCAGGCCACCGCACCGGACGGTGTGATCGCTGTGTCCGTCGAGCCGCCTGGGGGTTCGCCCAGCGGCCAGCCCACGGGCCCGGTTATATACACCGGCAAGCTGATCGCCGAATAACCGGACGCGGCGGATCCGCCTGTTGGAGCCCGCGGCCCTTTCGGGCCGCGGGCGCGACGCCTTACGGCATCAGCACGGCGTTGACGACGTGGATGACACCGTTCGACTGCATCACGTTCGGGATGGTCACCGTGGCGGTGTTGCCCTTCTGGTCGGTGACCAGGACCTTCTTGCCCTGCACCTCGACGGCGAGCGGCTCGCCCTCGACGGTGGTCAGCACGCCCTGGCCGCCGCCCTTCTTGGCCAGCGCCATCAGGTCTTTGGCGGTGTAGACGCCCGGGACCACGTGGTAGGTCAGGATCTTCGTCAGCGTCGCCTTGTTCTGCGGCTGCACGAGGTTCTCAACCGTGCCCGGCGGCAGCTTGGCGAAGGCGGCGTTGGTCGGTGCGAACACCGTGAACGGGCCCGGGCCGTTCAGCGTGTCGACCAAGCCGGCAGCCTTCACGGCGGCGACGAGGGTGGTGTGATCCTTCGAATTGACCGCGTTCTCGACGATGGTCTTCTGGGCGTACATCGGCGCGCCGCCGACCATCGGGTTCTTGGCGTAGGCCGCACCGCTCGCGCCGAGGCCGAGCGCGATCGTCAGGGCGAGCACCTTGGCCGTGCGGCCGGTATTCTTGATCAGCATCGTGTTTCCTTCCGAGCCCCTATGAGTGGGGCAGCGCGGGCCCTTACGTGCCTATTGGAAGGAAAGTTTCGCCGGGTGAGTACAAACGCCTACAGGCGACGGCCTTCGCGCTCACCACGCCAGAGCGTGCCGGGTTCAGGCCTCAGCGCCCGTAGATATCCTCGACACGGATGATGTCGTCCTCGCCGGTATAGGAGCCGACCTGCACCTCGATCAGCTCCAA
>NZ_JALNUL010000119.1:0-4306 GCF_026540775.1 Methylobacterium sp. GC_Met_3
AAGTGAGCGGACCGCGCCCGACGTCTTTCGGCCGCAGGCTTCGACCACCCGCCTCATTATAACGACGCATTTCCGCGTACAGCGGCTGTTCCCTGAGGCGGCACCTCGTCCTCGTTCGGCCACTTGATCTGTGGGAGCACGTCCTCTGGCCGCCCCGCTGGCAAGGCGTCCATCTCTCAAATCACATCGGCCGTCGATACATCGGGCCGCGTCGAGCGCCCGATACCGAGATCGCGAGCAGCCTCGCGGCGGAAGCGCCTGCTCGTCTGTGCCCGTTTTACGACCTCAGTACGACATGTAGATGTCAGCTTCCAGTAATCCATCAAAATGACTCGTCTTCAAGTAAGATTTTCTCGGCTTTCGCGGAGTGATTAGAGTCCTGCTCGATGCGCCAGCATGGCCTGGTCCAGCTGACGCGCTCGGCCAGGGCCAACTCCGACGGCAGCCTCAAGCGTCCGTGTTTCGTCGGCGCACCCTCGCCGCTCGATCGGAACCGGACTTCGCTTTGCGATTCGTGTCGCCGCCGATCGCGACGCTGGTGTGGGGGGCAACGCGGTCGACGCTGTACGTAAAAGTCGCGCCACCCCGTATTCCGTATTTACGGCTGCGGTGACACCGGGCGTTACACCCCCGACCCGTGTATCCCGGATTCAGTCCAAGGCGAAATGCGCCTTGACGTCAGAACCGATCGAACCATCTCATCCAGACCGAGACTCGCCACGTCAGCGCAACCTTTCTGTTCCCGTTCGCGAGTGATCCTAAGAGCTGGCCGACATTCATTCGCGGATCAAATCTGCATACGCCTCTGCCGTCGTTTTCCAGGAAAATCGATTTACTCTATGATGGCCGGCGGCGATAAGCTCCGCTCTCAGTTGCTGGGATCGCCTGAGCGTTTCGATATGCTTGACCCAGGCTGCTGGGTCGTCCGGCGCAGCCATTAGCGCGGCATCTCCGCAGACTTCGGGCATGCTCGCGCGATTGGAGGATATGACAGGGCAGCCGAGCGCCATCGCCTCGACGATCGGAAGCCCAAATCCTTCCGTCCAAGATGGAAATACAAGGCACAGCGCGCGTCCCATCAGGTAAGCCAGATCGTTATCGTCTATCCGACCAATAAATACGACGTTGTCGCCGCCGGTTAGAGCGTCGTTGGAATATATCTTGGAGGATCCGCCGGCGACAATGACGTCAATGCCGTCTTCGCCGAGCCTCGGGGCGATATCCATGATGAGCTGCATATTCTTGTGCGGAGCACGGGAGCCGAGAACGAGGATGAACGGACGCCCAGCTCCGCTTCGTCTGCCGTTTACGATCGCCGGGGCGGATTGAGCCAGTTGTGGCTTCCACTCGAGTGCGTGCTCGTGGCCGTTTGGCAGAACGATAATTTTTGAGGCGGGTATTGGAAGGTACTTTGCTATCTGTCTTGCGGAGTCGGCCGAAACACTTGTTATATGAGAAGATTTCCTAACGATTGAATTTTGCAGAAATCGATAATAGAGCCGAAAGTAAACGCTGTAACTTTCTGGTTTGATGAAAACATTTGCATCATGGATGCAAATGACTTGTTTTGTCTTTGCGGCCGGTGCAGTATTGCAAAGGTTGAGCAATTTCCCACGCCACTGCGCTGGCAGGATGAACTGCTCCCAGGCGTGCCCGCCGATGGGCCCGAATTCGACGAGGGGCATCCGCGGCAGGAGCGGGTTGGTAGCGCCGCCCGGTGCCAGGATCGGCGCCGATTCATTCAACGTATCGAGGACCTCGTTGAGATGACGCGCGACGTTCAGGGCGTATCTCTGAACACCCGTGAGATTTTGAGTGAGAAACCGCCCATTCATGGCGAATTCGGATCTCAATGCCATCGTGTTGTTCCTGGAATCGTGAGCTCTGAACGCGCGCGCGACCTGAACATGGAGAAAATACCGGCGGTGTTCGTGGCTCTATAGGTTCGGCTTGTCCCATCGCCGTGATGGCTTCGGACAGTGATTCGGGGACGGCTTCCGCAGCGCGAGGATGATGAAGCGCACGCCAAAGGGCCCCTGAGACCGTTCTCGTACGGAGGGCGGAGCAATTGTGCTCCGGATCGGCAGGGTCGAACCCCGCCCAATGGAGCGGACGCGTCGGTGTCCCCGGGGTGGCCCTCAGCGACAGCGTGGGATCGCCCTAGGCGGGTTCGGTCGAGCGGCACAGCCCTGCGCCATGGAGAACGGAACGTCGTGGCTGCCGGCCCGGCGTTGCCAAGCAACGTCGGAGGGTGTCCCGCGCCATGCCACCCTCGATAAGACAGCTCGCCCCGCATGTCGAACTCATCGATACGCTGCCGCCATAGAACGGTCGACGGGCGGCCCACCGGCATGCTTCGACTCATACCTGTGCATGCGGCCCGCTCTGGTGTGCCATTTCCGTCCATCTGGATACACAACGTTTTCAAGGCGACTAGCCCCTGCCATGTGTCAGAGTGGAGCGGCGTTCCCGGAAAATGGCCACAGCTCAAACGCAGCTCTGGACGGCTGTGCCTTGAGACGAGGGATCCGGGCCCGCGATCAGCTGTTCCTAGCGAGGGGGCTAGCCCGCAAACGTCTTTGCCGCGTTGCGCGCCCGAGAGATCGACCGCAGCGCTGCGCGTAGCAGGCCACTTTCCTGACTCAGCAATTCCCGACCGAGACGGCGTCCGCAGTTTGGGGAGGTGAGTATACCGCAACCATGGTCTATAGGTGCCTGTGGGATAATTCGGCTTCGGCCGAACGATCGTCTTGCCAAGAGCATGGTCTCCCCGGCCGGCCGGTGACAGGTTCCCTGACAGGGATCATTGCTCGCCACCGGCGGACCCGGTGCCCGTCGAGGTTGCGCGAGCGACGCTGCGGGAAACTGTTCACTCGCAGAGGCTCGTTTTATGAAGGTTGCGATCGTTCACTACTGGCTGGTCGGAATGCGAGGCGGAGAAAAGGTCGTCGAGGCGCTGTGCAAACTTTATCCCGAGGCCGATATCTTCACACACGCATACGCGCCACAAGACATATCGCCGATCATCAATGCTCATCGGATTCGCACGTCGTTCATCAGTAAGCTGCCCCGCGCTACAAAGAAATACAAGTCTTACCTTCCGCTGATGCCGATGGCATTGGAGCAGCTTGATCTGCGTGGATACGACCTCATCATCAGCAGCGAATCTGGCCCTGCGAAGGGCATAATTCCGCCGTCGGACGCTGTTCACATCTGCTACTGTCACTCTCCGATGCGTTATGTCTGGAATATGTATCACGACTATCGCGACCGGACGGGTCTCATCACGCGAATCGTGATGCCACCGTTGGCTCATTACATCAGAAACTGGGACGCGATATCGGCAGGCCGCGTTCAGGAGTTCGTCGCCAATTCGGTCACCGTCGCCCGACGGATCGAAACGTACTATCACCGTCCGGCGACGGTCATTCACCCGCCGGTCGATACGGCGGCTTTCGAAAGGGTTTCAAGCGAGGAGATCGGCGATTATCACCTGATGGTGGGCGAACTCGTCCGTTACAAGCGGCCGGAACTAGCGATCAAGGCGTTCAATCGACTGAAAAAGCCCCTGGTGGTGATCGGGGGCGGAGAGATGCTCCGGGAGCTCCGCGAGATGGCTGGCCCTCACGTGAGGATGCTTGGCCCGCAACCCTTCGAGGCCCTGAAACATCATTACGCCCGATGCCGAGCCCTGATCTTCCCGGGTGAGGAAGATTTCGGCATCGTTCCTGTGGAGGCCATGGCGAGCGGTCGCCCAGTCGTAGCTTACGGCAGAGGCGGGGTCACCGAGACCGTCATAGACGGCGTGACCGGAAGTTTCTTCCACGAACAATCGGTCGATGCGCTGATCGATGCTGTCCATCGGTGTGAAGCGCTGGCGCCGGATCCCGCCCGGATCGTCAGCCGCGCTGCGGAATTCGGGATCGACCGTTTCTCGAATGAGATTGGAGCGTTCATTCAGGCGGTTATGGAGAATAGTAAATCTGGTCAGAACCGGGCCGAACGTGAGCCTAGTCTGGCTTATCCCATCAAATAATTGATGGCACGCCAGATCGTCCGTTTGTATTGAATTCTAAGATTCATTGAAAGTAGTGTCGACATGGATGAACGACTGACTGCAATCCACCCGATGATCCTCTGTGGGGGAACGGGGACGCGCCTGTGGCCGGCCTCGCGCGAGAGCATGCCCAAGCAGTTCGCCAAGCTGGTGGACGCGAAGGTCTCGACCTTCCAGGCCAGCCTGGAACGGGTCGCCGACACGGGCGTGTTCGCGACGCCGACCGTCATCGCCTCGGCCGAGGCGCGT
>NZ_JALNUL010000012.1:0-151459 GCF_026540775.1 Methylobacterium sp. GC_Met_3
CTAGGTTCGGATAGAGATCCCGCCAGGGCAATTCGGCGAAGCGCACCGACAGATAGCCGACCGCCGTGCCGGCCGCGATGTCGCCGAGGCCGAAGCGGTCACCCACCGCCCATTCGCGATCGCCGACAAGGCGCGCGATCTCGGCCAGGCCGCCCTCGATCTTGCGGCGTTGGCGCGCCAACCAGGAGGCACTCGCGTGCTCGCCGCGTTGGCGCTCGAAGAAGGTGAGCACCAAGGCATCGCAGATACCGTCGCACAGAACCTCGAGCTTGCGCGCCGCGAGCGACCCGAGGACATCGTCGGGCAGCATCGGCGTCCCGGGGTGCATGAGTTCGAGGTATTGCAGGATGTAGCTCGACTCGTAGACGCTGCCGCCATCGGGCAGCAGCAACACGGGCAGCTTCTCCAGCGGATTGTGGAGCGGCAGACTTGTCGTGGAATCCCACGGCACCTCGGTCAGCAGTTCGAAGGGCAGTCCCTTTTCGGCGAGAGCGATGCGTACCTTGCGGGCGTAGGGACTCGGGGTCGCGCTGATCAGCTTGAACATCGTCGAGTCCCTAAAAACTATTCGGCCGGCACAGTTTCGAAACGCGCGCGATCGGTGGCGCCCTGACGGCTGCGGTCGAGGCGCGAGACGAGCCAGCAGGTTGCGAAGGCCAGCGGCAAGGTCACGAGGGCCGGTGGATCGAGCGGAAAGAGCGGGGCGGCGTGCCCCAGGACCTTCACCCAAACCGCCGGTCCGAGCACCGTGAGGACCAGCGCACTCACCAAGCCGGCTGTCCCGCCAGCGACGGCGCCGAGCGTGGTCAGGCCGCGCCAGTACAGCGCGAGAATCAGAACCGGGAAGGTCGACGAGCAGGCGACCGCGAAGGCGAGGCTGACCATGTAGGCGACGTTCTGGCCCTTGAAGGCGATGCCCAGGCCGATCGCCACGAGGCCCAGGACCAAAGTTGCGATGCGCGAGACCTGTACCTCCCGGCGCTCGTCGACGCGCCCACGCCGGAACACGCTGGCGTACAGATCGTGGCTGACCGCGCTGGCTCCGGCGAGCGTCAGCCCGGCCACGACCGCCAGGATGGTGGCGAAGGCCACAGCCGAGACGAAGCCCATCATGGCGTCCCCTCCTACGGCGTGGCTGAGGTGAATCGCCGCCATGTTGCCGCCGCCCCGCAGCATCCCGGCCGCATCGACATAGGCCGGATTGCCGGCGGTCAGCGCCACGGCACCGAAGCCGAGCAGAAAGATCAGGGCGAAGAAGGCGTTCATGAAGGTTGCCGCCCAGAACACCGAAAGGCGCGCGGCGCGGGCATCCGGCACGGTGAAGAAGCGCATGAGGATGTGCGGCAGACCCGCCGTGCCCAGCATCAGTGCGAGACCCAGGGAGAAGGCCGAAAGCGGATCCTTGGCCGGAAACTGCGGCGCGAGGATCGCCGCGCCTTTCGGATGAACGGCGGCAGCCCGCGCCAAAAGGGCATTGAGGTCGAAGCCGAAGCGGGCGAGCAGCAGGCCGGCGATGGTAAAGCCGGCGATCAGAAGCAGCACTGCCTTGACGATCTGCACCCAGGTCGTCGCCACCATGCCGCCAAACATGACATAGCAGACCATCAGCACGCCGACGACGAACTCGGCGTAGAGATAATCGAGGCCGAACAGCAGCTGGATCAGCTGACCGGCGCCGACCATCTGGGCGATGAGGTAGAACGCCACCACAACGAGGGAGGCGCAGGCCGCGAACACACGGATCGGACGCTCGGCGAGGCGGGTGCAGACCACGTCGGTGAAGGTGAAGCGTCCAAGCCGCCGCAGCTTCTCAGCCAGCAGGAACACCACGATCGGCATGCCGGTGGTGTAGCCCACCGCGTAGATCAGGCCGTCGAAGCCGTTGGCGACGACGAGGCCTGTCAGACCCAGGAAGGCGCCGGCCGACATGAAGTCGCCCGCGATGGCAAGGCCGTTCTGAAAACCGGTGATGCGTCCGCCCGCGGCGTAAAAATCCTGCGCCGAGTGGGTGCGCCGCGCGGCCCACCACGTGATCCAAAGGGTGAGCGCCACGAAGACAAGGAAGAGGCCGATCGCCACGAGGTTCATTCCGCGCGTCCCGATTCAGGAGCGGGCGCGGAAGACCCGCGCCTCGGCACGGTTCGCGACTACGACGTAGAGGCCGGTGAGGACGACCCCGAGGCCGATCACGCCAAGTCCCAGGACGAAGGCGGCGTTGACGCTGCCACCCGGGACGAGAGGCGCGGCGCTCCAGGCCGGCGCGAAGGCGCAGAGCCCGATGAAGCCGAAGAACGCAACGGCGAGCAGACCCATTAGGAAGAGCCCGAGACCGAGCGGCTCGGTAGCGGAGGCAGAGGATTCAGGGCTCACAGCAGGTCTCGGTTCATTCATCGCCCCGAGTGGTTCGCACGGCCCATGCCAGTCCTGATTCTCGAGCTCTGCGGTTCGACGCACGCCTGATCCGGAGGGACGGCTCATCAAAACGGCCAAGCTGCCGCCATCGGACCGGCAAGGGCGGGGATAACGCGACCTACGCCGCAGTCGCCCCGCATCGATGGTCGGCACCGGTGACCACAGGTGATCGGTTGGATGGCCGCTTGACGGTGGCCCCAGCGGCTTGCTCGGATGGCAGCGCTTTGTTTCGTCAGGCTTTTCAGTACATCGCCGGGTCCGGGCTATCGCTCGGATGCATCATGGTCTTAATCATGGACGCGTTTATCGGGAAGTTGAGATTGATCCCGCGCGGCGGGATCGGCTTGGTGAACCACTTGTCGTAGAGCGCCTTGCCCTCCGGGCTGACGTACAGCTTGGCGGTGGCGACATCCGCTACCTTCTTGAACGCCGGATCGTCCTTGCGCACCATGATCCCGTAGGGCTCCGGACGGGAGAGAGCGTCCGACGAGATCCGATAGGCGTCCGGCTCCTTCGAAGATGCAATCAGCGAGGCGAGTAGGACGTCGTCCATGACGTAGGCAGCCGCGCGACCGTTCTCGACCATCAACCACGCCTCGCCGTGGTCCTTGGCCTGCAGAACCGTCATCCCGAGGCTTCTGGCGGTGTTGATCTCAAGGGTCTGTACGATGTTCGTCGAGCCCGGGATCGACACGACAGTCTTGCCTTTCAGATCGTCGATCTTGTCGATCTGCGCCGAATTCTTCGAGGCGAACCGCGTCGCGGTGAGGAAGTGGGTGTTCGTGAACCAGACTTGCTTCTGC
This sequence comes from Methylobacterium sp. GC_Met_3, assembly GCF_026540775.1. Classification (NCBI taxonomy): domain Bacteria; kingdom Pseudomonadati; phylum Pseudomonadota; class Alphaproteobacteria; order Hyphomicrobiales; family Methylobacteriaceae; genus Methylobacterium; species Methylobacterium sp. GC_Met_3. The sequence goes on from NZ_JALNUL010000012.1 coordinate 3,216, forward strand.
CGGTCCACGTTATTCGTGGTCGAGCCGCACTCGAGGTCGATCGTGCCGTTGGCCATCAGCGGGATCCGCGTGGAGGCAGTCACGGGAACCAGCTTGACCGCCAGTTTCGGAAGCTTGAGTTCGGCTTTGACCGCGTCCGTGATCGCGTAACAGATGTCCATCGCGAACCCGATCGGCTTCTGATCACCGTCGAGATAAGAAAAGGGGATCGACGCATCCCGATAGCCGATGGCGATCTCACCGCTCTCCTTCACCTTCTTCAGCGTACCGGTGAATTCTTCGGCCACGGCGGCGTTTGGACCGAGGAGCAGGATCGTCGACAGGATCAGCCAGGACTTGCGCAACATGACGGTCCTCCAGCGGCACAGGGAGCCACGCTTCCGGGCGGTTCGGGAGCGGACATCGTGTCCGCGCCGATGCGGCCCGGCAACGGGTGCGCAACCCACGGCAATTTCCGCGCCGGTCCCGACATTGAGCTTCGGAAGACAAATCCCGCCGATGACGAACCAGCTCAGGCTCGCTCTACGGATATGCTTGTTCCGCCGCGGTGATGTCCGAATCAAATCCGCCGGATATTGGTGAAGAGCGGCAGACCAACCTGCATCCCGTCGAGGTCGGCCCGGTAGGCCGTCGGCTGGAGGTAGGAACCCAGCGGCAGGAACGGGACGTCCTCGAAAGCCTGGATCTGCATCTTCCGCGCGATGTCGAGCCGCTGGGCTTGGTCTGCCGTGTCGATCCAGGCTTGACGCTGCTGCTCAAGCTGCGCGTCGGTCGGCCAGCCGTTCCAGCCCTTCAGCCCGGTACCGCGCAGCAGCAGGTGGCCCGCCGGGTTCAGCATGTCGTAGCCGCCCCAGAACGAGCCAAACACGTTCCAGCCGCCCGCGTCGATCGGCTGCTGGCGCGTGGCGCGCTGCACCACGGTGCCCCAATCGGTGGCGACCTCGTCGACGTTCAGGCCGAGCTGTCGCATCATCGCGACGCCGACGCTGCAGATCGCGTTGATACGCGGGACGTCCGTCGCCGACAGGAACACGACGCGTTCGCCCTTGTAGCCGGCTGCGGCGATGTCGCGCTTGAGTTGGGCGATATCGTGCGTCCCGTTCAGGGCCTCCATGCCGGCATCGTTGGCCATGGGCAGGCCGGCGGGTCCGAAAACCCCGACCCGGGTATCCACGGCGGCGTTGTCACCGGCGACAGCCTGCATGAACTCGGCCTGATTGACGGCGCGGAGCACGGCGCGGCGGATCGCCGGGTTGTCGAAGGGCGGATAGAGGAAATTGAAGCGCAGGACGCCGATCAGCCCCTTATCCTCCACGACCTGCAACTTGATCGCCCTGTTCGTGCGCAGGCTCGGCACGAGATCCATCAGCGGTTGCTCGACCCAATCGACCTCGCCAGCCTGCAAGGCGGCGATCTGCGTGCCCGGGTCCGGATTGGTCAGCCACTCGACGCGGTCGAAATGGGCGATGCGGGGGCCGGCGCAAAAACTCGGCGGTCCGTCGGTCCGGGGTACATAGCCCTCGAAGCGGCGGTACACATTGCGCGCGCCCGACACGCGCTCGTCGGCGACGAAGCGAAAAGGGCCCGAGCCGACCATCTCGGTCAGCCGGGTGGTGGGCGGTGTCGCGGCCAGCCGCTCCGGCATGATGGCCGCCATAAGGTTCGTTGGCTTGGCGAGGGCGTTCGGCAGGAGCGGGAACGCGCGCTTAAGGCGAAACTCGACCACCGTGTCGGAGGGCGCCGAGAGTTCGTCGGTGGCCGCCATCAGTGCCTGGCCGAAGGGATCGGTGCTCGCCCATCGCTTGAGGCTGGCGACGACATCCCGTCCGAGAACGGGGGTGCGATCGTGGAACCTCAACCCGTCGCGGAGGGTCAGGCGCACGCGCCGGCCACCGTCCTCGACGCTCTCGCCCCCGACCATCTGCGGCCGGGGCACACCGGCGGCGTCAAGAGCATAGAGGGTGTCGAACACCATCATTACGTGGTTGCGGGTGACGAAAGCGCTGACCAACGGATCGAGCAAGGCGAGGTCGGCGTAGGGGACGAACTTGAGCGTCGTGGCGGCCTGCGCACGCACGAGGCTTGGTGCGGCGATAAGGGAGGCAGTCACGCCAGCAAGTACATCGCGTCGCCTCATCGAGCGTCTCCAACCGCTTGGATGGCGTCCATCGTGCAGGTGGCATGCCAGAGGGCGCGACGGCGAACTCGGCGATCGCCGGATCAACACCGTGCCTATGGATGCACCTTGGCCCGATTGTGCAGAAGGTTGAGGATCAAAGCCGTCCAGCCTGTCTGATGAGAGGCGCCGAGTCCGCGACCGGTGTCGCCGTCGAAGAATTCGTGGAACAGGAGCGCCTCCTCAGCCCCTGGGGCCGTCGGGATCGGCGCGCGGTCGCCGCGGTACGGCCGGCCGCCGGACTCGTCCTTGCTGAAGAGGGCAATCAGCCGATCCTGGAGCGCGTCAGCGATCGCAGCCAGTGTACGCGTCTCACCCGAGCCGGTCGGAAATTCCACGCGGAAGTCGTCACCGTAATAGGTGTGGAAGCGGCGCAAGGCCTCGATGATCAGGTAGTTCATCGGCATCCACACGGGCCCGCGCCAGTTGGAGTTGCCCCCGAACATGTTCGATGTGGAGTCGGCCGGATCGTAGCGAACCGTGAAAGAGGCGCCGAACTCGTTCAGGGAATAGGGCTGGTCGCGATGCGCCTTTGACAGCGAGCGGATGCCGAACGGCGAGAGGAACTCCGCCTCGTCGAGCATCCGCCGCAGCAACGCCTTCATTCGATGACCGCGCAGCAGCGACAATAACTTGCGGTCTTTGACCCCGCCCTCGTCCCATCGCGAGACGAGGCGGGCGAGATGCGGGCGGTTCTCCAGCAGCCAGTTCAAACGTCGCGCGAAATCCGGCAGGCGCTGAAGCACGGAGGGCTCGATCACCTCGACGGCGAAGAGTGGCACCAGCCCGACCATGGAGCGGACCCGCAGCGGGAGCAGCCCCGCGCCGGGGATATCGACCTCGTCATAGTAGAATTCGTCGTCTTCGTCCCAGAGCCCGAACCCCTCGCCGCCCATGTCGGTCATGGCTTCGGCGATGAGGAGGAAGTGCTCGAAGAACTTCGAGGCGGTGCTCTCGTACACGTCGTTGTGGAGCGCGAGTTCGAGGGCGATCCGCATCATGTTGAGGGCATACAGCGCCATCCAGGCGGTGCCGTCGGCCTGATGCACCATGCCGAAGCCCGGCGGCGGCCGAGACCGGTCGAACACGCCGACATTGTCGAGGCCGAGGAAGCCGCCCTGGAAGACGTTGCGGCCACCCGCATCCTTGCGGTTCACCCACCATGTGAAATTGATCAGCAGCTTGTGAAAGACGCCTTCGAGGAAGGCGAGATCACCGCGGCCGCCGCGGCGGCTGCGGTCGATCTCGAACACCCGATAGGTCGCCCAGGCATGGACCGGCGGGTTGGTGTCGGAGAACTCCCATTCATAGGCCGGGAGCTGGCCGTTGGGGTGCATGTACCATTCGCGCGTCAGCAGCAGGAGCTGCTTCTTGGCGAAGTCCGGATCGAGCAACGCCAGCGGCAGGCAGTGGAAGGCGAGATCCCACGCCGCGAACCACGGATATTCCCACTTGTCCGGCATGGAGAGCACGTCGGAGGCCGCGAAGTGCCGCCAGTGGATGTTACGTCCGCCGTCGCGCTCCCGGGGCGGCACCGGCTGCAGCGGATCGCCCTTGAGCCAGACCTGCACGTCGTAGGCGTAGAGCTGTTTCGACCAGATCAGCCCCGCGGCGGCCTGCCGGAAGATCGCGCGGGCATCCGGATCAGCGATCCCATCCTGAAGGTCGGCGTAGAAGGCATCGGCCTCGGCGACGCGCAGGTCGCGCACGCCACTGTCGAGATCGAGCGGGCGCGTCCGCGTCCCCGCCGAGAGCCGCAGGCGGATTCGCGTCGTTTCGCCCGGCTCCAGGCGGCTCGCGTAGTGGAGGCCGAGCTTGGTGCCGGTGTCGTGCCGGATCGCGGAGGCGTCGCCGTCAACGATCGCCGCGTGGAGACCGTCCTTAAACGGGCCTTCGGCGTCCGGCTGCCCGGCGTGGCACTGCAGGTTCGTCTCGTTCTCGCAGAACAGCACCTCCGGTTGCCCCTCGAAGGCCAGCCGATAGCGGCCGAGGCGGGGATGCTCGCAGGCGATGCCGCCCTCGGGATGGCACTCAATCCGCGGGCGCGGGCCATTCTCACGCCACGACCATGTGTTGCGGAACCAGAGCTGCGGCACGAGGTGGAGATCGGCGGCCTCCGAGCCGCGGTTCGTCGCGGAAACGACGACGTGGATGTCGTCGACATCCGCCTTGGCGTATTCGACCGTTACGTCGAAGAAGCGATTGGTCTCGAAGATCCCCGTGTCATCGATCTCGAATTCCGGGACCTCGCGGCTGCGTTGCAAGCCTTCGCGCGCGAGATCGTCGTACGGATAGGCCGCCTGCGGATAGCGGTAGAGGAACTTGAGGTAGGCGTGGCTCGGGACAGCGTCGAGGTAGTGGTAGTGCTCCTTGACGTCCTCGCCGTGATTGCCCTGTTCGTTGGTCAGGCCGAAGAGGCGCTCCTTCAGGATACGATCGCGGCCGTTCCAGAGGCCCAGGGCGAAGCAGAGCAGGCCGCGTTCGTCGCAGATACCGGCAAGCCCATCCTCGCCCCATCGATAGGCGCGCGAGCGCGCATCCTCGTGGGTCAGCGAGCGCCACGCATTGCCGTCGCGGCTGTAATCCTCGCGCACGGTGCCCCATTGCCGCTCGCTGAGATACGGCCCCCAGAGCGACCAGGGCCGCTCGCCGCGCGCCTGCTCGGCGATCCGGCGGCGCTCCGCCCAATCGATCGCGTCGCTCACGCCCGCCCCTTTCGCGGGTAAGCCGCAGAGGCAGGACGATGAACAGGGCTTGGCCGAACGACGATGTGATGCAGTTGATCGTAGATCATGGACGTCCAAGCCGACAGCGATCCGGTGACGCCGCAATGCATCATCGAAGCCAAGCGTCGCGGATGGGATACCGGGAGCGAGATGTGCGGTGCGGCCCGGATGGTGTGCATCTCGGACGGCGTCCATCGACGTGCGGCCGGCCGGGGCAGCCGGCAGGTCGTCGCGGCCCGGACGATCGCCTTGCTGGACGCCGCCGTCGCGACCCTGCAGCCGATGTGCGATCAGCCGCGTCCCGCTCGAGCCGCTCCGGCTCAGCCGTGTCGCGGGTGGTGCCGTCGCCTCGGGTAAGGACCGATGGGATGCGTCACCGCTCCTGAGAACCGATACAGGTTGCCGAGTGTCGCAGCATCTTTGGTGGCTTGCGGGCAGCGCGCCCCGGCGATGGACACCCTGCGCCGGGCCTCGGCGGCTGGCATAGATCGGCCCCAATGGCGCATCGCGGCGTGCGGCGCGGTGCCGGTGGGACCCGCTTCGTTGATACGGCCCAAGCGAAAGAGAGAGATGGAAAGCGTAACCGTCGTTCTGGCCTTGCTGCTGTCCGTTCTGGTGAGTGGTGCCCTCGGTCGCCTGCTGCCTCTGCCGCTCCCCTTGATTCAGATCGTCATCGGCGTCGCGCTCGCCCTCGGACCGTTGCCCAGCACGTCGCTGGATCCGGAGATCTTCTTCCTCGTCTTCCTGCCACCGCTCCTGTTCCTCGACGGATGGCGCATCCCGAAACGCGACCTGTTCCGTGACGGCAAGGCCGTGCTGGCGCTCGCGCTCGGTCTCGTCGTCCTGACGGTGCTCGGCATCGGAACACTGATCCACGGCATGATCCCCGGTATCCCGCTGGCCGTGGCGTTCGCCCTGGCCGCGGTCCTGTCGCCGACCGATCCGATCGCCGTCTCTTCGGTCGCGGCGCAGGCACCCGTACCGCGGCGGCTGATGCACATCCTCGAGGGCGAGGCGCTCCTGAACGACGCCACCGGCCTCGTCTGCCTGCGCTTCGCCATCGCCGCCGCGCTCACCGGGACCTTCTCACTCCCCGAGGCCGCGACAACCTTCGTCTGGCTGGCTCTCGGAGGCGTCGGCATCGGTGCCTTGACGACCTTCGTGCTGATGGGGGCCCAGGACCTCCTGCGGCGGCGCACGGGCGAGGATCCGGGCCTGCAGATCCTGTTCAGCCTGCTCACGCCGTTCGGTGCCTATCTCGCGGCCGAGCACGTGCATGCCTCCGGCATCCTGGCCGCCGTCGCCGCGGGCATCGCCATGACGTATGTCGAGATCCAGGGACGCAGCCTGGGCACCACCCGCGTCCGCCGGACCGCCGTATGGGACACCGTCGCGCTCGCGGCCAACGGCGCCATCTTCGTCCTGCTGGGCGAGCAGTTGCCGGAGGTGTTCGGCCATGCCGTGAAGCAGGCCGACGTGCAGGGGGCGGGCCGGCTGGTCGCCTGGATTCTGACCATCACCGCGGGCCTTATGACGATCCGGTTCGTCTGGGTCTGGATCTCTCTCCAGTTCATGCTCGCGAAGGCGCGCCGGCGTGGCGACAAGCGCGAAGGACCGACCTGGCGCCTCGTGGCCGCCACCACCTTGGCCGGCGTGAAGGGGGCCATCACCCTGGCGGGCATCCTGACGCTGCCGCTGACCCTCAAGGATGGCACCCCGTTCCCCGCCCGGGACCTCGCGATCCTGCTGGCGATGGGCGTGATTCTGACCTCCCTCGTCCTGGCGAGCACGGTTCTGCCGCCGCTGCTCCGCGGGCTTCGTCTCCCGCCCGAGCCCAGCCACGATGCCGAGGAGGATGCGGCCCGCGCCGCTGCGCGCGACGATGCGGTGAAGGCCATCGAGGCGCTGCAGCATCGCCTCGTGGAAGAGCAGGAGGATGCATCGATCGCCGTCGAGGCCGGCGCCAGAGCCATGGACCGGTACGAGGGTGTCGAAGCGCCGACCTCGGAGCGGCGGAAGGATCTCAGCCGCGCCCGGCAGCTAGCGAACACCGAGAAGCGTTTGCGCCTCGCCGGCATCGAGGCCGAGCGCCAGGCGCTCTACCGCCTGCGACGCTCGCAAGTCATCGATGACCTGCTCCTGCGTCGCCTCGTCCGAGAGATCGATCTGATCGAAGCGCGGCTCGTGATCTAGGTCCCGATCGACAGAATCCGGACGCACCCCCGAAGCTGGACGATCCGGGGAGCGCGTTGTAGGCGCTCACAACGGCAGCCGATTGGCTGCGCGGAACGGGAACAGCCCCTTGAGTGAGCAAAGCGGGGTTGGACCACTGACGATCTATCTCGATATCGACGGTGTCGTGACGACGGTCGGCTATCAGCGGCAAGCCGGCAAGGACAGGCTCGATCCGGCACAGGTGGCCCGCGTCGCCGCCCTTGTGCGGGATTTCGACGCCAAGGTGGTCGTCTCGTCGACCTGGCGTGTCGACGATTGCCGTCCCACCCTGGTCGAAGCCGGCCTGCCCGAGCGCTGCTTTCACCCCGACTGGCGGACCGCCATCCTGCCGACGAGCCGCGACCCGGAGACGGGGGGCATGCGGCCAGCCGAGCAAGCCGGGCGCGGCGACGAGATCGCCGAGCACGCGACCCGAAATCGGATAATGCACTACCTCGTCCTCGACGACGTCGAGGTCGGAGCGGCGCATGCGGAATGGCACGTTCGCCCGGAGGCCGAGATCGGCCTGTGCGAAACGGACGTAATCCTGGCCCGGAGGCTGCTGACCGCGATGGTCGAGGCGCAGCGCGGGACCGATAATACTTGTGCCGGCTCTTCGGCTGCGGATTTACGATCCGGTAGGGATTGAACTTTCCGAGCACACCGGTCATTCCATGACAGTGGAGTGACACGCGCGTCACGCTACTCCCGACATCGACAGGGTCACCTGGACCCGCGCCGGACCCGCCCGTCCGGCTCCTCCTCGACGCCGCCTCTGTGCGGCAGCCGGGGACGCGTCGCGTCGGATCGTTGAGCGGCAGGAAGGAGTGGCTGCGATGTTCGGGTTCAAGACTCAGGAAACGACGTCCAGTCCCTCGCTGTCGGCGCTGGGCATCATCGAACGTTCCGCTGCGCAGGCCCATGCCACACTGATCGCCATGGGGTGGTCCGAGATCGGTTTTGGGTATCACGGCTCGGTTCATGCACATCCGGATCATCCGGACGTTGTCGTGCGCTTCGCACGCAAGGCCGACGGGTTCGGTGATTACGCCGCGCTGCTCCGCAGGGGGTTTGCGGGCTCGAACGGACCGCATGCACCGCGCGTCCATGACATGCATATCAGCCGCTGCGGTGCGTTGATGACGGTGGGCAAGCGCCTGAGCGAGCCAGCTCGGGATGTCTGGTGGCTGGCCTACGCCCATGCCGTCATCGCGGACCACCCGGGCAGCGCGATGGATGACGGGGTTCGCGACCGGTTCAAGGTCGAATGGCCGGCGCACGAACCCAGGATCGATCATGCCAGCCATGACGGTATCCGAGAGCGGTTCAGGGCCACTTGGCCGGGATACGAGGCCTATGTCGCGGCCCTCCGGAGTGTGTCACCGCAGGGGCTCGATCCGAACATCGGCAATGTCCTGATGTGCCTCGACGGCAACCCCGTGGTGAACGATCCGCTGTGCGATGACGGACATGGTCTGTGGCGCTCGCCACTCGCCCGCGTGATGGGGCGTATCGTCGAAGGCCTGCGTCGCTGGGTGGGCGATGCTCTGGGTCGCGCACCCATCCCCGCCTGATCGTAGGGCCGGGCGCGTTGAGCGAAGTCCCGGACCTAGAGAACGGTACAGTTGCGTTGCAGCAGGTCGAAGGCAGTTGCGGGCGATGCGCCCTCGCGCTGCCGACGCGCACAAACCCGCGATGTACTGACCGCGACACACGCGTCAGAGGCTGCATGCCCACCTGCGCCGAACCAATATGATTGGATAGATCGACCGATCCTGATCCAGCAACCCAATGGCTTTTCAGCTCACCGGTCGCATCACGTATTCGGTCTAAGCTGTTGAAACTGATGGTAGCGAGGGACGGATTTGAACCGCCGACACAAGGATTATGATTCCTCTGCTCTAACCAACTGAGCTACCCCGCCACGCGCCGAAACCGCGCTGCGCACGGTCGACGTGGGCGGTATAGGGAGGGCCGGCGCATGGTGTCAACGGTCTCACGCGGGCAAATCGCGCGAGCGCGCGGGGCGATGGTTCGCGCTGCGGACATGAGACCAAACGAAACCACCGTCCCGCCCCGCAAGCGGTCGGGCACTGTGCCGGCCGACGCGTCGCGCTAGGATGTAAATCGGGCTCGCTGAGACCCGACTCAACACTTGGAGCGTTCGATGACGCGTCACGCCTGCCGATATCTCGCTGTTGTGCTGGCCTTGGCTGCGGCGCCTGCCGCCCAGGCGGCCGGGGAGGGAGCCACCTACCGGGCGACCCTGGACGCAGCCGGCGAGGTGCCGCCCACCCAGTCGAAGGGGACTGGCGAGCTCACCGCCACGTTCGATCCGGCCACCAAACGCCTGAGCTGGAACGGGAGCTACAGCAACCTCACCGGTCCTGTGACGGCAGCCCATTTCCACGGGCCAGCCAAGCCAGGGGAAAATGCCGGGGTCCAGGTGCCCGCGACGGTCGCGGCCAGCCCGTTCACCGGCGAGGCGACCCTGGACGATGCCAAGGCTGCGGATCTCGAAGCCGGCCGCGTCTATTTCAACATCCACACGGCGGCGAATCCGAAGGGTGAGATCCGCGGACAGGTTCTGCGCGCACGCTGATGGCACGGGCACGCTGACGGCCCGGAAGCGCCATCTCGACGCGTGGCGGCAGTGCCGGTAGGCCGATATCTCCCTGCCGGAGGTGTTGATGAAGCAGACCGAAGCCATCATCGCTTGGACGCCCGCCCGTTGGTCCGAGCTCAAGCCTGAGACGGCCGGGCAGGTTGTCGTCCTGCCCGCGCCCGACGAGGCCGGGGTGGCGAAGCGCTACGTCATGCGCGCGGGCGCCAGTTCGTCCGCGCTGGCCGGACTCTCGGAAGAGGCGCGCATCGCCCGGCTGTTCATTGATTTCCAGACGCTCGTCGTACGCGACGGCATCGATCCGCAGGTCGCCCACCGCGCCTTCCTGGCGATCGACGAATACCGGTTCCGCATCGCGCCCGATACCGAGGGCGCCGAATTCGAGGACCCGCCCGAGGAGGATTAGTCGGGCGCATACCCAGCGCTGGCCGACCTCGGACATCCGATCGCGCAAGCGTGAGAATAAGGAATACAAAATCTCACGCAGTGCCCTATCTCGAAGGGGCGTCCCGACCTCTCCGGATATCGGCCATGCCCCTCTCCCGCCGCGCCGTCATCGCCGCCGCGGCCCTCGCGCCGCTCGCCCGCCGCGCGGCCTTCGCGGCCGAGCCACTGATCCGCCGGCCCATCCCGTCGAGCGGCGAGATGCTGCCGGCGATCGGCATCGGCACCTCCCGCCGGTATGAGGTGGAGCCAACCGCCGACAGGATCGCGCCCCTCAAGGAGGCGGTCCAGGCCTTCGTGTCCCTTGGCGGGACCGTGATCGACACCGCACCGAGCTATGGCACCGCGGAGGACGTGCTCGGCGCGATCCTGGCAGAGACCGGCCTGCGCCAGAAGGTCTTCCTCGCCAGCAAGGTCGACACGACCGGCCGAGACGAGACCCTCAAGGAGTTCGAGCGGTCGTTGAAGCGGTTGAAGGTCGAGACGCTGGACCTCGTCGCGGTCCACAATCTGATCGACGTGACCGAGAATCTTGCTGTGCTGCGCGACCTGAAGGCCGCGGAGCGGATCCGCTACGTCGGCATCACGGTCTGGCGCGACAACCAGCTCGACGCCCTCGAAGCCGTGATGAAACGCGAGGCGCTCGATTTCATCCAGGTAAACTACGCCATCGACAACCGCGCCGCCGCCGAGCGGGTGATCCCGCTGGCGGCCGAGCGCGGCATGGCGGTGATGACCAACGTGCCCTTCGGCCGCGACCGCCTGTTCAAGGCGGTCCAGGGCAGGGAGCTACCGCCCGTGGCGACGGATCTCGGCTGCACGAGCTGGCCGCAGGTCTTCCTCAAATACGTGCTCGGCAACCCGGCCGTGACTTGTCCGATCCCCGGCATGGCGAAGGCCGCCTATGTCGAGGACAACCTCGCCGCCGCCCGCGGGAAACTCCCCGATGCGGCCCAGCGCAAGCAGATGGAGACCTTCATCGATGCGGTCTGATCGTTTCACCCGCCGTACGGCGCTTGCCCTGGCGGCCGGACTATCCCTGGCGGCCGCGGTTCCCGCCCTCGCGCAGGACGGGACCAAGAAAATCCGGATCGGCGTGATCGGGGCCGGCAACATTGGCGGCACGATCGGAAGCCTCTGGGTCAAGGATGGCCATGAAGTGATGTTCGCCTCACGCCATCCCGAAACGCTCGCTCCCCTGGTGTCGGAGCTGGGTCCGATGGCGAAGGCCGGCACCCCGGAGGAGGCGATCAAGTTCGGCGAGGCCGTGTTCATCGCCGTGCCGTACAAGGCCTACCCGGATCTCGCGAAGGAGATCGGTCCTGCGCTCAACGGCAAGATCGTGCTCGACGCCGGCAATGCCACGCAGAAGCGGGACGGCGCACTGTACGACGAGGTCCAGGCCGGCGGCATCGGGGCGACGTCGGCCAAGTATTTTCCCGGCGCGAAGCTGGTGCGCGCGTTCAATGCGGCCAACTACAAGGTCTTCGCCAAGGAGGGCGCCGATGGCGGCAAGGGCCGCGCCGGCGGCCGCATGGCGATCCCGATCGCAGGGGACGATCAGCAAGCCCTGAAGGTCGCGGCAAGTCTCGTTCGCGATGCCGGCTTCGACCCGGTCGTGGTCGGCCCGCTCAAGGATGCCGACAAGTTCGCGATGGGATCGCCCGGCTTCGGTCACGACGTCACCGCACCGGAACTGCGTGAGAAGCTCGGGCTCACTCAGTGAACCGATGCGGGTATGCAGCCATCGTCCCGGCGGGGCGCGCTCATGCCTGATCCGGTTCTCCACCGCGGTCCGCTGGCGCGGTTGATCGACGTGAAGCCCGGCGAAGGCCGGGCGCTCGCCTGGGCGTGGGCCTATATCTTCTCGATCCTGGCCGCCTACTACGTGCTGCGCCCGATCCGCGACCAGATGGGCGTGGCGGGCGGCATCGAGAATCTACCCTGGCTGTTCACCGCGACCCTGGTGGGCATGCTCTGCCTGAACCTGCCCTTCGCCTATCTGGTGAAGCGGATGCCGCGGGCGCGGTTCGTGCCGATCACCTACCGGTTCTTCGCGGCCAATATCCTCGCCTTCGCGCTGGTCCTGTACCTCGCCCCGCCGGACTGGAATATCTGGATCGGCCGCGTCTTCTTCGTCTGGCTGTCGATCTTCAATCTCTTCGTCGTCTCGATCTTCTGGGCGACGATCGTCGACGTCTTCTCGAACGAGCAGGGCCGGCGCCTGTTCGGCTTCATCGCGGCCGGCGCGACACTCGGCGCCATCGCGGGCTCGGCCACCACGGCGATCCTCGCCAAGAACGTCTCGACCTGGGGCCTGATGCTCTGCGCCGTGGTGCTGCTCGAAGTCGCCGTGTTCTGCATGCGCGGCTTGGCGGCCCTGTCGAGCCAGCTCCACGAGGTGCCGGGCAGCAGCACGATTCAGAAGGGCGACCACGATCGAACGATCGGCGGCAGCGTGCTGGCGGGCGTGACCCGGACCTTCGCGTCCCCCTACCTTCTCAACATCTCGCTGTTCCTGCTGCTGTTCTCGGTGACCTCGACCTTCCTGTATTTCGAGCAGGCCGGCATCGCGAAGCGCAGCTTCCCGGATCGCGGCGCGCAGACGGCTTTCTTCGCGAGCGTCGATCTCGCGGTGAACGTCCTGACGCTCGGCGTGCAGCTCTTCCTCACCGGCCGGATCGTGAACCGGCTCGGCGTTGCGCTGACGCTCGCCATCCTGCCGGCCTTCAGTATCCTCGGCTTCGCAGCGCTGGCGATCTGGCCGACGATCGGCGTCATCGTCGCTTTTCAGGTGCTTCGGCGGGCGGGAAACTACGCCATCGCCCGGCCAATCCGGGAAGTGCTGTTCACGGTCGTTCCGCGAGAGGATCGCTATAAGGCCAAGAGCTTCATCGACACGGTGGTCTATCGCCTCGGCGATCAGATCGGCGCGTGGTCCTTCACGGGCATCCAGGGGCTGGGACTCGGCAGCACCGGGATCGCCGGGGCGGCGATCCCGCTCTCCGCCGCGTGGCTCCTGAACAGCCTCTGGCTTGGGCACGCGCAGGATCGGCGCCGGACCGCCCGTGAGACGGAGAGCGGCGAGACGGTCGAGCCTTCGGCGCCAATGGCGCGTGCGGCTCCGTCCGCATGAGCAGCTTCGCGAAAGCGGCCGCCGGTTTTGCGATCAAACCCTGCGATCAATCAAGGACTTAGCAGGGGGTCCGCAACCTACCGGTGCTGCATCCAGTCCCAGGCCAGGTAGGCCGGGACGGGGAGCATGATGGCGAAGAAAATCCAGTCGAACATCTGAGGCATCGGGCAGTCCTTCGTTTGGTCCGCCCCTGGTTCTACCGGCGCCGGCGACCGAAGTTCCGGCTGCGGCAGACCCGTTGGGGCCATCTCGGAGCCGCGGCTTCGTTAAGCGCTGGTTTACCTTACGGGGCGACGTATCACGCTGGGTTCGGCCGGGAGGGACGCATGGCCAGTCTTGCTGCGCCGGCACCGACGCGGTCGTACGGGCTGGGTCGTCACATCCTGGTCGTGCTCGGACTGCTCATGCTGGCGCCGGCCCCCGCGATCGCGCAGGAGCCGCTCTTCCTCCGCATCCGTCCCATCGCGGACGCCGAGGCCGCACGCGCGGCCCGGGAGGCCTTGTGGCTGCGCCGGCAGGCGCATGCCCGAGCGGTGATCGAATCGGTTTGCACGGGATGCCTCGCCGCCTGGAAGCCCACGGGCGAGCCGGCCCCCGTCGCGCCGGCCGCGCCACCCGTGGGGGCGGTGGCGAACCTCACTGTCCGAATAGGGGTTGAAACCGACCCCGGCCCCGTTGCATCCGACGACCCCGATCCACCGATCCCCGAGAGGCAACCATGACGCAATCGCACCCGACAAGCGGCGCCGAGCCCGAAGTCGATTGTCCCGTGAGCCTCGAAGTCCTGGGCTCCGTGTACCGTGCCGACGATTTCGACCTGCCGCTGATCCTCGAGCAGATCGAGCCCCTGAAGCGCGCCCAGCTCGCCACCTACCTTTACGGCAAGAGCCACATGCACAAGCTCGGCTTGAAGGTGGCCCGCTCCTGCGACCGGGACGACCTGATTCGCGTCGCCGGCGAGATCGGCTCGGTCATTCACGGCCAGGCGCATCTGAAGCCGTCCAAGCCGGCACCGGTCGCTGCACCCGAGCTCCGCGCCAAGACCATGCCGGGCCAGAAGAAGGTCAGCCTTGCGGGCGCGCCGGCGAAGCCTGCAATCAGCCTGGGCGGCTCGGCCAAGGTCCGCAACTTCGACTGAAAGCGCGACAGGGCTGGCGCGTGCCTTGCGCGGCGATCCCCAGCCCGCATGGGGGGTGCGCGTTGCGCGCGCCCCGGGCTTCGGATAATCGCCCGCGATGAACACCGACCACGACAAGATCCTGATCGTCGATTTCGGCTCCCAGGTGACGCAGCTCATCGCCCGCCGGGTGCGGGAGGAGGGCGTGTATTGCGAGATCGTGCCCTTCACGAAGGCCGAGGCCGCGTTCCGCGAGCAGAAGCCGAAGGGCGTGATCCTCTCCGGCGGCCCCGAATCGGTGACCGTCGAGGCTTCGCCCCGGGCGCCGCAGTCGGTGTTCGATTCGGGCGTGCCGGTCTTCGGCATCTGCTACGGCCAGCAGACGATGGCGGCCCAGCTCGGTGGCGCGGTCGAGGGTGGGCATCACGCGGAGTTCGGCCGGGCCGAGGTCGAGATCCTGGCGGATTGCCCCCTGTTCAAGGGCGTCTGGCACAAGGGCGAGACCTACCCGGTCTGGATGAGCCATGGCGACCGGGTCACCAAGCTGCCGGACGGCTTCACCACCGTGGCGATTTCCAAGAACGCCCCGTTCGCGGCGGTGGCGGACGCGGCGCGCAACTACTACGCGGTGCAGTTCCACCCGGAGGTGGCGCACACGCCCCACGGCGCCCTGCTGATCCGCAACTTCGTGCGCGACATTGCGGGCTGCTCGGGCGACTGGACCATGGGCGCCTACCGCGAGGAGGCGATCGCCAAGATCCGCGAACAGGTCGGCACCGAAAAGGTGATCTGCGGCCTCTCGGGCGGCGTCGATTCCGCCGTCGCGGCGGTGCTGATTCACGAGGCGATCGGCGATCAGCTCACCTGCGTGTTCGTCGATCACGGACTGCTGCGCCTGGGCGAGGCCGAGCAGGTCGTGGCTTTGTTCCGCGACCACTACAACATCCCGTTGGTCCACGTTGAGGCGTCGGGGATGTTCCTCTCGGCGCTCGAAGGCGTCTCCGATCCGGAGGTGAAGCGGAAGACCATCGGTCGGCTGTTCATCGACGTGTTCGAAGCCGAATCGAAGAAGATCGGCGGCGCGAAGTTCCTGGCGCAGGGTACGCTCTATCCGGACGTGATCGAGAGCGTGTCGTTCACCGGCGGCCCCTCGGTGACGATCAAGAGCCACCACAATGTCGGCGGCCTGCCCGAGCGCATGGACATGAAGCTCGTCGAGCCGTTGCGCGAGCTGTTCAAGGACGAGGTCCGGGTGCTCGGCAAGGAACTCGGCCTGCCCGAAGCCTTCGTCGGTCGCCATCCGTTCCCCGGCCCGGGTCTGGCGATCCGCTGCCCCGGCACGATCACCGGCGAGAAGCTGGAGGCCCTGCGCAAGGCCGATGCGATCTACCTCGACGAGATCCGGCAGGCCGGGCTCTACGACACGATCTGGCAAGCCTTCGCGGTGATCCTGCCGGTGAAGACCGTGGGCGTGATGGGCGACGGCCGCACCTACGATCATGTCTGCGCGCTGCGGGCCGTCACGTCGGTAGACGGCATGACGGCCGATTTCTACCCCTTCGATATGGCGTTCCTCGGCCGGGTCGCGACCCGCATCATCAACGAGGTGAAGGGCATCAACCGGGTGACCTACGACATCACCTCGAAGCCCCCCGGCACCATCGAGTGGGAATAGGCGTTCACGGTCCGCACAGGACCGGTTCAAGCGCCTTCAGCGCGGGCCGGTAAGCGGCGAGGTGAAGACCGTCGCGCATGGCGCCGGGCTTGGCGAAGCCTGTCTCGCCATCGCGCAGATCCGCGAACGGATCTGCGAAGGCGCAGCCGATCCGCCCGCAGAGGACGTGCAGCCGCTGCGAGTAATCCGCGACCGCGGCGGCATCGACGAGCGTACCGAGTTCGCGTCCGAGCGGGGGGAGGGCGGTGACAACCACCCGCGGCGCGAGGCTCTGCAGGCGCCGTACGATGATCTCCGCAGCGGCCTCGAACCGCGCGGCCGGCTCGGCAGTGCGCGGCTTGTTCTTCGCGAGGATGTCGTTAGTCCCGATCGTCAGCACGGCGGTCCAAGGGTGTCGGGCGAAGGTCAGCTGCTTCAGGTGATCCGCGTAAGCCGCTGCCGTTGATCCGCTCACGCCGCCATTGACCAGCGGCAATCCGCAGACCTGCTGGCCACCCGGCTGCAGCTCGACCTGCGAATCGCCTCCATAGAAGACGAAGTCCGGCGGCGCCTCGTCGAGGCTCACCTGAATGGCGATGAGGCGCATCACCGCGTAGGCACGCGCATCGGCAGCCGGCCTGTGCAGACGCCAGCCCACAAGCCCGCCGAGAACGAGCAACCCGATACCCGCGACGATCAGGAAAGCGAGACGCCTCACCGCTCAGCACCGGCACGGCCGACCTGCGCATTCGGACGGGAATCCGTCGATGCGTAGTAGGGCTTGATGTCGAGGAGCGGCGTACCGTCGATGCAGTCAAGCCCGCGCACCCGCAGCACGTCGCCCTCCCGGCCGAGCAGGTCCACAACCGACAAGGCAATCGGGTTCGGCCGCGCCGGTGAGCGCAGCGAGAAGGTGCCGCGCGGGCCATCAGCGTGGCGCGGCTGCTGGACCACGAGGCCGCGGGTCGCCCGGTCCATCCAGTAGAGCAGGATCAGGTGCGTGCAGCCTGTAATGGTGCGCAGACCCGGAACGTAGGGCGCATCGATCTCCACCGTGCAGAGCGCCTCGGTCTGCAGACCGTTCTTCGGGCACTCGGAACGCGTCCGCCAGGGAGTGCGCAACCGGCCGATGAAGTGAAGGCCTGCATCGAAATCTGCGGGCAGATTTGCCATCTCCTCGCCGGGACGGATCCCGAACTCGTCCGCTTTCATGCGACCTCGCTCTGCCTCAGCGGGCTTCTCGGCCAAGCACCCGGCGCCCGCAACCCCACATCTCGCAACCCCACGTCTGGCGGTGTAGAGCCGGCCCTACAGCGCCCCCCGCTGAAGTGGGCAGCGGTTCGGCGCAAGTGAGCGCATCAAAACAAGACCTTAGACCCGGAGGCGACATGATCGAGCGGGAATTGCGGCCGATGCAGGCCGTGGCGGATGCCGGAACTGCGATCGATCGCTTGGTCGAGCTCTACGACGGGGCCGTCGGCGCTTTGCGCCAGGCCCTGGAGCGCTACCTCGCCGGGCGCCCGCCCCCGGACGCCACCGAGCGCCTCGCCTTCCGCTACCCCGAATTGCGGATCAGCTACCGTCCGGACGGTCCACTGCCGCGGGTGCGGCGCGCCACCGCGAAGCTCCAGGCCGCCGGCACCTACGCGACCACGGTCACGCACCCCGCCTTCTTCCGCCACTACCTGACCCGCCAGCTGGAACCGCTGATCGCCGATTACGGGATCACCCTCGAAGTGGGTCTGAGCGCGCAGGAAATACCCTATCCCTACGTGCTGGAGGCCGGGCTCGACGCGCGCGGACGCGCCGTCGACGGCGCGGACCTTGCCACCTACTTCCCGGTGCCGCTGCTGTCGCTGGTGGGCGACGAGATTGCCGATGGCATCTTCGACCGCGCCGCGGGTGAGCCGCTACCGCTTGCCCTGTTCGATGCGGTGCGGGTCGATTACTCGCTGCGTCGCCTCGTCCACTACACGGGCTGCGACTGGCGCGAGGTCCAGCCCTGGATCCTGCTGACCAACTATCACCGTTACGTCGATCAGTTCGTCCGCCACGGGCTGGACCGGTTGGCCTCGGGTGCGGAAGGGTTCGAACGTCTGGTCCTGCCGGGCGGAATTTCTGTCTCGCGCGCCGAGGCCGCGCAAGCCGACCCGGCGGCGGTGATCGCGGCCTCACCCTGGCACCGGCACCAGATGCCGGCCTATCACCTCGTCACCCGGGGCGAAGACGGGACGCATCAGGGTACGACCCTGGTCAATATCGGCGTCGGTCCCTCGAACGCGAAGACGATCACCGATCACCTCGCGGTGCTGCGCCCGGATTGCTGGCTGATGGTCGGCCATTGCGGCGGCCTGCGGCAATCGCAGACCATCGGGGATTATGTGCTGGCGCACGCGTATCTCCGTCGCGACCGGATCCTCGACGAGCTTGTGCCCCCGGACGTGCCGATCCCCGCGCTCGCCGAGGTGCAGGTCGCGCTCCAGAACGCCGCCGCCGCCGTGACGGGCGAGCAGGCCGAAGCCCTCAAACGGCGCCTGCGCACCGGCACGGTCGTCACTTACGACGACCGCAATTGGGAATTGCGGTTCAGCCAGGAGCGGCGGCGGATAAACCAGTCCCGGGCGGTGGCGGTCGACATGGAGAGCGGCACCGTCGCCGCCCAGGGCTTCCGCCTGCGCGTGCCCTACGGAGCGTTGCTCTGCGTGTCGGACAAGCCGCTCCACGGCGAGATCAAGCTGCCGGGCGCCGCCAACGCGTTCTACGATCGGGCAGTCTCCGAGCATCTCAAGGTCGGGCTCGCCGCGCTCGACGCCCTGCGTGCCGATCGGCACGGGCTGCACTCGCGCAAGCTGCGGAGCTTCGACGAACCGCCGTTCCGTTGAACGACCGGTCCGATTCGTGCAGCCACGCTCTCGAGAGACCATGCTGTCGGCCCAGTGCAGCGACGGAACGACACGCGCGCTCGATACCGAAGCTTGGATACGCGCGGGTTCAGCGCTGTAGGACAATCAACGATCACATGAAACGTTGGGTTGTTCGATGAAGTATCTGGCATTGGTATCGACCGCATTGCTTGCGGCCGCGGCTTTCAACCCGGTCGGCGCGGATGCACGCGGCTTTGGCGGCGGAGGATTTCACGGCGGCGGCTTCGGCGGCGGATTTCATGGCGGTGGGTTCCATGGCGGCGGTGCAGGCTTCGGCGGCGCCCGCGCGGGCGGGCTCGGCGGCGGCTTCCGCGGCACAGGCCTGGGCGGGACCGGCGCAACCGCCGGGGGCGGTCTTCGGACCGGGGGATTCGGCAATTTCGGCCGCGTCGGCGCGCTCGGGACCCGCGGAGTCATCGGAAACCGGGGGGCATCGGAACCCCCGGACTGGCTGGGCGGGGCTTTGCGGGCCGTCACCCTGGCCGCGGCTACGGACGTGGTCTCGGGTATGGCCTCGCGGGCGTAGGGCTCGGCCTCGGCGTTGGATACGGACTCGGTGGCTTCGGCGACGACAGCTGCAACACCGAGTATGGCTACGGCGCCTACGATCCGGCCTCTTGCGGCACGTACGGCTACTGAACCCCTCGCAATCGCACGTCCGGACTCGAATTCGGGAGGCCCGGCCGGTGTACGGCCGGGCCTCCGCGTGTCGAAATCCCTCGGCGCGCGTCGGATCGCCATCGGCACCATGTCGGTCTCGAAGCGCGGGCCTTCGCGGTTGAAGAAGGCTCCGTCCATCACTGCCGAATTGCGAACCTTTCCAAACCGGACAGGATGTTCGCATTGTCGGGGGTGTGAAGAGGGGAGGATCGCGTGAGCGGGGTTGCAGCTGTGCCGGCGACCGCCGCTCTGCTCGTGCTGTGCATGAGCCTGTGGGCGACTGCGCTGTTGCCCGAGGTGGTGACGGCGCTCGCCTTCTTCGGACTGGCGATGCTCTTCCGCCTGGGCAGCGCCACCACGGTCTTTTCCGGCTTCTCGGCTTCGGCCTTCTGGCTCGTCCTGTCCGGCATGGTGGTTGGACAGGCCATGACGCGTACCGGCTTGGGCAGCCGTGTGGCCCGCGCGCTGGCGCTTCGCCTCTCCGGCTCCTACCCGCAGTTGATCGCCGGACTGGTCGGTCTCAGCTTCCTGATCGCCTTCGTCATGCCGTCGAATCTCGGGCGGATCGCGCTGATGATTCCGGTGACACTGGCGCTCTGCGACGCATTCGGACTCGTCCAGGGTCGCCCAGGGCGGACCGGGGCGGTTCTGGCCGTGGGCGTCGCCACGCCGATTCTCTCCGCCGCGATCCTGCCCGCCAACGTACCGAACCTCGTGATGGCCGGATCGGCCGAACATCTGCTCGGTGTCCACTTCTCCTACCTGTCGTATTTCCTGCTGCACGCGCCCGTCCTGGCCGGGGTCAAGGGCGTCATCCTGGTGCTGTTGGTCGTGCGGCTGTTCCCGGATCGGCTGGCGCACGGTGCCCCGGCCTTGCCGGCCCTGCCGCCGATCTCCGCCGGCGAGCGGCGCCTCGCCGCGATCCTCGCCTGCACGCTCGCGCTGTGGATGACCGACAGCCTGCATGGGCTCGCCCCGGCCTGGGTCGGCCTCGCCGCCGCCGTCGTCTGCCTGCTGCCGCGGGTCGGCGTTCTTCCATCCGAGAGCTTCCAGCAGATCAATCTGCGGATCTGCTTCTACATCGCGGCCCTGCTGGGGCTCGTCGCCCTCGTCAACGAAACCGGGCTCGGCGAACGCCTCGGGCACCTCGTGTTGTCGGTGGCGCCGCTCGAGCCCGGCGCCCCAGTCCAGAACTTCGCCGTGCTGACGGGCCTCGGCACGGGCCTGACGCTGCTTCTCACCGCCAACGGCGCACCGGCGCTCTACACCGCGCTGGCGCGCGACATGACGGCCGCTAGCGGAATGTCACCCTACGCGGTCGTCTCGCTACAGGTCATCGGCTACTCGACGGTCTTCTTCCCGTACCAAGCGCCGCCGATCGTGTTCGCCAGCGAACTCGGCGGCGTCCGGCTCCGGGATGCGACGCGACTCACCCTGAGCTTCGGCGTGGTTGGGCTCATCGTGGCTGCCCCCCTCGATTATGCATGGTGGCTGCTGCTCGGCATGCTGAAGTGACAGAAACCGATTTGTGTTGCCCGCGTGGGCACATTGCGTCGCACCATGATGGATTGCGGCTTGCCCGCGCAGGCACTAGCGCTACCAGATTAGAGACGGTCCAGTTCGCAGCTGCGAGGCTTCATCCCGATGGCACCCACCGCACGCCCGACAGTGGCACAGCCGCTTTCGCCGCATCTCCAGATCTATCGCTGGACCTGGACCATGGCGATGTCGGTGTTTCACCGCATCACCGGAACGGCGCTCTACGGAGGGACTGCACTCGTTGCCATCTGGCTGCTGGCGCTGGCTTCCGGACCGATCGCCTATTCTTATGTCGCCGGGTTTTTCGGCTCCGTGATCGGGCGCCTGATCCTGTTCGTCTACACATGGATCCTGATGCACCACATGCTCGGCGGCCTGCGCCATTTCGCCTGGGACTTCGGGATCGGCTTCGATCGGGAGAAGCGGCTGGCGATGTCCCGTCTGACCCTGATCGGGTCGGTGGCGCTCACGCTCGTCATCTGGGCGGTCGCCCTTCTGGTCCGCTGAGGAGGTCGTCATGGCCAAGGAAAAGATCCGCCAGGACACGAGCGTCTCGATCCGCACCCCGCGGGCCCGCGTCCGGGGCCTGGGCGTCGCCCATCACGGTGTCAGCCATTGGTGGTTGCAGCGCGTCACCGCGCTGACCAACACGGTGCTGATGCTGGCGTTCGTGGTCATCATCGCGAACATGGCCGGCCGCGATTACGCGGGCGCAGTCCATATCGTCGCAAACCCCTTCGTCGCGATCATCCTCATCCTGGCACTCCTGTCGGTGACGCTCCACATGCGCATTGGCATGCAGGTGGTCATCGAGGATTACGTTCACGCGCAGGCGACCAAGATCGCCGCGGTGCTCGCCAACAACGTCTACGCGGTCCTCGTGGCCGTCGCCTGCCTCTACGCGGTCCTGCGCATCGGCTTCGGACAGCCGGCCTGAACCCCGCCATCACGACATTCGAGGAGCCGAACATGGCCGCCAATGGCACCAACGGCAGCGGGCCTGCCTACACCATCCACGATCACGCCTTCGACGTGGTGATCGTCGGCGCGGGCGGCGCGGGCCTGCGGGCGACCGTCGGCTGCTCGGAGGCCGGCCTGCGCACCGCCTGCATCACCAAGGTGTTCCCGACCCGCTCGCACACCGTGGCGGCGCAGGGCGGCATCTCGGCCTCGCTCGGCAATATGGGCCCGGATGACTGGCGCTGGCACATGTACGACACCGTGAAGGGGTCGGACTGGCTCGGCGATCAGGACGCCATCGAATACTTGGTTCGGAACGCACCTGCGGCCGTTTACGAGCTTGAGCACTGGGGCGTGCCGTTCTCCCGAACGGAAGAAGGAAAAATCTACCAGCGCCCGTTCGGAGGCATGACCACCGATTACGGCAAGGGCACCGCCCAGCGCACCTGCGCGGCGGCCGATCGGACCGGTCACGCCATGCTGCACACCCTCTACGGGCAGGCGGTGAAGAACCAGACCGACTTCTTCATCGAGTATTTCGCCCTCGACCTGATCATGGACGACGAGGG
The DNA here is from genome assembly GCF_026540775.1 of Methylobacterium sp. GC_Met_3. NCBI lineage: Bacteria > Pseudomonadati > Pseudomonadota > Alphaproteobacteria > Hyphomicrobiales > Methylobacteriaceae > Methylobacterium > Methylobacterium sp. GC_Met_3. The sequence continues at coordinate 25,958 of NZ_JALNUL010000012.1, forward strand.
CCGCTGCCGCGGCGTCATCGCCCTCGACCAGGCCACCGGCGAGATCCACCGCTTCCGCGCCCAGACGACCATCCTGGCGACCGGCGGCTACGGCCGCGCCTATTTCTCGGCGACCTCCGCGCATACCTGCACGGGCGACGGCAATGCCATGGTTCTGCGTGCGGGCCTGCCGCTGCAGGACATGGAGTTCGTGCAGTTCCACCCGACCGGCATCTACGGCGCGGGCTGCCTGATCACCGAGGGCTCGCGCGGCGAGGGCGGCTACCTGACCAATTCCGAGGGCGAGCGCTTCATGGAGCGCTATGCACCGTCGGCCAAGGATCTCGCGTCGCGCGACGTGGTCTCGCGCTCGATGACCATGGAGATCCGAGACGGCCGCGGCGTCGGCAAGAACAAGGACCACATCTACCTGCACCTCGATCACCTGGATCCGAAGATCCTGCACGAGCGCCTGCCGGGTATCTCGGAATCGGCAAAGATCTTCGCCGGTGTCGATGTCACCAAAGAGCCGATCCCGGTCATCCCCACCGTGCACTACAACATGGGCGGCATTCCCACGAACTATCACGGCGAGGTGCTGACGCTGCGCGACGGCAACCCCGACACGGTGGTTCCCGGTTTGATGGCGATCGGCGAGGCGGCCTGCGTGTCGGTGCACGGCGCCAACCGCCTCGGCTCGAACTCGCTGATCGACCTCGTGGTGTTCGGCCGGGCAGCCGGCAAGCGCTGCGCCGAGATCGTCGAGCCGAACGGGCGGGCGATGGAATTGCCGAAGGGCGCCACCGACAAGGCGCTCGAGCGCCTCGACCGTTTCCGCCACGCCAATGGCTCGACGCCGACCGCGGATCTGCGCGCCGAGATGCAGAAGACCATGCAGAACAACTGCGCTGTGTTCCGCACCGGTGAGGTTCTGGAGGAGGGCAAGGGCCTGATCCACAAGGTCTGGAACGCCGCCGCCGACGTGAGAATCACCGACCGGTCGCTGGTCTGGAACACCGACCTCCTGGAGACCCTGGAGTTCGACAACCTGATCGGCCAGGCGGTGGTGACGATGGAATCGGCTGCCAACCGAACCGAGTCCCGCGGTGCCCATGCCCGCGAGGACTTCCCGGATCGCGACGATAAGGACTGGATGAAGCACACCCTGTCCTGGCTCGACGAGAGCCGGCATCAGGTAAACATCGATTATCGCCCGGTTCACACCTACACGATGTCTAACGAGATTCAGTATATCGAGCCGAAGGCCCGCGTGTACTAAATTGACTGTCCGTGCCGTGGGTGCCGAAAACCGGCATTCACGCCGTTTTCGGACCGTTCACCGGTCGAATCGAGGTGTGAGGAGTGTTGTTGTGCCGCATACCTACCAGGGATTTCCCCGGATCTCGGTTGATACCGCGGTGATGGGTGGCAAGCCGTGCATCCGCGGCATGCGAGTGACGGTCGGGATGATCCTGGGTGAACTCGGTGGCGGAACGACGATCGACGAACTCCTAGCTGGCTATCCCTACTTGGAGCGAGAGGACATTCTCGAAGCCCTTCGCTTCGGCGCGTCACTCGCAGGCTTCCGGGAAGTTGGCCTGGTCGCCGCATGAAACTCGTCGTCGATATGAATCTGTCGATCGCCTGGGTCGGTGGGCTGGAAAGCCAAGGATTATCTGTCGCCCACTGGAGCACGATTGGGCGTCGGGATGCGACCGACGAGGCGATCATGGATTGGGCACGCGCCAATAGCGCGATCGTGCTCACGCGAGACCTCGATTTTGGCGTCGCCCTGACGCGACAGGGGTTGATCGCCCCGAGCGTGATTCAGCTTCGGTGCGGACGCATCGAGCTTGAGCGCCACCTCACTGTCGTAGCACGCGTCCTGACGGATCACCGCGGCTCCCTAGAAGCCGGCGCGATCGTCACGATCGAAGATGAGCGCGTTCGCGTGCGAATCCTCGATCCCGACTTTCCTACCTGACCGATACTGCCGGACATCGACCCAATGGCCCAGTTCAACCTTCCGAAGAACTCCCAGATCACGCAGGGCAAGTCCTGGCCGGCCCCTCCGGGCGCCCGGAGCCTGCAGACGTTCAAGATCTATCGCTGGAACCCGGATGACGGGGCCAATCCGCGCATCGACACCTATCAGGTCGATCGCGAGGATTGCGGCCCGATGGTCCTCGACGCACTCCTGTGGATCAAGAACAAGGTCGATTCGACCCTGGTCTTCCGCCGGTCCTGCCGCGAGGGCATCTGCGGCTCCTGCGCGATGAACATCGAGGGCCAGAACGCGCTCGCCTGCACGATGGGCATCGACGAGTGCAAGAGCCCCGACAATGCCCTGCCGGTCATAACCCGCAAGGACAAGGATGGGGCGATCCGCATCTATCCGCTGCCCCACATGCCGGTGCTGAAGGACCTCGTGCCGGACCTCACCAATTTCTACGCCCAGCACGCGGCGATCGAGCCGTGGCTACAGACTGAAACCCCGGCTCCCGAGAAGGAGTGGCGCCAGACCCCCGAGGACCGCTCGCGCCTCGACGGCCTCTACGAGTGCATCCTGTGCGCGTGCTGCAGCACGTCCTGCCCGAGCTACTGGTGGAACGGCGACAAGTTCCTCGGCCCAGCGGCTCTGCTCCAGGCCTATCGCTGGCTGATCGACTCACGCGACGAGAATACCGGTGACCGGCTCGACAACCTGCACGACCCGTTCCGGCTCTATCGCTGCCACACGATCATGAACTGCGCCAATACTTGCCCGAAGAGTCTGAATCCCGCGAAGGCGATTGCCGAGATCAAGAAAATGATGATCGAGCGCGCTCTCTGATTAGACGGCGCGATATTCGCCGAAGTGAATTCCGTCTCGGCGCCAAAGAGCGCGTCAACGCAGGAACTCAGAGCCGGTCGCGATCGGGACCGGCCCTGAATTTGCGGCCTGAGCGCCACACTTCCTTGAAAAGGCGCGCCACCCGCGACGGACTCACCGGGCATCGCCAGGGCCGCCTTGCCGTCAGCGCATTTGCCGCCGAGTCAGGAGGGACGCGCGAAAGCGTGCCTGTTCAAGCCTGACCCAAGTGGATCGATGCTGCGCCCGAGCCTGTCGACGTTCGCCGTTCTCTGCCTGGCCGCCAGCCTTGGTGCCTGCGCGTCCAGCCGGCTCGACGCGCCGCGCACCCGGGCGCCCCAGGCCGGCCTCGAAGCCGTCCAGGCCGTTCCGTCGGGGACGGTGACGGCAGCGCCGCTTGCCCCGCCGCCGGGCGTGGCGGCAAGCCCCGACGCGTCGCCCCCTCCCGGCCCGCAAGCGGCCCTGTCGCCCGCGGCGCCAACAGTGATCGCCGAGCCGGTCACCCCGCCGGCACCGCCGCCGCCCGTGGTCGCCACCGGGCGCGCCGCCGTGGTCGGGAGCTGGGACGCCCGGGACGCGACCGGGGCGAACTGCAAGGTCACGCTCTCCAGCGCCCCCGCGCTCGATCTCTACAAGGCGTCGGCCTCGGCCTGCCCGAACAAGGATCTCGCCAAGGTCTCGGCCTGGGATTTCCGAGACGGCGAGGTCTATCTCTATCAGCCCGGCGGTACCGTGGCGGCACGCCTGCGCCAGGGCGGGGGCGGAGGCGGCCTGGAAGGCGCGCTGACCAAGTCGGGGGCCGCCCTCGCGCTGAACCGCTAAGGCGCTTGGCGCGACCTCCGCGCGCGGTTGGCGCGGCGCGCCCCGCGCTTACATGAGGGGCTCCCGTAGCGTCACGCCCCAGGCAGCATGTTCCTCGATTGGCTCGAGCGCCGCGTCGATCCGTTCGCGCCCTTCGACGAATCCCAGATGCCACCGCGTACGGTGCTCGGGTTCGCGTGGTTCTACCTGCGCCCGATCCGCGCTGCGCTGGCGGCCCTGTTCGTCATCGCAGTGCTCGCCGGCACGGTCGAGGCCTCGCTCTACCTCGTCATGCGGTGGTTCATCGACCTGCTCGGCACGGCCGATCGCGCCACCGTGCTGTCGGATCACGCCACCGGCCTCGGCTTGGCGGTGCTGCTGATCGCGGTGATCAGGCCGGTCTCGATCTGGGCGCACGAGGTGCTGTCCAACCAGCTGATCGTGCCGCAATCGACCAGCCAGATCCGTTGGCGGGCGCATCTCTACACCCTCGGTCACGCGCTGTCGTATTTCCAGGGCGACTTCTCAGGGCGCCTCGCGAACCGCGTCGTGCAGGTCGGGCCGGCGGTACGCGAACTCGCGGTCGTGTTCATCGACACGCTGCTCTACGTGGCGATCTATGCCGTGACGGCGGTCGGCCTGTTCGGCTCGATCTCCCCATGGCTCGCCCTACCGGTCCTGGTCTGGATCGGCGTCTACGCATGGCTGACCGCATGGTTCGTGCCCCGAGCTCGGGCTCGCTCGCACAAGACCGCAGATACGCGCTCGACGCTGATCGGCCGCATCGTCGACAGCTACACCAACATCCTGACCGTGAAGCTCTTCGCCCGGGACCGGGAGGAGCGGGCCACCGTGCGCGACGCCGTGGACGTCCATACCGAGGCGTACCTGCACCAGTTCCGGCTGGTGACGCTCACCACCAGTCTGCTGGGTATCCTCAACAGCGCACTGCTGATCGCCACGGGCGCTGCCTGCATCGTCCTGTGGCGCGGCGGCGGCATGACGACCGGCGAGGCGTCGGCGGGGCTCGCTCTGGTGCTCCGGCTCATCGCGATGTCGGGCTGGGTGATGCAGACCGTGCGCGGCGTGTTCGAGAATGTCGGCGTGGTCCAGGAGAGCATGCAGACCATGGCGCGGCCCCACGCGCTGGTCGATGCGCCGGACGCGCGGGAACTCGTCGTCACCGGCGGCGAGGTCCGGTTCGAGACGGTCGGCTTTCACTACGGCCGCGGCGACGCAACCGTGATCGAGGACTTCTCGCTCACGATTCGCCCCGGCGAAAAGGTCGGCCTCGTCGGCGTCAGCGGCGCGGGAAAATCGACACTCGCGAGCCTGCTGCTGCGCCTCTACGACGTCGAGAGCGGTCGCATCCGCGTCGATGGGCAGGACATCGCCACGGTGACGCAGCAATCCCTGCGCGAGGCGATCGCGATGGTCAGCCAGGACACGTCGCTGCTGCACCGCTCGATCCGCGACAACATTGCCTACGGCCGGCCGGACGCCTCCGATGAGGAGATCGCGCGGGCCGCGCAGCTGGCCCATGCCGATGGTTTCATCGCCGATCTCGTCGACCACAAAGGGCGGCGTGGCTACGACGCCCAGGTCGGCGAACGCGGCGTGAAAGTCTCGGGCGGCCAGCGTCAGCGGATCGCCATCGCGCGGGTGATCCTCAAGGACGCGCCGATCCTGATCCTGGACGAGGCGACCTCGGCTCTCGACAGCCAGGTCGAGGCAGCGATTCAGGAATCCCTCGACACGCTGATGGCCGGCAAGACCGTGCTGGCGATCGCCCATCGGCTCTCGACCATCGCGGCTCTCGACCGGCTTGTCGTGATCGAGCGCGGGCGAATCGTCGAGGAGGGGACGCATGCGGAACTCGTCGCCCGCGGAGGCGTCTATGCCGGCCTGTGGTCGCGGCAATCGGGCGGCTTCCTGGCCGACCAGTCGACGCTGGGGGCACCCGATGCAGAGCATCCGCCGGACCGACGCGCGCGACAGGTTTCCGACGCGTTACGCGGATAGAATCTCACCCTGAAGGTCGTTGGCTGCCACGCGAAGACAGCCGATCCGTCCAAATCCCGCACACACCGAGAGTTTTTCATGTCGGCACTCGACCTCGCGGATCTTCCCGCGCAGGAAGGGGCCCCGTCACACCGCCCTTGGCTCCGTGAACTGCGCGCGACACTCGCGCTGTCCGGGCCGCTCGTGCTCACCAATCTCGCCCAGCACGGCCTGATCATGGCCGATGTGGTCATGCTCGGCCGCCTCGGCTCCGAGGCGCTGGCGGCGGCGACCCTGGCGCACGGACTCTACTTCATCCTGTTCATCGGCGGCCTCGGTCTGACCGGGACGGTTGCGCCGCTGATCGCGGCGGCGCTCGGGCACGACTCAGGGGCGACCGACGCCGCGCGCCGGACCCTGCGGGCGGGCTTCTGGGCTGCCACCCTGGTGGCGGTGCCCCTCATGGCGATCCTCTGGCACACCGGCGCGCTCCTCGCCGCGATCGGCGAACCGCTGCCCCTGGCCGAGGCCGCCGGTGCCTACATGCGCGTCCTGCAATGGGCGATGTGGCCAGCCCTTCTGTTCATGGCCCTGCGGGGAGCGCTCGCTGCCTTGGAACGGCCGGGCTGGGCGCTCGCCGCGAGCCTCGCGGCGCTCCCGGTGAACGTCGCCCTCGAACTCTGGCTCGCCTTTCCGACGGGCTTCGCCCTCGGCATGACGGGCATCGGCGCCGCCACGCTGTGCTCGGCCGTGTTCAGCCTCACCCTTCTGGTCGTCGTGGTGCTGTGTGATCCGCGTCTCCGGCGCTACCGGCTGCTCCAGGGGTTCTGGCGCTTCGACGGCGCGCGGCTCGCTGCCGTGTTCCGCCTCGGCCTGCCGATGGCGGCCACCGGCCTCGCCGAGGCGGGATTGTTCGAGGCTGCCGCCCTCGGCATGGGCCTGTTCGGGGCCAGCCAGCTCGCAGCCCACGCCGTGGCGATCCAGATCGCGGCCGTCTGCTTCATGGTGCCGAACGGTGTCGCGCAAGCCGCGACCGTCCGCGTCGGTCTGGCCTTCGGGCGACGGGACGGAAGCGGCGTGCGCCGGTCCGGCGCGGTTGCCCTCGGGCTCGCCTTCGCCTTCATGGCCCTCTGCGCGCTCACGCAGCTCGCCGCCCCGGACCGACTCACCGGCCTGTTCCTCGACCTCGCTGACCCAGCCAACGCCGGGGTCCTACCGATCGCCGTGGCCTTCATCGGCTTCGCGGCCCTCTTCGCGGTTGCGGACGGCATCCAGTCGGTGGCGCTTGGGATGCTGCGCGGCCTGCAGGACGCCACCGTTCCGATGTGGATCGCGATCGGCGGCTATTGGGGACTCGGTGTACCGCTGGGCGCCGCCCTGGCCTGGGGCGCGGGTCTTTAAGGCTACGGCATCTGGCTCGGATTCTGCGCGGGCCTGTTCGCGGTGGCGAGCCTGCTGGTCCTGCGGTGGCGACGCCTCACCGCCGCCTGCTGATTCGGGAATCGATCCAAGCGTCGTCTTGAGTGACCGGTCATATCCCCGTCGGTCGCGACGCGATGCAAACCGAGGTTGAGCATCCCCGTCAGATATCGCCTGGCTTGAGACAGTTCGCGTCGCCCGGGATGGCGGAGGGAACGCCACAACCGGCGCATGCGCGTGAAAACCCAATCCGGCGGACTTCGGACGCCGGATGTGATCAGTGCTGCGGCGCCTGGATCGACCGCGGAGTGCCGCCGACGCGAGCCGAGGGAGGCCCCTCCGGGCAATCGGCACGATATCTGGACAGAGACGTCCGATCCGTATCGCTGCGCCGCAAACCGTCGCTTGACTCGGGAGCGGCAGACGGTCTCATTGCCCCGATTAGAACGATAATGCTTTGATCCTGGCTAGAGCCGGGAGACCAGGGCAGGGCGCCTGCGGCCCTCACGCCGACGCACGGAGTTCATGAACTTGGCGAACACATCAGCCGCCGCGCCCGTGGCCCACGGGCAGGATACGCACGGGCCGGAGGGTAGTAGCCGGCGCGACTTCCTATTCCTGGCAACGGGCGCCGCGCTCGCCGTCGGGGCCGGGTCCGTGGTCTGGCCGCTGATCTCGTCCATGGCGCCCGACGCCGACACGATCGCGGCCGGCGCACCGATCGAGGTCGACCTGACGCCGATCCAAGACGGGCAGATCGTCAACGTCTTCTGGCGCGGCAAGCTGATCTTCGTGCGCAAGCTGACCGCGAAGGAATTGACCGACATGAAGGCGGTCCCCCTCTCGGCAATGATCGATCCGGCCGCCTTCACGACCCGTGTCAAGAATGGGCACGACCAGTGGTTGGTGGTGTACGGCAATTGCACGCATCTCGGCTGCGTGCCGATCGGCCACCAGGGTAATTTTGAGGGCTGGGCTTGCCCCTGCCACGGTTCGCAGTTCGACGCGGTGGGTCGCGTGCGCCATGGACCGGCGCCGATCAACCTGCCCATCCCGCCCTACGCCTTCCAGACGGATGCCAAGATCCGGATCGGCGAAGGCGGCAAGGAAGCGGCCTGAGGAGGACGGAAGCATGAGCGGTACGGCCAGCACCTACGTCCCCAAGAGCCGCGTAGCCAAATGGTTCGAGGCGCGCCTGCCCATCGCCGGGCTGGTGCACTCGTCCTTCATCGCCTACCCGGTTCCGCGGAACCTCAATTACTTCTGGACCTTCGGCGCGATTCTCGCCGCCTTCCTCGGCATCCAGATCATCACCGGCGTCTGGCTGGCGATGCACTACGAGCCTTCCGCGACGGGCGCTTTCAACTCCGTCGAGAAGATCATGCGCGACGTGAACTACGGCTGGCTGCTGCGCTACGCGCACGCCAACGGCGCGTCGATGTTCTTCGTGGCGGTCTACGTCCACATGTTCCGGGCGCTCTATTACGGGTCGTACAAGGCCCCCCGCGAGGTGCTCTACATCCTCGGCGTCGTCATCTACCTGCTGATGATGGCCACGGCCTTCCTCGGCTACACGCTGCCATGGGGCCAGATGAGCTTCTGGGGCGCCACCGTCATCACCAACATCCTGGCGGCGATCCCGGTGGTCGGCGACACGATCCAGACCCTGCTCTGGGGCGGCTACTCGGTCGGAAACCCGACGGTGAACCGCTTCTTCTCGCTGCATTATCTCCTGCCCTGGATGATCGCGGGCGTCGTCGTGCTCCACGTCTGGGCGCTGCACGTCACGGGTCAGAACAACCCGGCCGGGATCCCGATCAAGTCGGGCAAGGACACGGTGCCGTTCACCCCCTACGCGACGGTCAAGGATGTGTTCGCGACCTGCGTGTTCATGATCCTGTTCGCGTGGTTCCTGTTCTTCCAGCCGAACTTCCTCGGCCACGCGGACAACTACATCCCGGCGAACCCCGCCGTGACGCCCGCGCACATCGTGCCGGAATGGTACTTCCTGCCGTTCTACGCGATCCTGCGCGCGGTCCCGAGCAAGCTCGGCGGCGTCATCCTGATGTTCTCGGCGGTGCTCATTCTGGCCTTCGCGCCGTGGCTCGACACGTCGCGGATCCGGTCGTGCAACTACCGGCCGATCTACCGCCAGTTCTTCTGGGTGTTCATCGGAACGACCCTTCTGCTCGGCTGGCTCGGCTCGCAGCCTCCCGAGGGTGGCTACGTGATCGCGTCGCAGGTCTGCACGGCCTACTACTTCGCCCACTTCCTGATCGTCATGCCGCTCTGCGGCCTGTTCGAGACACCGAAGAAACTACCCGGCTCGATCCTCGAGAGCGTGACCGGACCGGGCAAGCAGGTCAGCGGATCCGGCATGCCAGCGGGCGCCGCCGCCGCTCCGACCACCAAGGGCTGACGGGCTGACGACAGGACCATGAACATGACCCGCGTCCTCCCGATGACCGCCGCGGCCGCCCTTGCGGCCTTCCTGATCGGCACCGTGCCGTCCTCCGCCGAGGAAGGCCATGGTGGCCCGATCCCGGCCCGCGTAAAATGGAGCTTCGCCGGCACGTTCGGCCGCTTCGACGCCGCGCAGCTGCAGCGCGGCTTCCAGGTCTACAAGGAAGTCTGCTCGGCCTGCCATTCGATGAAGTTGGTCTCCTTCCGCAACCTCGCGCAGGAGGGCGGACCCGACTTCACCGCCGGCCAGGTCAAGGCACTCGCCGCGACCTATCAGGTCAAGGACGGGCCGAACGATGCGGGCGACATGTTCGAACGCCCCGGTCGCCCGGCCGACACGTTCCCGCCACCCTTCCCGAACGATCAGGCCGCGGCGGCGGCGAACGGCGGCAAGGCGCCTCCGGACTTTTCGGTGATCGCCAAGGCGCGGACCTTCTCCCGCGGCTCGCTCTACTTCCTCACCGACTGGCTGCCCCTGATCGGCTACTCGGAGCAGGGCCCCGACTACATCCATGCGCTGCTCAACGGCTACGAAGAGGCGCCGAAGGACTTCACGGTTCCGGATGGCGGCCACTACAACAAGTACTATCCCGGCCACATCATCGCGATGCCGCCGCCGATCTCCGACGGGCAGGTCACCTACCCGAAGGACGACAAGGGCCAACCCGTGGCGCCCGAGACCGTCGATCAGTACGGCAAGGACGTCGCGGCCTTCCTGATGTGGTCGGCCGAGCCCCACATGATGGACCGCAAGGCCCTGGGCTTCCGGGTGATCCTGTTCCTGATCATCCTGTCGGGGCTGCTCTACTACGTGAAGAAGAAGATCTGGGCCGATGTCGGCGGTGAGGTCCACGGCCTCCAGCCGGAGCTGCACAAGGCCTATTGAGCCGACGCACCAGATCGATGATGCCGGTGGGCCTCCCTCGTGGGGGCCCATCTTTTTTTTGGCTGGCTGTCCATGCTACCGCTCGGCTGTCGCGGCGTACGCCCGCTTTCGAGACCGCCTGCCTTGTCCGTTACCTCATCCTGAGGTGACCGCGTCAGCGGGCCTCGAAGGAGGGCTGCAGGGATCGCTGCGGCTTTCGGAGATCTCCTTCGAGGCCTCCGCTTCGCTCCGGCACCTCAGGATGAGGTGTTGGATGGGACAGGCGGGCCATCTGCGCCGCCCGATGACAGGATTCCCGGCATGACGGCAGCGGTACTCGGGGTTATGGGCGGCTCCGGCGTCTACGACCTGCCTGGGCTCGAAGATGTCCGCGAGGAACGTGTAGCCTCCCCCTGGGGCGAGCCTTCGGATGCGCTGCGCATCGGGCGGATCGGCGACACCAAGATCGTGTTCCTGGCCCGGCACGGCCGCGGCCATCGCTTCTCGCCCGCCGGCATCAACTACCGCGCCAACATCGACGCGATGAAGCGCGCCGGGGTCACCGATCTCGTGTCGCTCTCCGCCTGCGGCTCGTTCCGCGAGGAGCTGCCGCCGGGCCTGTTCGTGCTGGTCGATCAATTCGTCGATCGCACTCATGGCCGGGCCAACTCGTTCTTCGGCGACGGCTGCGTCGCCCACGTCTCGCTGGCCCATCCGATCGGGCCCGGCCTCCAGGCTCGCATCGCGTCAGCCGCGAAGGCCGAAAAGATCGCGGTCCATCGCGGCGGGACCTACGTCTGCATGGACGGGCCGCAATTCTCCTCGCTCGCCGAATCCCGGGCCTACAAGGCGCAGGGCTTCGACGTGATCGGCATGACCAACATGCCCGAGGCCAAGCTCGCCCGCGAGGCCGAGATCACCTACGCGACCATCGCCATGGTGACCGATTTCGATTGCTGGCACCCCGGCCACGACGCGGTGGACGTGGCCGCCGTGGTGGCGGTGGCGCGCGCCAACGCCGACAAGGCAGCGCGGCTCGTCGCGCGGCTGGCGCGCGATTTCCCGGCTGAACGCGAGCCCTGTCCGGCAGGTTCGCACCGGGCGCTCGACGGGGCGATCATGACGGCGCCGGCCGTCCGCGACCCCGCGCTGCTCGCCAAACTCGACGCCGTCGCGGGGCGGGTGCTGAACGGATAGGCAGCGGCCCTTTCCCTTTCGGCGGGACTCCCTCTAGAAGGCGCGGGCGGCAACGGCCGCCCTCGACGCGAAATCCGAAGACAAATGCGTAGCGCCACCATCACCCGGAAGACCGCGGAGACCGATATCGCGGTCACCGTCGCCCTCGACGGGACCGGCCGATCGACGATCGCCACCGGGATCGGCTTTCTCGACCACATGCTCGATCTGCTGGCGCGGCACGCCCTGTTCGACCTCGACGTGAAGGTGGATGGCGACCTGCACATCGACCAGCACCATTCCGCCGAGGATTGCGGCATCGCGCTCGGTCAGGCCTTTGCGAAGGCGCTCGGGGACAAGCGTGGGGTGACGCGCTATGCCGACATCCACCTGCCCATGGACGAGGCGCTGACCCGCGTCTGCGTCGATATTTCCGGGCGCCCGTTCCTGGTGTTCCGCACGACATTCCGCGTCGAGAAAATCGGGCAGTTCGACACCGAGCTGGTGCGCGAGTGGTTCCAGGCCTTCGCGATGAATGCCGGCCTGACCCTTCACGTCGAGACGCTGTACGGCGACAACGCCCACCACATCGCGGAGAGCTGCTTCAAGGGGCTGGCTCGAGCCTTGCGGAAGGCCGTGGCGATCGATCCGCGGGAGGAGGGGCGCGTTCCCTCCACGAAGGGCTCCCTGTAGAGCATCTTGTCGTCGCGCTCCTCGACCGCCTCGTTGGCGGTTTGAGAGCGCCGTTGTCGGAGTCCCGCGATGCGGATGCGCAGCTACACGCTCCACCTGCCCCCCGATGCGCGCCCTGGCGAGGCGATCGGCCTCGATCGGGCCGTCTTGGTGCCGGAAGGCTTTTCGTGGTCGGCGTTTGCGTTCACGGTGTTGTGGTTCCTCTACCACCGGCTGTGGATCGCGGCGCTGATCGTGCTGATCGGCCTGATCGCGCTCGCCGGCGGGGGGATCCTGCTCGGGCTGCCGTCCGGCGCCGGCCTGATCGTCACGCTGCTTTTCGGATGGCTGGTCGGGCTGGAAGCGTCGAGCCTGCGTCGCTGGACCCTCACCCGTCGGGGTTGGCCGGCGCGCGATGCCGTGATCGCCGGTACGTCCGAAGAGGCCGAAGCGCGCGCGCTCAATCGCTGGCTGGGCGCGAACCCGGCGGCGGCACGCGCCCCCTTCCCGAGCGGGCCGAGCCGCCGGGGCGAACCGGTGATCGGCCTGTTCCCTGCTCAGGAGGGCGCCCGGTGATGGGGCGGACGACACGCGCATGAGTACCGAGACGGTCGCGATCATCGATTACGGATCGGGCAACCTCCACTCCGCCGCCAAGGCCTTCGAGCGTGCCGCCCGCGAGTCCGGGCATGCTGCGCGGATCTGCCTGACGGCGGACCCGGAGGTTGTGGCCGCCGCCGATCGCGTCGTGCTGCCCGGCGTGGGCGCCTACGCGGATTGCCGCCGCGGGCTCGACGCCGTGCCCGGCATGGTCGAGGCGATGACCCAGGTGGCTCACCGGGACGCGCGGCCGTTCCTCGGCATCTGTGTCGGGATGCAGCTCCTGGCGACCCGCGGGCTGGAATATACCACGACGCCGGGTCTCGGCTGGATCCCCGGCGATGTCGGCCCGATCAAGCCGTCGGATCCGACATTGAAAGTCCCCCACATGGGCTGGAACACCCTGCGGCCGGCCCGCCATCACGCGCTGCTTGCCGGCATTCCCATCGGCGAGGACGGCCTGCACGCCTATTTCGTGCACAGCTACGCGCTGTCACCCGAAAGTCCCGACGACGTGGTCGCCCGCGCTGATTACGGCGGACCCATCACCGCCCTGGTCGCCCGGGGCAACGTCGCCGGCACGCAATTCCACCCGGAGAAGAGCCAGCGGCTGGGCCTCGCGCTCATCGCGAATTTCTTGAACTGGCGGCCCTGACGGCGGCTCCGCCCCGGCAACAAGGACAGATATTCCCGTGATCCTCTACCCAGCGATCGACCTCAAGGAGGGACGCTGCGTCCGCCTCATCCAGGGCGACATGGCCCAGGCCAAGGTGTTCGGCGACGATCCGGCCGCGCAGGCCGCGATCTTCGAGGGGCAGGGCTTTCCCTGGCTGCACGTGGTCGATCTCGACGGGGCCTTCGCGGGCGCCCCGCGCAACGCCGCGGCGGTCGACGCGATCCTGCAGCGCGTGACGATCCCGGTACAGCTCGGCGGCGGCATCCGCGAGATGAAGACCCTGGAAGGCTGGCTCGCCAAGGGCGTGTCGCGGGTGATCATCGGCACTGCGGCGGTGCGCGATCCTGAATTCGTCCGCGAGGCTGCCCGCCAGCACCCGGGGAAAATCGCGGTCGGTATCGATGCCAAGGACGGGCGCGTCGCCGTCGAGGGCTGGGCGCAGACCTCCAGCATGACCGCCGAAGACCTCGGCCGACGCTTCGAGGACGCGGGCGTCGCGGCACTCATCTATACCGACATCGCCCGGGACGGGATCCTGAAGGGCCTCAACGTCGAGATGACACTGGCGCTGGCGCAGGCCGTGCGCATCCCGGTGATCGCCTCGGGCGGCCTTGCGTCGATCGACGACGTGCATCGCCTGCTCCAGCCGGATTGCGCGCTGATCGCCGGTGCCATCACGGGGCGGGCGCTCTACGACGGGCGGATCGATCCGCAGGCGGCTCTGGCAGCGATCGCTGGAGCGCGCGGCCCGGCTTCGTGATAGAGGAAGCGCAGCGAGGGCGCCGAGACCGGAGGCTTCGATGACTGCATTGAAGACTCGGCCCGCGCCGGCCGGAACGGCCTACGCGGACGATTTCTACACCTGGACCCAGGAGCAGGGTGCGCGTTTGCGGGCCGGGGACGTCTCAGGGCTCGACCGCGAAAATCTTGCCGAGGAGATCGAGAGCTTGGGCAGGAGCCAGTATGACAGTCTGGTCAGCCTCTGGCGCGTCGTCTTGCTGCACATGCTCAAGTTCGATTACCAGCCGGAACGCCGAAGCCGCAGCTGGACGGTCTCGATTCGGACGCATCGAAACAGAGCGGCCGATGTGCTTGAGGACAATCCCGGGCTCAAGAGCCGTCTGGTCCAGGCCTTCGAGCGCGCTTACCGAGATGCGCGGGAAGAGGCGGCCGCCGAGACGGGCTTGCCTTTGAGGCTGTTCCCAAAGGAATGTCCTTACTCGCGAGAAGAGTTGCTGACGCGACCCTTCTCAGCCGATCCAGAAGACACTTCGGACTGAAGAGCCGCCCTTGCTCAAGACTCGCATCATCCCCTGCCTCGACGTGAAGGACGGGCGCGTCGTGAAGGGCGTGCGCTTCGAGGGCCTGCGCGATGCCGGCGACCCCGTCGAGGCCGCCAAGGTCTACGACGCGGCCGGCGCCGACGAGCTGTGCTTCCTCGACATCACCGCGAGCCGCGAAGCCCGCGGCACGCTGCTCGACATCGTCAGCCGGACCGCCGAGGCCTGCTTCATGCCGCTCACCGTCGGCGGCGGCGTCCGCACGGTCGAGGATGTCCGGGCCCTGCTGCTCGCCGGGGCCGACAAGGTCGCGATCAACACCGCGGCCGTGAAGGATCCGGACCTCGTCGCCCGAGCGGCGGAAAAATTCGGCGCCCAGTGCATCGTGGTGGCGATCGACGCCAAGCGCGTCTCGCCGCCCGGCGCGCCCGCTTCCTGGGACATCTTCACCCATGGCGGCCGCGACCCGACGGGGATCGATGCCGTCGCCTTCGCCCGATTGGTCGCCGGCAAGGGCGCGGGTGAATTGCTGGTCACCTCCATGGACAAGGACGGGACACGCTCCGGCTACGATCTCGCCCTCACGCGGGCGATCAGCGACTCGGTCTCTGTGCCGGTCATTGCCTCCGGTGGCGTCGGCGACCTCGACGATCTCGTGGCCGGCGTGGCCGAGGGCGGGGCGAGCGCAGTGCTGGCGGCCTCCATCTTCCATTTCGGACAGGCGAGCGTCGCCGAGGCCAAGGCCCATATGGCGGCGGCCGGCCTTGCCATGCGCCTCGATGGTCCGGCCTCATCCGCGAGGACGCCCCTGTGAGCAGCTACCTTCTGGCGAACGCCAAACTCCTCGACCCGGCGACGGGACGAGAGACACCGGGTGCGGTCTTGGTGCGGGACGGCCGGATCGCCGACATCGTCAGCGGCGCAGCCCCGGGCACGCCGGAGGGTACGAGAAGAATCGATTGCGTCGGCCGCGTCCTGACACCCGGCCTGATCGACATGCGCGCCTTCGTGGGCGAACCCGGGGCCGAGCATCGTGAGACCCTGGCCTCGGCGAGCGCCGCCGCCGCCGCGGGGGGCGTGACCACCCTGGTCTGCATGCCGGACACCAACCCGGTGATCGACGGGCCGGCCATCGTCGATTTCGTGCTGCGGCGGGCCCGCGACACGGCGAGCGTCAACGTCCTGCCGGCCGCCGCGATCACCAAGGGGCTCGCCGGCCGGGAGATGACCGAGTTCGGCCTACTCAAGGAGGCCGGCGCGGTGGCGTTCACGGACGGGCTGCGCGCTGTCGCCAACGCCCAGGTGATGCGGCGCGCCCTGACCTACGCCCGGGACTTCGACGCTCTGGTGATGCAGCATGTCGAGGATGCGGATCTCGTCGCCGAAGGCGTGATGAACGAGGGCGAACTCGCCTCCCGCCTCGGCCTGATGGGCATCCCCCGCGAGGCCGAGACCGTGATGCTGGAGCGCGACATCCGCCTCGTGCGGCTGACCGGCGCCCGCTACCACGCCGCCATGATCTCGTGTGCCGATTCGGTGGAGATCGTCCGTCGGGCCAAGCAGGACGGTCTGCCGGTGACCTGCGGCGTGTCGGTGAACAATCTCGTGCTGAACGAGAACGACATCGGCCATTACCGCACCTTCTGCCGGCTTTCGCCGCCGCTGCGCGACGAGGCCGACCGGCACGCGATCGTCCAGGCTTTGGGCGAGGGCGTGATCGACGTGGTCGTGTCCGATCACAACCCGCAGGACGTGGAGACCAAGCGCCTGCCTTTCGCGGAGGCAGCGGACGGCGCCCTCGGGATCGAAACCCTGCTGGGTGCGGCCCTAAGGCTCGTCCACACCGGTGACCTCGATCTGGCCAAGCTCGTCGCCGCGCTGACGGTGAATCCGGCCCGGATCCTCGGGCGCGAAGCCGGCCGCCTCGCGATCGGTGCGCCGGCCGATCTCGTGCTGATCGACCCCGATCTGCCCTATGTTCTCGACAAACGGCGGTTGAAGTCACGTTCGAAGAACTCGCCGTTCGACGAGGCGCGCCTCCAGGGCGCTGCGGTGCTGACGCTGGTTGGCGGCGCGATCGTCCACGCAGCCGATGACCTGGCAGCAGCGGCCTGATGTTTCCCGACCCGACAGACCCCCTCGTCCTCTTCGGTCTCGTCCTGGGATACGCCCTGGGCTCGATTCCGTTCGGCCTCATCTTCACGCGGCTGGCCGGGCTCGGCGACGTGCGGGCGATCGGCTCCGGCAATATCGGCGCCACCAACGTGCTGAGGACGGGCCGCAAAGGCCTCGCCGCCGCGACCCTGCTGGGCGACGCCCTCAAGGGGACGGTATCGGTCCTAGTCGCCCTGCATTTCGGCTTGGGACCGGCCCTGGCGGCTGGTCTTGGGGCGTTCCTGGGACATCTCTTTCCCGTCTGGCTCGGCTTCAAGGGCGGCAAGGGCGTCGCCGTCTTCATCGGCGTGCTCCTCGCCTTCTCCCCGCCAGCCCTCGGAATCTTCGCGTTGATCTGGCTCGGTCTCGCCTTCGCGCTGAAGTATTCGTCGCTTGCGGCGCTCGTCGCCTCGGCCGCGACGCCCCTGGCATTGTGGGCGCTCGGCGCGCCGGCGCAAGCTGTGCTGTTCCTGCTGCTGGGCGTGCTGCTATGGTGGAAGCACGCGCCCAACATCCGCCGGCTGGCCTCCGGCACCGAGGGGCGCATCGGCCAGAAGGGCTGAGCGCACGCACGGGATGCGCGGTCCTTGGGGGATCGCATGCAGCTCACCGATGCCCAGCGTCTCGATTGGCTGCGCCTGATCCGCACCGAGGGCGTCGGGCCGCGCACCTTCCGCACCCTGATCAACCGCTTCGGCGGAGCGGCCGCCGCCCTCGAGGCGATGCCCGATCTCGGCCGGCGGCAGGGCAAGCGGCTGGAGCCGCCGACCCGGGCGCAGGCCGAGGATGAGATCGCGGCTTTGGCACGCCTCGGCGGCAGGCTGATCGCCACCGGCGAGGCGGATTTTCCGCGCCTTCTTCAGCAGGCCGATGCGGCGCCGCCACTCCTCGCGCTCCGCGGCGCCGCGATCCTGAACCGTCCGGCGGTGGCCCTGGTCGGCTCGCGCAATGCCTCGACGGCCGGGCTCGCATTCACGGAGCGGCTGGCCCGGGGCCTCGGCGAGGCCGGCCTGACGGTGGTCTCGGGCCTCGCCCGGGGTATCGACGCGCGGGCCCACAAGGCGAGCCTCTCGACCGGCACCGTCGCGGTGATGGCCGGCGGGCAGGACAAGATCTACCCGGCCAACCACGCCGCCCTGGTCGACGCGATCCTGGGGGAGGGTGGGGCGGTGCTCGCCGAGATGCCGATGGGCTGGGTGCCGCGCGGGCGCGACTTCCCGCGGCGCAACCGCATCATCTCGGGCCTGTCGTACGGCACCGTGGTGGTCGAGGCGGCCCGCCGCTCCGGCTCGCTGATCACCGCGCGCTACGCGCTGGAGCAGAACCGCGAGGTCTTCGCGGTTCCCGGCTCGCCGCTGGATCCGCGGGCAGAGGGCACCAACGATCTGATCCGCCAGGGAGCAGCGCTCGTCTCCGAGGTGTCGCATGTCCTCGACGTGCTCGGCCCGATCATCGAGCACGGCCCGGATGCGGACGCCGCCCCAGCGCGCGACCGGCCGGATCTCCGTGAGCAGCCGGACTTCTGGGACGAAATCGACCTCGACGGGTCGATCCCGCAGGATTTTTTCGCTGCGGACCTAGGCAAACCGCCGGAGAGAGCCGAGTCGGACGACATGGACGAGGAGCCCGGGCCGGCCGACGAGCGCGCCCGCATCGTCGCGTTGCTCGGACCGAGCCCCGTCGGCACCGACGAGTTGGCGCGCAGCGCCGGCATCGAGATTCGGGTGGTGCAGACCGTCCTGCTGGAGCTGGAACTCGACGGGCGGATCGAGCGCCACGGCAGCGGCGCGGTCTCGCTGCTCAGCCGCTGAACGGGTCCGCGTCGGCCGCCGCATCGGCGTCGACGTCGGCGAGATGGCGCATCACGTCGAGGCAGCCCTGGAGGATGTAGGCGGCGGCGAGCTTATCCACGAGTTCGCCGCGCCGGGCCCGGGACGCGTCCGCCTCGATCAGCGCCCGGGTCACCACCGCGGTCGAGAGGCGCTCGTCGAAGAACACGTGGGGCAGGGGCAGGATCGGCGCGAGGTTGCGCACGAACGCACGGGTCGATTGCACCCGCGGGCCTTCGCTGCCGTCCATGTTGAGCGGCAGGCCGACCACGAGGCCGCCGACCGCGTGCTGGCGGCACAGGGCCGCGAGGCGCTGCGCGTCCGGCGTGAACTTCACCCGGCGGATCGTCTCCAGCGGCGTCGCGATCTGGCGGCCGAGATCGGACAGCGCGAGGCCGATCGTCTTGGTACCGAGATCGATGCCGATCAGCCGCGCCCCGCCGCGTGAGGCCGTTGCGAAAGCGCGGATCGCGTCGTGGTTCATGGGTCCGCCTGTGTGCTGCGTGCCAGCGTGGCCTCCGCAAAGCCCTCGAATCGCGCGGGCAACGGCTCGAAGCCTGGCCCGAGCACTAGGGCGGCGGCGGGCGCGGTGACCCGCGTGAAGAAGTCGTCCAGGCTCTCGCCGCCGAACCGGATCGTCTCGAGATCGGGGGCGAGCAGCCAGATATCGTATTCCGGGCCGCTTCCGGACACGTCCCAGAACAGAAGCCCGCCATCCTCGCCGCGGCCGAAGAAGCAGGCCCGTTCGACGATGGCCGGATCGCCGCCCTCGACATCGAACCGGTGCGATTCGACCCCGTCCTCCAGCATCCCGATCGTGGTCCCGACGCTGTGGGCGATGATGCCGGCCTGCGTGATCAGATCGCTGGCCTCGTAGGGGCCCGGAACCGCGATCCTGAACTGGTCCCCCGCGAGGCCGACGCCGCATGTCCGGCAGAAGCTGCGGTAGGAGGCCGGCAGGGCGAAGCCGAGTTCCGCCGCTGCACGGTCGAGCTCCGTCTCACCCGGCGTGAAGCCCGGGGACAGGCTGGTGAAGATCCGCTCCCACATCGATCCCGGTCTCTCATCCACAGGCTTGCCGCTCTCCGTAGATCGCCCCGGATGCACGCGAGGCGGTTCACGGTTAGGTAGGTAAACACTTCGTTAAACCATCATGCGGGTTCCTGCCGTGTCGACACTTGGCCAGCCCACCCGTTTTGCGCCTTTCCGTTCGCCGCTGGCGATGCCGCGTCGGCATCGCCTGATGCTGCTGCTGGCTTTCGAGATCTTGGTCTTGGGCTTTGCCCAGGCCATGGTCCAGCCGGTTCGGCAGACCGGAATCACCATCGAGATGTCGGTTACGCCGCATCACGTGGTGACCTGACCCGGGGCATGCCCACCCGATCTCGAAGGCGGTCGGACGCCTAGCTTTCCACACCGCGCGTTGCGGCGCGTCGAACGCCGATGCTATAGCCCGGCCGATCGCGGGAGGCTGCTCCCGGACTGGGACGAACGGGACGGCATGTCGGTCGACGAGAAGACGGTTCGGCGGATCGCGCATCTGGCGCGCATCGCGGTCACCGACGACGAGGTCGGGCCGCTGCAGGGTGAGCTGAACGCGATCCTGGCCTTCGTGGAGCAACTCGGAACCGTCGACGTGTCCGGCGTCGAGCCCATGACCTCCGTGACGCCGATGGCGATGAAGAAGCGCGCGGACGTGGTCACCGAGGGTGGCCGCGCCGCCGACGTGGTCGCCAACGCGCCCGAGACCGAGGACAATTACTTCCTGGTCCCGAAGGTGGTCGAGTAGGCTGATCTCGGCGCGAACCGAGCGGACCGGATTTCTGAGGGGCGTGCCGCGGCGCGCGGGGACGGGAACAGCGTGAATCCGAACGAACTCACCCTGGCCGAGGCGCGCGACGCCCTCAAGGCGAAGCGGCTCTCGGCCCGCGAGCTGACGCAGGCGCATCTCGACGCCATGGGCAAGGCCCGCGCGCTGAACGCCTATCTCCTGGAGACGCCGGACCGCGCCCTGGCGATGGCCGATGCGTCGGACCAGAAGCTCGCCACCGGCGAGGCCCGGCCGCTGGAGGGCATCCCGCTCGGCATCAAGGACCTGTTCTGCACCGACGGCGTGACCACGACGGCGGGCTCCAAGATCCTGCAGACCTTCGAGCCGCATTACGAATCGGCGGTCTCGGCCAATCTCTGGCGCGACGGCGCCGTGATGCTCGGCAAGCTGAACCTCGACGAATTCGCCATGGGCTCGTCCAACGAGACCAGCGCCTACGGCAACGTCGTCTCGCCCTGGCGGCGCACGGGCTCGGACGCGCAGATCGTGCCCGGCGGCTCCTCGGGCGGCTCGGCCGCCGCGGTCGCGGCGCGGCTCTGCCTCGGCGCCACCGCCACCGACACCGGCGGTTCGATCCGCCAGCCCGCGGCCTTCACCGGCACGGTCGGGATCAAGCCGACCTATGGGCGATGCTCGCGCTGGGGCACGGTGGCGTTTGCCTCCTCGCTGGATCAGGCCGGCCCGATCGCCCGGACGGTGCGCGACTGCGCGATCCTGCTCGGCTCGATGGCCGGCGCGGATGCCCGGGACACGACCTGTGCAGACCTCGCGGTGCCCGACTTCGAGGCGGCGGTCACCCGCGGCGTGAAGGGCCTGACCATCGGCATCCCCAAGGAGTACCGGGTCGACGGCATGCCGGCCGAGATCCAGAAGCTCTGGGACGAGGGCGCGGCGTGGCTGAAGGCCGCCGGCGCGACCATCAAGGAAATCTCGCTGCCGCACACGTCCTATGCGCTGCCGGCCTACTACATCGTGGCGCCGGCCGAGGCCTCCTCGAACCTCGCCCGCTACGACGGTGTCCGCTACGGCCTGCGGGTCCCCGGCAAGGACATCGCCGGGATGTACGAGAACACCCGCGCCGCCGGCTTCGGCCGCGAGGTGAAGCGCCGGATCATGATCGGCACCTACGTGCTCTCGGCCGGCTACTACGACGCCTATTACGTCCGCGCCCAGAAGATCCGCACGCTGATCAAGCGGGACTTCGAGCAGGCTTACGCCGACGGCGTCGATGCCATCCTCACGCCGGCGACGCCATCGGCCGCTTTCGGTATCGGCGAAAAGGCCTCGGCGGACCCTGTGGAGATGTACCTCAACGACGTGTTCACCGTGACGGTGAACATGGCCGGGCTCCCGGGCATCGCGGTGCCGGCGGGTCTCGACGGGCAGGGGCTGCCGCTGGGTCTCCAGTTGATTGGGCGGCCCTTCGATGAGGAGACGCTATTCGCCGTCGCCCAGGTGATCGAGGATTCCGCCGGCCGCACCGCTCTGCCGGAGCCCTGGTGGGCATGACCGTCCCGTATTACCCCTGGACGGTCTGGATCTGGGCCGGCTTCGATCCGGCGCTGATCGTGGTCGCGGTCTATCTCGGATGGACCGCCAGCCAGTTCGGCAAGGTGTTCATCGCGGCGATCGCGGCGCTCGGATTCTCGGTCCTGTTCTCCTACGCGGTGAGCGCGGCCGGGATCCCATGGCCAGCGCCGGTGACCCATGACGGGCCGACCTTCTTCCCGGTCCGGGCAGGGGCGGCTTTGCTCTGGGCGATCCTCGGCTACGGGGCTCGCCGGGCTGTCGGACGGCGCGCTTGATCTTTTCGCGCCGCGGCCCGTAAGTGACCGCACGACATCGGACCCCCTTCGCGACCTCATCCTGAGGTGCCGGAGCGCAGCGGAGGCCTCGAAGGAGCCCTTCAGCCAGCCGCGCGATCCCTGGAGCCCTCCTTCGAGGCTGCTGTGCAGCACCTCAGGATGAGGTCGCGGGTGGGAGGAACCCGCCACGCACCTCTCTCGGCCCGGACGACCATGAACGCATCCGTCGACCCCAAGAAGCTGATCAAGGGCGGCCTCCACGATTGGGAGGTGATCGTCGGCATGGAGGTCCATGCCCAGGTCTCCAGCCGGGCGAAGCTGTTCTCCGGCGCCTCAACCGAGTTCGGGGCCGAGCCGAATGACCACGTCTCGCTGGTCGATGCCGCGATGCCCGGCATGCTGCCGGTGATCAATGCCGAATGCATCGCCCAGGCGGTGCGCACCGGCCTCGGCCTCAAGGCCCAGATCAACCTGCGCTCGGTGTTCGACAGGAAGAACTACTTCTACCCGGATCTGCCGCAGGGCTACCAGATCTCGCAGTACAAGGATCCGATTGTCGGCGAGGGCGAGGTGCTGGTCGACATGGCCGACGGTTCGTCGATCACGGTCGGCATCGAGCGCCTGCACCTGGAGCAGGACGCCGGCAAGTCGCTGCACGATCAGGACCCGACCCGCAGCTTCGTCGATCTCAACCGCTCGGGCGTGGCGCTGATGGAGATCGTCTCCCGGCCGGACCTGCGCTCGTCCGAGGAGGCGAAGGCCTACGTCACCAAGCTACGCACGATCTTGCGCTATCTCGGCACCTGCGACGGCGACATGGAAAAGGGCTCGCTCCGCGCCGACGTGAACGTCTCGGTGCGCCTTCCCGGCGAGCCTTTGGGCACCCGCTGCGAGATCAAGAACGTCAACTCGATCCGCTTCATCGGGCAGGCGATCGAGACCGAGGCGCGCCGCCAGATCGCGATCCTGGAGGATGGCGGCAAGATCGATCAGGAAACGCGCCTGTTCGATCCCGGCAAGGGCGAGACGCGCTCGATGCGCTCCAAGGAGGAGGCGCACGATTACCGCTACTTCCCCGATCCGGACCTGCTGCCGCTCGAATTCGATCAGGCCTTCGTCGACGGCCTGGCGGAAGGATTGCCCGAGCTGCCGGACGCCAAGAAGGCGCGGTTCGTGGCCGATTACGGCCTCTCGCCCTACGATGCCGGCGTGCTGGTCGCCGAGCGGGCGTCGGCCGACTACTACGAGGCGGTCGCCAAGGGCCGAGACGGCAAGGCCGCAGCCAACTGGGTCATCAACGAGCTGTTCGGCCGCCTCAACAAGGAGGGCCTGTCGATCGAGGCGAGCCCGGTCTCGGCCGCGCAGCTCGGGGCGATCGTCGACCTGATCGGCGAGGACGTGATCTCGGGCAAGATCGCCAAGGATCTGTTCGAGATCGTCTGGACCGAGGGCGGCGATCCGCGCGCTTTGGTCGAGAGCCGCGGCATGAAGCAGGTGACCGATACCGGCGCCATCGAGGCGGCGATCGACCAGATCATCGCGGCCAATCCCGACAAGGTCGCCCAGGCCAAGGAAAAGCCGACGCTGCTCGGCTGGTTCGTCGGACAGACCATGAAGGCCACCGGCGGCAAGGCGAACCCGGCCGCGGTGAACGCGCTGCTGAAGGCCAAGCTCGGGATCGCGTGAGCGGGTCGCAGCGAGCGACCATCTCATCCATAACCTCATCCCCGGCCAGGTGCACGCGCGGCTCAGGAGAAGGGGGCAGGTGGGCTTGTGGAGCGCGTGGATTGGCCAGCGTATCCGCCGGCAACGCTGCACGCGCGTAAGACCGCCTTCGATGAACGAGGCGCGGGTCCCCTCTCCCGAGCGGGAGAGGGACAGGGTGAGGGATGAGAACTGCCCGAAAGAGGCACATCCCGTTGGCGCATTAATGACGCGCCCTATCCTGAAAATTCTCGACCCTCACCCCAGCCCTCTCCCACACGGGAGAGGGAGCGGGTCGCACCTGTGGAGCGCGTCGGCTTCCGTAAATTGAGCGGCCGGCAATGGTCCGGGCGGGAGCCCTTCTCGCCCTCCGCCACGACAAATTCCCGCCGCGGCGCTGCCGGGCAGGTAAGGGTATTCCGATTTTCTGGAGAAACCGCGGCGGCGCGGCTCAAGTTGGGGCTTTTCGCGTATTCGAAGGCGTGCCGTATCGGCCGCTTCTGCGCCCCTGGAGCCGCTTCCGTCCGGTTGTTCAACTGGTGCCGCTGGGCCCGGGCCGAATCTGTCCCGAAACCGTCTATGCGGCGTTCCGCTGCGGTGGAGTCATCCCTGTCTCCTCCAGTTTCAGCCAATCGCAACCGTTGCGAAACCTGATCTCCTCAAGGTTTCCGGCCGATCCGTGCCTGCATTCGCAAAGCACACAGAGAGACTGCGCCCGTCATAGCGGTCGGTCAACTGCAAATTTGCCGCTAGAAAGCTTTTTCCCGACAGCCGGCACCATGCGGCGATGCATCATGAGGCCGCGCAATCACTTAGATCGATCCTACGGCAGCGCAGAAACTTCAATGGCGCCCCAACCAATCGGCGGCTTCTGAATGGGACGCAGCAAGCAAGGCGGCGCCCCGGTCGCTCGACGCTATAGGCCTTCCGGCGGCTTGCCGGTCAGCGACGCCACTCAGACGGTCAGGTCGACGCCCCGCATTCTTGCTTCTGCGGGGACGCGCAGCGAACGGAAATCAAGTCACATCCAACGTGTCGTCAGCGCCGGTCGGCCTCGACGGTGGGCGTCTGCGTCAGGGCAGAGACGCGCTCCCGCAGATCCATGAACCACGTTGGCGCCGGTGCGCGGCCGCCATTGACCACGACGGTCGCGGTCATGCCGGCGATCAGCGGGATCTCCGATGGAACGTGATCGATGCGGATGCGGACGGGGACGCGCTGCGCCAGACGCACCCAGGTGTAGACCGGGTTCACGTCCGGCAGGCCCTGCGTGCTGGAAGCGGCATTCGCCGTCGAGATGCCGAGGGTGATGCTGGCCACCGTGCCGCTGAGGCGCGGGTCGAAGCCCATCAGCTTGACGTCGGCCCGGTCGCCGACATGGATGTTGGGCATCTTCGTTTCTTCAAAGTAGCCATCGATCCAGTACGAATCGGTGTCGACCACGTTGATGTTCGACGTCCCGGTCCGGGCGTAGTCGCCGACACGCATCAGCAGGTTGGTGACGCGGCCGTTGACGGTGGATTTCACCTGCGTGCGTTCCAGGTTGATCTTGGCCTGACGCAGCTGCGCCTGCGCGCTCTCCAGGGCGGCCTCGGCGATCTTGGCCTGACCGGCAAATTGCTGCTTCTCCTCGACCGAGGTCGAGACCGTGGTGAGCGCCTGCCGCCGGGCCGACTGGGCGTTCTTGACCTGAAGATCGGCCTCGCGGTTCTTCACCTCGGCATCGGCCGAGGTCACGTTGACCTCGAAATCGACCGGATCGATCACGTAGAGCACGTCGCCCTTGTGTACGTTCTGGTTGTCATGGACGCGCACATCCACGATCTGCCCGGCGACCTGCGGGGCGATGTTGGCGACCTGCACCCGCACCGTCCCATCGCGCGTCCAGGGTGCCGCGACGTAGAATTCCCAGACATAGGCGGCCGCCACGAAGGCGACGAGCAGGATCACGCCGGTGGCGGCCAAGCGGAACACCTTGGCAGCCCGGCCCCGGCGCGGGACAATCGGCAAAAGATCGTTGTGATCCGTCGCACCCGCGCGGGCTGCGGGCTTGGGATCGTCCTCGTCGGCGGTCGTTTCAGGCATCAGATCAACGCGATGAGCAGGGCGAGGACACAGACGTAGATGCCGGCCTCGGCGAGCGGGGCGTTGGCAACATAGCGACTGAAGCGAATGCGGGCGAAAACCCAGCGCAGCAGCAGGAGAATGACGAAGGCCGCCAGGGCGTAGGCGACGAACGAGGAGATCAGCACCTCACCGATGTGAATGTCTTCATACATGTGCGAGCGCGATCAACCTGGCCGCTTGAGGGGCGACACGGCTCCGACGCCGAGGCGCCGAAGGAACTTGCGGTGTCGGGCGATGGTTCGCGCGGCGGTGAGAAGATCGCTGGCGGCCCGCGCCGTCGTGAGGCGCACCCGCCGATCCTGCCGCGAGGCCGCGCGGATCAGATCGCCAGCGGAGGCTTCCAACGCGCGGTCGTCCGCGGTGGCCAGCCCGTCCCGGGCGTGCAGGATCGCGTCGCGCATAGGCGTTGTCGGCCAGAGCCGGCGCAGCTCGGCATGGCCACGGGCGGCCGCCGCCTCCAGCCGGGCCAGGGCGAAGGCGTGTGAAAGGCTCACCTGCCGCACGGCGCCGCTCCCCGAGCTGTAGCCGGCGAACTGGAACAGGCGGTCGGCGTTCAGGCTGGTCCGCGTCGTGGCATCGCCGCCCTCACCGAGGAGGGCGTTCGCCAGCGCGCGGTGGGCGGAGTCGAGCGCGAAGACGCGCTTCTGCGCCGGCGTCACCGGAATGAGGAGGCGAACGACGATCGACAGGATGGTTGCGGCGACCACGACCAGGAACGCGTTCAGCAGGAAGGTCTCCGCGTCATAGGTCTGCGGGTTTGCGGGTCCGAGCAGGACCGGGAAGAACACGATCACGATAAAGCCGATGCCGAAGGTCTTCGGGTTCAGCGACAGGAAGCAGCCGAGGAAGATCACCGGCGCCATCACCATGGCGAGCATCGGGAAACCCTGGACGCCGTTGAGGAAGACGAAGCGCGCGATGCCCGCGAAGGTCGCCGCGAGAACCATCCCGATCACGACGCCGGTGGCGAACTTTTTCGGGTCCGGCGTCACAGAAGACAGGGACGCGGTCGCCGCCACTTGCACGAGCGCGAAAGAGGCCTGCGGCAGGCCGAGCGCCACGAAGGTTGCGGCGGTGGCGGCGAAGCCCAAGGCGACCCGGAAGGCGCCGCGCAGGGCGACGGGAAAATCCCGGTGCGTCGGCAGGCTGGCATCGCGCAGAGGCTCATGGCCATCCGCCACGGCCCCTAGGCCGTCCTGCGCGAAGGTCGCCGCGCAGACGAAATCCAGGGCGCGCTGAAGCACCACCACCTCGTCGAGGGGTCTTTGACCGTCCCGGACGGACTCATCCACGAGGTCGCGCAGGCGCTCGTCATCCCGGTCGAGGCTGGCGGGATCGGGCGCATCGGCGACCCGGCGGCAGATATCCAGCGCCTCGGCCACCGCCGGGCTTGGGTTCCGCAGATTCGCGGCGGCCGCCGCCACGGTTCGAATCGAGGCCGCCATCACGTACAGCGCGGCGATGCAGCTGCGCGCGCCGGCGGCGCGGAAGGGGCCGTCGTCGAGTTCCCCCGCGATGGCGCTGGCATCGGCGCGCATCGGCGCGATCGTACGGATCAGCGCGGCGGTGCGCGCGGCACCGAGATCGCCATCGGCCAGGGATTCCCGGGCGTAGGCGCGCGTCCCGTCCCAGGCCTTGCGGAGCTGCGGCAGCAGGGCCCGCCATGTGCTCGGGGAGGCGAGGGCGTCGTTGATGAAGGTGATCGCAACGATACCGAGGACGATCACGGCGACGCGCGAGACTGCGGCATCGAAAGTCCCCTGAGGATCGTCGATCTGTCCCAGCGCGATGATCGCGACCGTGTAGCCCGACAGCATCGCCCCATAGGCGCGGGTGTCCTGGAGGTACTGCGCCACGAACACGCACAGGCCGAGCCAGACCGTGACGCTGGTAAACAGCAGGACCCGGTCCTGCCCGAACAGCGCGACGACGACGATCGACACCACGGCACCGATCAGCGTGCCGAGCAGGCGGTAAACGGCCTTGGAGATGGCCTGCCCGCGCTTCGGCTGGGCGAGGATCGCCACGCAGGTGGCGGCCGAGGAGGCGCTGTCGAGCTGGAGCCAGAAGGCCGCCGCCAGCGCCAGCATCATGGCGATCCAGATGCGCAACGCGAAGGCCCAGGCCGCGGGCTTGGGCACCCAGGCGTCGAGAAACGCGATCACCCGATCACTCAGCGAGGCCGGACCCGCACCGGTGGCCGACGATTCAGCCATGCCGGGCGCAGCCCGGCACAGCCCCACGGTTTCGATTCGACAGAGCCGCGCGCACCGATCCGGCCTCCGCTTCGCCGGAAACAGTGCGTGGCATCCGCCGGGGCAGGCCTTCGTGCGTCACGATTGGTACCCCGGTGGTCCGCAGCTCCGGCGTTAGGAACGAATGAGACGCGTCGCGGTTCGCGCGCCTCAGGCCTTGTCGCCGCCCTTCAGGCGCTTGTTGCACTTGCTCCAGTACTGCGGCCACTTCGGACCCTGCGCGGCCTTCTGCGCGTCGGTGAGCGCGCGCCACTCTGAGCCACAGGTCTTCTGGCGGGTGCGCGCGGCGGTCTGGCCGGGCGTCAGCTCCTTTGCGGCCGGGGCGCCCGGCGCGGTGGCCGGCGCCTCGGCGGCGGCCGGAGGTTTTGCGGGTGAATCCTTCGCCAGCACCGGCTGCCCGGCGAGCAGCGGCACGGCGAGCCCCACGATCGTTACGAATCGCCTGATCATCGACTGGTTCCCCCACGGCGCCATCGCGACGCCCCGGTTGCCTATCTCGCTGCGCCCGCGCTGGGTCGGCAAGGGTCAACCGGACGCTGCCAACAGGCAGTGCATCACAGCGCGCGATCTTGAACCGCCAGCGGCTCCTGCCGTTGAGACCTTGAGCGCGGCGGGGAAATCGTCTTCATTGCCGGGATTGTCCGAACCCGGCAGGGGGGCGCCGCGCCGCGGCGATACGGTCGAGGAGCAGGCAGAGCATGGCAGCGGTTTCCGGGCGGCCGATCGACGTCCATACCTGGAGCACGCCGAACGGTTGGAAGATTCCGATCATGCTGGAGGAGTGCGGGCTCCCCTACAGGATCGTCCCGGTCGACATCGCCAAGAACGAACAGTTCGCCCCGGACTTCCTGGCGCTCTCGCCCAACAACAAGATTCCGGCGATCGTCGATCCTGACGGACCGGGCGGCACACCGATCTCGGTGTTCGAATCGGGCGCCATTCTGCAGTATCTCGGGCGCAAGACCGGTCAGCTCTATCCCACGGACGAGCGCGCCCGCGTGCTCGTGGACGAATGGCTGTTCTGGCAGGTCGCAGGCTTCGGGCCGATGCTCGGCCAGACCCATCACTTCAAGATCTACGCGCCCGAGAAAGTGCCGTACGCGATCGAACGCTTCACCGCCGAGGCGAAGCGCCTGTACGGCGTGCTGGAGCGCCGCCTCGAGGGTCGGGCCTATCTGGCCGACGATTACTCGATCGCCGACATCGCGACGTTCACCTGGGCCAAGCTCAATTTCAAGCAGGGTGTCGCGATCGAAACCCTGCCGAACGTAGCGCGCTGGCTGGAGAGCGTGCTGGCGAGGCCGGCGGTCCAGCGCGGCCTCGCGGCAATTTGACGAACCGGTCGAGCCGTCAGTTCTTGTTGGCGGCCTGCTGGTTGACGTCCGGCACCCGCGTCCAGGTCTGGGAGCCGCACAGGATCTTGAGCATGCAGCCCGAGACGCTGAGCTCAACCTCGCTCTCCCGCTCGAGGCTGACCGTGTAGATCTTGCCCTCCTCGATATTGTAGATCTCGCCGGAGAATTTCTCCTCGTCTGGCTTCAACCCGTCGATCAGTTGCAGGCCCATGACCGGGCGGCTGCGCTTCTTCGGATCGGGGTTCTTGAGGTCGGTGCGCGGCGTACCGGACTCGGTGGTCGGCAGCTTGAGCCACACGACCTTGCCGCAGACCAGCTTCTGGCCCGGGCCGCACCGGTCGATCCGGATCTTGGCGCGGCCATCGCCGGTCAGCCACGTGCCGGAGGGATCCTTGCCTGTGTCTGCGGTGGCGGCCGAGAGGCCGGTGAGGAGCAGGGCGGCGCTGAGAGCGATGCGCATGGTTCGTCTCCGTGAAGGGGGCGTCGCGGGCGCCCGGGGGAAGGACGAAGTCGATGGAGCGGGAGTGAGCCGTCGCAATCAGGCGAATTTTCGGCGGTGTTGCGGCGGAGCCACGGCCACGCTGGCGTTTCCGGATCGCCCGGCGCCGCTTGAGACCCCGTACTGCCACCGCTATAAGCCCGGCGCCGAAGCGAAATTTTCGCTCCCGCGGCGCGGCCGGTATCACGACGCGCCGTACGCCTTTTCCACAGACGGACCGGACGCATCATGGCCACCGAGCGCACCTTCTCGATCCTCAAGCCCGACGCCACGCGGCGGAACCTCACGGGCGCCGTCAACGCGGTGATCGAGGAGGCCGGCCTGCGCATCGTCGGCCAGCGCCGCATCCGCATGACCCAGGCCCAGGCCGAGAAGTTCTACGAGGTGCACAAGGAGCGCCCGTTCTTCGGCGAGCTCGTCAGCTTCATGACCTCAGGCCCGGTGGTGGTCCAGGTTCTGGAAGGCGAGAACGCCGTGGCGAAGTACCGTGAGGTCATGGGCGCGACGAACCCGGCCCAGGCCGCCGATGGCACGATCCGCAAGAAATTCGCGGAGTCGGTCGGCGAGAACACCGTCCACGGTTCGGACAGCGCCGAGAACGCCAAGCTCGAGATCGCGCAGTTCTTCCAGGATTCCGACATCGTCGGCTGACCCTCAAGGCGGTGGCGGGCCGGGCACACCGGGCCGCCATCGTTCCCCCGCGCGCTTCGGGGTGTGGTGAATGCCGCCCTGTGTGTCCGGCCCGCCATTGACGGACGGGAGCGTGGAGGCGTCCAACGGCCGAGCTTCATCACCCTCAGCCCTGGACTTTGACCACCATGACGATGCGCCGCCTGCCCCTGCTGATCGCGACCGGTCTCATCGCCCTCGGCGCGACCGCCGCCCTCGCGGGCGGATCCTCGGCCCCGTTCCAGCAATACGAGCCGGATCCCGCGCTCAAGACCGCCACCAAGGCGAACCTCGAAGGGCGCGTGCGCCACGCCTGTACGATCGTCCAGGCTCGCCTGACCAGTGCTCCCGAGGCATCGTTGGAGCGTCCCTGCGGCTGCTACGCCCGGCAGACCCTGCGCAGCCTCGACGCGTCCGAGATCGAAGCCTACCGGGCGACCGGCTATTTCAACGACACTGCGCGCGCCAAGGCGCTCTCGGCGCTGGACAGTTGCAAGCTGCAGCGCCCGGTCTGACGATCACCGGGGCGCTGCCCCGGACTTCGCCGAAGGGACTTGTCCCTTCGGGATCCCCCGTTAGACGCTGAACAGGACGCCCTCCGGGGCCTCCTCGGCGATGATCACGCGATCCCCCTCCAGGTGGGCCCGCCCGCCCGCCACCAGGGCGAGCACCGCCGGATAAAGCCGCCGCTCCTGCACGATCACGCGGTCGGCGAGGCTGTCGGGATCGTCGTCCTGTCGGACCGGGATCGCGGCCTGGGCCAGGATCGGACCGGCATCGAGTTCCGGCACCACGAAATGGACGGTGCAGCCGTGCAGGCGCACGCCCGCATCGAGCGCCTGACGGTGTGTGTGCGTGCCCTTGAACAGGGGCAGCAGCGACGGATGGATGTTGATCATCCGCCCCGCCCAGCTGGCCACGAAGCCCGGCGTCAGGATCCGCATGAAGCCCGCGAGGCAGACCAGCTCGACGGACGCGGCCCGGAGTTCGGCGTCGAGCACGGCATCGAAGCTGGCGCGATCCGGAAAGGCCGTGTGGTTGATGATCCGCGTCGGGATGCCGGCCTCGGCGGCCCGGGCGAGGCCCGCCGCATCGGGCCGGTTCGACAGGACCAGGACGATCTCGGCCGGATAGGCCGGGTCCCGCGCCGCTTCGAGGAGCGCCACCATGTTCGAGCCGCGCCCCGAGATCAGGACGGCGACCCGCGTCTTCCCCGTGGCCGCCATCAGAGGGCGAGGCGCCCGCTGAAGGTCACGGCCTCGGGTCCCCGCGGCGTGATGCGGCCGAGGCGCACCGGAGTCTCGCCGGCCCGGGTCAGGGCCTCGTCGACATCGTCCACTGCGTCGGCGGCGGCGATCACCACCATGCCGATCCCGCAATTGAACGTGCGCAGCATCTCGGCTTCGGCGACGCCGCCCTCCCGGGCGAGCCAGCCGAACACCGGCGGCGGGGTCACGGCGTCGAGGTCGACGCTGATGCCGACATCGTCCGGCAGGACCCGGGGCAGGTTGTCGGGGAAGCCGCCGCCGGTGATGTGCGCGAGCGCCCGGATGCCGTCGGTGGCGCCGAGCGCCGCCAGCAGGGGCTTCACGTAGATCCGGGTCGGCGTCAGCAGCGCCTCCCCGAGGCTCTGGTCCGGCGCGAAGGGCGCCGGCGCGTCCCAGCGGAGACCGGTCTTGGCGACGATCCGGCGGACCAGCGAGAAGCCATTGGAATGCACCCCGGAGGAGGGCAGGCCGAGCACCACGTCGCCGGGGCGGATGCCCGGACGCGGAAGCAGGCTGCCCCGCTCGGCGGCGCCGACCGAGAACCCCGCGAGGTCGTAATCCGAACCGTCATAGAGGCCCGGCATCTCCGCGGTCTCGCCGCCGATCAACGCGCACCCGGCCTGACGGCACCCCTCGGCGATACCGCGCACGATGTCGGCGCCGACGCCCGGCACCAGTTTACCGGTGGCGTAATAGTCGAGGAAGAACAGCGGCTCCGCGCCCTGGACGATGATGTCGTTGACACACATCGCCACGAGGTCGATGCCGATCGTGGCGTGCCGCCCGGTCTCGATCGCGATCTTGACCTTGGTGCCGACGCCATCGTTGGCCGCCACCAGGATCGGATCGCGGAAACCGGCGGCCTTCAGATCGAACAGGCCGCCGAAGCCGCCGATCTCGGCATCGGCCCCGGGGCGCCGGGTCGAGCGCACCAGCGGCTTGATCGTCTCGACCATGGCGTTGCCGGCGTCGATATCGACGCCCGCCGCCGCATAGGTCAGCCCCGTCGTCGGCTCTTTGCCGTCCCTGGCCGTCATGCCCGCGCCACCTCGGTGATTGATCGGCCCGCTCTAGCGGCTAACCGCGCGTTGCGCGAGTCGGCGCCTGGCCGCCCGACCATCGCTCCGCTTGGACGAACGGCCCTTGACCTGCGCGGGTGCGGGGTGATCCTGAGTGGGCATGCCTGAGAACGTACCACCGCGGCAGCTCGCCTTCGACCTGCCGCTCGATCCGCGCTACGGCCGCGAGGATTTCCTCGTGGGTCCGGCCAACGAGGCCGCCTACGCACTGATCGAGGCCTGGCCCGACTGGCCCGACAGCGTGCTGGTGCTGACCGGCCCATCCGGCAGCGGTAAGAGCCACCTGGCGGCAATCTGGGCCGAGCGCGCCCACGCCTGGACCGTTCAGGCCGCCGACATCAATGCGGATGCGGTCCAGCACCTCGTGTCCAACGGGGCGCTCGTGATCGAGGATGTCGACCGGGCGCCGGACCGGGACGAGGCGGCGCTGTTCCACCTCCTGAACCGCGCCCGTGAACGCGGATGCCCGCTGCTGCTGACCAGCGGCACCGGGATCGATGCGCTCAATCTCGCTACGCCCGACCTGCGCTCGCGCCTGCGCCTCGCGCCGGGGATCGCGATTCGGGAGCCGGACGACGCCCTGCTGCGGGCCGTGCTGGTGAAACTGTTCGTCGATCGCCAACTCGTGGTCGATCTGAGCGTTATCGATTCGCTGGCCCTGAGGATCGACCGGTCCCTCGGGCGTGCCCGTGATGTCGTCGCCGAACTCGACCGGGATGCCTTGGGCCGCCAGCGGCGGATCAGCCGCCCGCTCGCCCTCGCCGTTCTGCGGCGGATGGGCTTCGACGATGAGTCCGATCCGGACGGCTGATCTTGGAATCCCGGGTTCGTCACGAAACTGTCGTGAAGGCTCGGGGTGGACGTTGTAGAACGCGCGCCGCCGCGCAAAGCCGTGATGAGGGACAGGGAACAGGAATGGATTCGACGCAGAAGCCCACGGAACGCGAAGCCGCCGACGAGGCCGCGGAACCCCGTCGGCATTCCGCGTCCCATCCGACCACCCGTCGCGCCCCGGCCGTCCAGCGAACGCCGGCAGGCGCCACCGCCGCGCCGGCTGTCGCCTCTGCACCGGCCGCGCAGCCCGAACCGACCGCGCAAGCCAAGCCCGTCGCGCAGCCTAAAACCGCCGCGCAACCGAAGCCGGCCACGACACGGCCCCGGACAACGACTGCAACCCAAGCCGCAACCGCCGCGCCGCGGCCGGCAGCCGGGCCGCAGAACACTTCGCCGGCGGTCAATGCTCCGACGGCCTCGGCCGCCGCGATCGCGGATACGACCGACGAATGGCCGGCCGTCGTCGCTCAGCCCGAGGAGCCCCAGGCGGACGCGGCGCGCGAGTCGGTGCTCGAAGCCGGGCGCGGGCTGCGGCATTCGCCGGAGCGGTTCGTGAACCGTGAATTGTCCTGGCTGCAATTCAATCGTCGCGTGCTGGAAGAGGCCTCGAACCCCAATCATCCGTTGCTGGAGCGCCTGCGCTTCCTGTCGATCTCGGCGAACAACCTCGACGAGTTCTTCATGGTCCGCGTGGCGGGCCTGATCGATCAGGTACGCGCCGGCCTCACGGTCCCGTCCCAGGACGGCCTATCGCCCTCCGAGCAGCTGGTGCGGATCGGCACGGAAACCGCGCGGCTGGGCGCGGACCAGCAGGCGCGCTGGCGCGAGCTGCGCGAAGAGCTCCACGCCTCGGACATCGACATCGTGGAGCCTGCCGCGCTGACCGCCGAGCAGACGAAGTGGCTTGAAGATTATTTCCTGACCCACGTCTTCCCGGTGCTGACGCCGCTGGCGATCGACCCGGCTCACCCGTTCCCGTTCATCCCGAATCTCGGCACCACGATCGCGCTGACGCTGGTGCGGCCGAAGGACGGGCGGACCCTGCGCGCCCTGATCCGCCTGCCGGGCGTCATCGACCGATTCGTGCGTCTGCCGGTGAGCGACAGCGAGACCACGGCACGCCTGATCCCGATCGAGCAGGTGATCGGGATGTTCACCGGCCGCCTGTTCCCCGGCTACCTCGTGAAGAGCTGCGGCGCCTTCCGGGTGGTGCGCGATTCCGATCTCGAGATCGAGGAGGAGGCGGAGGATCTCGTTCTCCACTTCGAGACCGCGTTGAAACAGCGCCGCCGCGGCGTGGTCATCCGCCTCGAAGTCGAGGCCGGGATGGCGGAGGATCTGCGCGGCTTCGTGGTGGACGAACTCGAGATCGCCCCCGATGCGGTGTTCCTCGTCGAGGGCATGCTGGCCCTCAACGAACTCAGCCAAGTGGTCGGGATCGACCGGCCGGACCTGAAGTTCAAGCCCTACAACCCGCGCTTCCCGGAGCGCATCCGCGAGAGCGGCGGCGACGTGTTCGCGGCGATCCGACAGAAGGATTTCATCGTCCACCACCCCTACGAGTCCTTCGATTCGGTGGTGCAGTTCCTGGCCCAGGCGGCCCGCGACCCGAACGTGGTGGCGATCAAGCAGACGCTGTACCGCACCTCGTCGAACTCGCCGATCGTGGCGGCGCTGGCCGAGGCGGCCGAGCTCGGCAAGTCGGTGACCGCGCTGGTCGAGCTGAAGGCCCGCTTCGACGAGGAGGCGAATATCCGCTGGGCGCGCAATCTTGAAAAGGCAGGCGCGCAGGTGGTGTTCGGCTTCGTCGAGCTGAAGACCCACGCCAAGCTGTCGCTGGTGGTCCGGCGCGAGGGCGACAAGCTCGTCACCTACTGCCATGTCGGCACCGGCAACTATCACCCGATCACGGCGCGCATCTACACGGACCTGTCGTTCTTCACGGCGGATCCGGCGATCGCCCGGGACGTGTCGCGGATCTTCAACTTCATCACCGGCTACGCGGAGCCCGCCGAGCTGGAGCGCATGGCGGTCTCGCCGCTAACGGCGAAGAAGAAGCTTCTGGAGCACATCGAGGCCGAGGTCGCCCACGCGAAGGCCGGCCGCCCGGCGGCGATCTGGATCAAGTGCAACTCCCTGGTCGATGCCCAGATCATCGACGCGCTCTACGACGCCTCGGAGGCGGGCGTGCAGATCGACTGCGTGGTGCGCGGCATCTGCTGCCTGCGGCCCGGCATCCCGGGCCTGTCGGAGACGATCCGGGTGAAGTCGATCGTCGGGCGCTTCCTGGAGCACGGGCGCATCTACGCCTTCGGCAACGGCGTCGGGCTGCCGCATCCGAAGGCGACGGTCTACATCTCGTCGGCCGACCTGATGAGCCGGAACCTCGACCGGCGCGTCGAGGCGCTGCTGCCGATCATGAATCCGACGGTGCATCAGCAGGTCCTTGACCAGATCATGCTGGCGAACCTCTTGGACAACCGTCAGAGCTGGCGGCTGCTCGCCTCCGGCGGGTGCGAGCGGATCCAGCCGGCGGATGGCGAGGAACCCTTCAACGCCCATAAGTACTTCATGACGAATCCGAGTCTCTCGGGACGCGGCAAGGCGTCGAAGAAGTCGAGCCCCCGTGCGTTGAGCCGGCGGGCGCAGCGCGCCTAGACGTCCGCCGCATGCGCCGGAAGCTCGACAGGTTTCGCACGGACGCCCTGCGCTTCTGCGTGAGGAACTTGCGGACGATCGAAGATTTGCGCAAAGGACGTACCCGCCCGTCGACGCAAGGCCATGTGGTTTCCCCGCCGCCGACATGGTTTCCCGACCGGCCACCGGGCCGTGACATCATGGGTCCGGAGCCGACATCGGTCGCAGCGCGACCGGCCACGGCCCCGGATCGCACCGGCGGTGCGTCCAGCGAGCCCGCCGCGCTCACTCAAGGACATGGACGTTTGGGCAGCTCTCGCGCCAATCTCATCCTCGCGCATACGACGGAGCGGTCCGTGGTCGACGCGCATGCCCCGGTGGCCATCATCGACATTGGGTCGAACTCGGTCCGGCTCGTTGCCTATGACGGCCTGACCCGGGCGCCGACTCCGCTCTACAACGAGAAGGTCCTGTGCGGCCTCGGGCGCAACGTCCTGACCACGGGCCGGCTGAATGACGAAGCGGTCGCCCGGGCGCTCGCCGCGCTGGCCCGGTTCCGGGTGCTGTGCGAGACCATGCGGGTGTCGCGGGTCTTCGTGCTGGCGACCGCGGCGGCCCGCGACGCGGAGAACGGCCCGGATTTCCTGCGCGCCGCTGAGACGGCCTGCGGCCAGGAGATCCAGCTCCTGTCCGGCCGGCGCGAGGCGGAACTCTCTGCGATGGGCGTCATCTCCGGCTTCCATGCCCCCGACGGGGTGGTGGGCGATATGGGCGGCGGCTCGCTCGAACTCGTGGATGTCCGCGGCACCGTGGTCGGGCAGGGGGTGACCATGCCGCTCGGCGGCCTCGCCCTCCAGGATCTCTCCGGCGGCTCGGTGAAGAAGGCCGCGAAGATCGCGCGCGAGCACATGCGGAAGGCGGTGCCGCAGCTCGAAACCCTGCGCGGTCGGACCTTCTACGCGGTCGGCGGCACGTGGCGGGCGCTGGCACGGCTGCACATGGCCGCCCGCGGCTACCCGGTCCACGTGATGCACGGCTACACCGTGGAGCCGACCGACGAATTGACCTTCCTGCAGCTCGTCGAGCAGACCGACGTCGCCCTGCTGCAGGATGTCGACGCGATCTCCGAGGCGCGGCGCCCACTCCTCGCCTACGGCGCGGTGGTGCTGGAGGAGATCATCCGGGTCGGCCGCCCACGGGAGGTCGCGATCTCGGCTTCCGGCGTCCGCGAGGGCCTGCTGTTCGAACAGCTCGACCGCGACGCCCGGCTGATCGATCCGCTCCTGGCCTCGGCGGCAGAGTTCAACACCCTGCGCTCCCGCGCGCCCCAGCACGGCGAGGAGCTGATCGCCTGGACCGACCGGTTCGTGGCGACCCTCGGCGGCCCCGAGACCGCGGACGAGCGCCGCCTGAGGCACGCAGCCTGCCTGCTCTCGGATGTCGGCTGGCGCGCCCATCCCGATTACCGCGACCAGCAGAGCATCGCGGCGATCCAGAACGCCGCCTTTGTGGGCGTCGACCACCCGGGCCGGGCCTATCTCGCGCTGGCGGTCTCGCTCCGGCACACCGGGCTCGCGCCGGAGAAGGCCAATCCGATCCTGCGCGCCGTGGCCGGGCCACGCCTGTTCGAGCGGGCCCGCCTGCTCGGGGCGTTGTTGCGGGTCGCGTTCCCAATCTCCGCCGGAATGGACGGAGCCCTCGGCCAGGCGCCGCTGACCGTCGAGGACGGGCGGGCCATACTGCGCCTGCCGCGGGACTGGGCAGCCCTGAACGGCGACCGCCTGCTGAACCGTGTCCGCGGCCTCGGGCGCGTCACCGGCCTCGAAGGACGGGTCGAGATCGGGTAGCGGCGCCGTTGGAACGGAGCGTCACCGCACCCTCCCGCTCGGCGCGAGGGCCGAGGGATGCTGGGGTCCCGGCCCGCGCATGCCGTGCGATGACACCGTCAGGCCGCCCAGCTCGTGGACGGTCAAGCAGGTTTCGCAAAGCTGCTCTGCCGGCTTCGCAACGAATTCTGCGGCCGACCTGGGGCCTACGCGGACGAAACGTCGGGCTGGGCCCGCGCTACACGACGCAAGACCGAGAAGCTCTGCTATTCCCCGTTCCTGAAGTGCCGGAGGGTAGCGGAGACCTCGAAGGCGCCTTCCTTCGAGGCCCGCTGACACGGTCACTTCATGACGCGGGTGATGTGGGTGGGATCGCCCGACGACCGCAATTGCAGCTCTCTGTCTTGGACCAAGTGGCCAACCTCTGGAAATCTGCCCGGAGCTGCGGTCGATGCTATGTCTCGATCGGTCGGTAGGACTCGATCCCGAACACCGCCGGTCTGCTTTCGGATCTGACGCCCCCGAGAATGATCGCGGACCATGGCGGCGCACCGCGACCGATCACGCTCATTTCGCAATGCTGTGATCAAATTAGAACAACCCCGAATAATTAGGACCTATTGTGTCCTCACATCGCTCGACGAACATAATTTTGCATTGCCGCCAAGTCGCGTCGATTCCTCTACCCTAAAATATATATTACAAGATCATTATACAAACACATACCGATCTTTCGTAGTGAGGATTTTTGGTCTTACAGTGCCACAGAGACTTGCACTGTTTGACGGAAAAAATGATGCGCTGGTTGGGTCGTTTCTCGATAGGCGTGATGCTGGGCCTGCTTCTGGGCACTACGGCCCTCATGCTGCTGAGCTACACCGCGAGCAGCCTGATCGATGCGCGCGGTCAGATGTTCAGGGCGGAGAGGGCCGTCACCCTGGCGCATGCGAGCCGCCGCCTGCTCCAGACGCTGCAAACCGTCCGCCTCGGACGCGGCTTGGCGGTCGCACTGAATGCCGAGGAACCGGCGGGCGGCGACACCCTGTCGTTCGTTGCGGCCAATCGCCGGGCCGTGATCGAGGACGTGCGGCGCCTGCACGACCTGCAAGGTCACGCAGACATGGCCGGGTTCGCCGCGCTGCTCAGCCGGATCGAAACGCAGCATCAGGCCGTCGCCGCGCTCTGGCCGCGGGTGGATGCGTCCCTCAAGCTGCCCAAGGGGCAGCGCGACATGGCGCTGCGATCCGACATCAAGACGGCAGTCGCGGCGCTGCTGGACGCGCTGACGGAGGCGACGAACGCCGTCGATGCGGAATTCGTGCGCACCGATCCGACCCTGCAGCAGGACCTCGCGCTCAAGGGTGCCGCCTGGGCGATGCGCTTGGCCAGCGGCGATCTCGCGTTCCGGATGCAAACTTCGGTGGCGGCCGGGACACCCTGGTCCCTGACCGACACCGTGGCCGCCGCGGAGGAACGTGCCCGGGTGCAGGTCGCCTGGGCAAAGACCCGCGAAGCGGCGTCCGGCGCGGCCGAGACCGTCCGGGCCGCATTCGAGCGGGTCCGAACGGCCTACGGGGATGGCGAGCCGGCCGCGTCCCGGTCCCTGTTCGAGGCCCTCAGTCAGCAACGGATGCCGGGCATCACCTTGCAGGACCTACGGCAGCGCAACACCGTCGAAGTGACGGCGATCGCCGACCTCGCCCGCGCGGCCCTCGACGATCTGGTCACGCGCGCCGAGACCCTGGCTGGCGAAGCGAGGGCCAGCCTCATCCGCAACGCCGCCGCTATGCTGAGCGCGATCCTGCTGGCCGGCTTTGGTTTCGTGGTGCTCATCGGCGGCGTCCTGCGCCCCCTCCTGCGGATCTCGGCGACGATGCAGGCGCTCGCCGAGGGGGATATCGCGGTCCTGATTCCGGTCGATGGGTATCGGAACGAGTTCGGTCCGGTCGTGCGGGCCGTGCAGGTGTTCAAGGAGAACCTGATCCGCACCCGGCAGATCGAATCCGAGGCGGACGAGGCGCGCCGCGTCGCCGAGGAGCAGCGCCGCACCGGAATGCGCCAGATGGCCGATGGGTTCGAATCCGCAGTCGGCGGCATCGTCCAGCAGGTCTCGGTGGCCGCCGCCGGGCTGCGCGACATCGCGGGCCGCATGACCGAGACGGCCGAGGAGACGGCGGCGCAATCCACACGCGTGGCGGCTGCCGCCGAGGAGGCGTCCACGAACGTCAACACGGTGGCAGCCGCAGCCGAAGAGCTGGGCTCGTCGGTGCGGGAGATTGGGCGGCAAGTCCAGGGCTCGGCCGAAATCGCCAAGGCGGCCGCGGCCGAGGCGGATAAGACCGGGGCACTGGTCCGAACGCTGAGCGCTGCCGTGGCCAAGATCGGCGACGTAGTCGGTCTAATCTCGTCGATCGCGGGCCAGACCAACCTGCTGGCGCTTAACGCCACGATCGAGGCGGCGCGCGCCGGCGAGGCGGGCCGCGGCTTCGCGGTCGTCGCCGCGGAAGTGAAGGCGCTCGCCGAGCAGACCGCCAAGGCCACGGAGGAGATCGCGAGCCAGATCGCCCAGGTGCAGGACGTGACGAACCAAGCGGTCGGTGCGGTCGGGACGATCACGGCGCGCATTCGGGAGGTCGACGGCGTGGCGGCCTCGATCGCAGCCGCGGTGGAGGAGCAGGGCGCAGCGACCCAGGAGATCGTGCGCAACGTGGGTCAGGCGGCCCAGGGCACCAGTGAGGTGACCGGCAACATCCTCGGCGTCGCCGGCGCCGCCGAGAAGACCGGGACGGCAGCGGTCGAGGTGTTCAAGGCCACAGCAGAACTGTCGGGACAGGCCGAACGGCTCGCCGGCGAGATCGGCCGCTTCCTGACCAACGTGCGCGGCAGCTACGCGCTGTCGGCCCGGCAGGTGATGCTGGTGCAAGACAGCTTCGCCGAGGTCCGGCCGATCGCCGACACGGCAGCCGACCTGTTCTACGGCCGCCTGTTCGAGACCGCCCCGCAGGTGCGCACGCTCTTCCCGAGCGATATGGCCGAGCAGAAGAAGAAGCTGATGGCGATGCTCGCCCTGGCGGTGGCCAACCTCGACAAGCCGGAGGCGCTCGCCGCGGCCGTCGGCGAGCTCGGCGCACGGCACGCGGGCTACGGCGCGAAGGCCGACCATTACGGACCGGTCGGCGCTGCCCTGCTCTGGACGCTGGAGCAGGGGCTCGGCGCGGACTTCACCGCAGAGGTCCGGGACGCCTGGGGCGCGGCCTACGCGGTCGTCGCCGGCCTCATGCGCCCGGCCGCGGCGGAGCGCGCCGCCTGAGGGGTGGAGCTCAGGCGAGCCGATCCGGGAAGATCGCCTTCTTGACCACCGCGTGGACGCCCCAGTTGCCGTCCACGACCTGCGTGATCCCGAAATCGACTGCCACCGACATCAGCGAGATCGCCTCGTCCTCGGTCAGCCCCTTCGCGTGCATTAGGAACTGGCGCATCTTGCGGAACGCGTCGCGCATGGCGAGGTCGATCGACGACTTCTCGAAAACCGCCGCCTGGGCATCCGGACCGAGGTCGCGCAGATAGTTCGGGTAGCTGAATCCGGACAGGACCCAGTCGTCCTTCGTCTCGATCATCGGGAAGTCGAGGGCTTCTAGCGGCGAGCCCGGCAGGTCCGCCTTCTTGTGCAGGATGAACTGGAAGGTGCCGGTGAGCGAGCACTCGATCGCGGTCCCGCACAATTCGGAATCGCCCTGGCTGGCATGGGGATCGCCCACCGAGAACAGCGCCCCCGGCACGGCGACGGGGAAGTAGAGGGTTGCGCCCTTGCCAATCCGCCAATTGTCGATGTTGCCGCCGGTATAGCTCGGCGGGATCGTGTTGACCCGGTCGGCCTCGGCGGGCGCCACGCCCAGGGTGCCGAAATGCGGGCGGATCGGCACGCGGATCCCCTTCAGCACGTCGAAGGTCTTCTGCGTCTTGGCATGGTCGACCGGCAAGCCGGGATAGTCGATGGTCGGGTGCGCGACCCCGAACGGGTCGGTGACGCCGGGCCAGCGGAAGCTGTAGACCGCCCGCGCCCAGTCGCGCGCGCCGGTGGCATCCACCTCGTAGATGGTTACCACTTCCCGGGGTTTGTCGCCGGTGATCAGATCCTTGTAGTGGAAGCCCCACCACGCGGCCGCGTTGCTGCCGAAGGCGAGCCCCTTGTATTTCGGGTTGGCGCTGGGGCGAGGCGCCACATCGAGGATGCGGACCTCCAGCACATCGCCGGGCTCCGCGCCACGGATCGCCACCGGGCCGGTGCAGATATGCACGCCGAGACCGCCGCCGGGGCCGATCTTGGCGTCCATCGCGCCCGCGCCGCGGGGCGAAACCGCCATCTTGTCCTTGGTCCAGAGGTAGACGCTCTCGGCGCCCGGATCACCCTGGATCATCCGTTCGGCATCGTCGCTCGCCTGATGGGTGAGCGTCTCGATCGTGACGAAGTCACCTGAGCCGATCTCGACCTGCGGCTTGAGGCTGCGGCTGAAGAAGCCCCAATGCACCGTCTCGGCGTTGGCGGGCAGATGGTAATGGCCAGTCGCGGCGAACTTGGCGCCCGAGGCCTGCGCCAAAGCCGGGCTCACCAGCGAGGGGCCTCCGGCCGCGAAGGCCGCCGCCGCAGCGCCCGTCGCCGCAAAGCCGCTCTTCAGGAAGGCGCGCCGCTCCGGCTCCAGGTCGCGTTTGAACCGACGCCGATGTTCCTCGAAGGCGTGGCAGTTCGGGTCGTCGCCCAGGCACATGATGTCCGCTTCCGGTGGTGTCGTTTCCCCGGAAGCGGTCAAGCAATTCGACGGCCACGCTCGCGGCCATCGCGAGGGGTGCTTACTCGGAGATCATCCCGACCCCGGCCTCCTCGGGCTTGGGCGGCGCCTCGTCCGATTGCGCCTCGACCACCGCGGCGGCCGTGACGTTGACGATGCCGCGGGCGGTCACCGAGGGCGTGAGGATGTGGGCGGGCTTGGCCGGTCCGATCAGCAGGGGGCCGACCGGCAGGGCGTCCGCCATCACTTTCGCGAACTGGAACGCGATGTTGGCCGCATCGAGGTTCGGGAAGATCAGGACATTCGCCGCACCCTTCAGGCGCGAGCCCGGCAGCACCCGGTCCCGGACCATCTCGGAGAGCGCCGAATCCGCCTGCATCTCACCATCGACGATCAGGTCCGGATCGCGCGTCTGCAAGAGCGCGAGGGCGTCACGCATCTTCATGGCGGAGGCCGAGTCCGACTGGCCGAAATCCGAGTGGCTGAGCAGCGCGATCTTCGGCGTCAGCCCGAACCGGCTCACGTGGTTGGCGCAGGCCTGCGCCACGTCGGCGATCTCCTCGGCGGTCGGGTCTGCGCGGACATGGGTATCGGCCAGGAAGTAGGCGCCCGTATGGGTGACCACCAAGCTCATGGCGGCGCATTGCTTCACGCCGGGCGCGAGCCCGATCACGTCGCGGATGATGCGCAACCGCGTCTCGAACCGGCCCTCCAGACCGCAGATCAACGCGTCCGCCTCACCGCGGCGGACCGCAATGGCGCCGATCACCGTGTTGT
Source organism: Methylobacterium sp. GC_Met_3 (assembly GCF_026540775.1). Lineage (NCBI taxonomy): Bacteria > Pseudomonadati > Pseudomonadota > Alphaproteobacteria > Hyphomicrobiales > Methylobacteriaceae > Methylobacterium > Methylobacterium sp. GC_Met_3. Next base: position 70,177 of record NZ_JALNUL010000012.1, read on the forward strand.
TGGTGCGCACTAGGGTGCGGGCGGCGTCCGGGGTGATACCGCGCCGGCCGGCGACATCGAGGTAAGTCTGCACGTAGGCGCGGTAGCGGGGATCGTCCTCGGGGTCGATCAGCTCGAAGTCGCGGCCGTGCTCGATCGACAGGCCGAACCGCTTCAGGCGGGTCTCCACCACCCGCGGCCGGCCGACCAGGATCGGGAACGCGACCTTGTCCTCGACGATCGCCTGAACGGCGCGGAGCACGCGCTCGTCCTCGCCCTCGGCGTAGATCACCCGCTTGGGCTCGGCCTTCGCCTTGGAGAACAGCGGCTTCATGATCAGGCCGGACCGGTGGACGAACCGATCGAGGCTGTCGGTATAGGCGTCGAGATCCGCGAGCGGCCGGCCGGCCACACCCGAATCCATCGCCGCCTTGGCGACCGCGGGGGCGATGCGCAGGATCAAACGCGGGTCGAACGGGCTCGGGATCAGGGATTTCGGCCCGAACGGCCGCGCCTCGCCGCCATAAGCCCGGGCGACCACGTCGGAAGTTGTCTCGTGCGCGAGACCGGCGATCGCCTTCACGGCCGCCTTCTTCATCTCCTCGTTGATCTTGTGGGCGCCGACATCCAGCGCGCCGCGGAAGATGTAGGGGAAGCACAGGACGTTGTTGACCTGGTTCGGGAAATCCGACCGGCCGGTGCAGATCATCGCGTCCGGCCGCTCCTTCTCGGCGAGCTCCGGCATGATCTCGGGATAAGGGTTGGCCAGCGCCATGATGAGCGGCTTCTCGGCCATCTCCCGGAGATATTCCGGCTTCAGGACGCCGCCGGCCGATAGGCCGATGAACACATCCGCCCCCGGGATTACCTCGGCCAGGGTCCGCTTCTCGGTCTCCTGCGCGAAGACGTCCTTCCAGCGGTCCATCAGCTCCGGGCGGCCCTTGTAGACCACGCCCTTGATGTCGGTGATCGTGATGTTCTCACGGGTCGCGCCGAGCGACACGAGCAGGTTGAGGCAGGCCAAAGCCGCGGCGCCCGCCCCCGACGTGACGATCCGGACGTCGGACAGCGTCTTGCCGGCGAGTTCCAGCCCGTTGAGGACGGCGGCCGCCACGATGATCGCGGTGCCGTGCTGGTCGTCGTGGAAGACCGGGATGTTCATCCGGGCCCGGCACTGCTCCTCGACCTCGAAGCATTCCGGCGCCTTGATGTCCTCCAGGTTGATGCCGCCGAAGGTCGGCTCGAGTGCGCAGACCACGTCGACGAGCTTGGACACGTCCTTCTGGTCGACTTCGATGTCGAACACGTCGATGCCGGCGAATTTCTTGAACAGGACCGCCTTGCCCTCCATCACGGGCTTGGAGGCCAGCGGTCCGATGTCGCCGAGACCGAGCACGGCCGTGCCGTTGGTGAGTACCGCCACGAGGTTCTGGCGAATCGTGAGGTCGGCGGCCTGCTGCGGGTCGTCGTGGATCGCCATGCAGGCGGCCGCGACGCCGGGCGAGTAGGCCAGCGCGAGGTCGCGCTGGTTGCCCAGTGGCTTCGTCGCCTGGATCTCGAGCTTCCCGGGCTTGGGCAGGCGGTGGTAGACGAGCGCCCCGGCCTTGAGGTCCTCGGACATGTTATCGGCCATCGCCCACGCTCCCGCTCACCTTTTTCACCCGGGACGACGCGGTCGCGCATCGCGCGGGCTCGCGTCTTGACCGGTCTGTTGCACCGGCTCCGCAGGGGGCGCAACCCGCACAACGAGACCCGGCTCCACCTCGCCAAGCTGGCGAGGACCTACGGCTTCTCCATAGGCGCCTACTCGTATGGGCGTCCAAAGGTCCGCTTTCCGGAAAGTGGTCGGCGGCTGACGATCGGCCGCTATTGTTCCATTGCCGACAAGGTTGAGATCCTGCTCGGCGGCGACCATCGGCTCGACTGGGCGTCCACGTATCCGTTCGCCGCGATGCGCGGGCTGTTCCCGGATGCGCGGGCGCCGGAGGATTTTCACGCCTCCCGGGGCGACGTGGTGATCGGCCATGATGTCTGGCTGGGCTCGGGCTGCATCATCCTGTCAGGCGTCACCATCGGGCCCGGCGCCGTGGTGGCGGCCCGCACCGTGGTGACCCGTGATGTGCCTGCCTACGCGGTGGTGGCGGGTAATCCGGCGCGGGTGGTGCGGCATCGGTTCGACGCGGCGACCGTGGAGGCCCTGCTGGCGGCGGCGTGGTGGGACCTGCCGCACGCGGCGGTGACGCGGCTGGTGCCGCTGCTGCAGAGCGGCGACGTGGCCGCACTCCTGGCAACCCTCGGGGCGGAAGCCGGCAGCGTTGCGGCGGGGCGGGGGATTGCGTAATCCGCGATCCTCTTCGCCGCTCACGCCGAACCTGGAGTCCGCTCATGTCCGATCCCGCGCTGCCCGACCGTCTCTCGGTCAACCCGGACAGTCCGTATTACGACGCGGCCCTGCTGGAGCGTGGCATCGGCATCCGGTTCAAGGGCGTCGAGAAGACCAATGTCGAGGAGTACTGCGTCAGCGAAGGCTGGGTGCGCCTCTCGGCCGGCAAGACCCTCGACCGCGCCGGCAACCCGATGACGGTGAAGCTGAAGGGCCCGGTGGAGCCTTACCTACGTGATGCGGCGGACACAGAATGAAACTCTGCCGGGCTCATCGCTCCAGAGGGAATGGGGTGGGTTCCCAGTAAGGCTCCAGCACCGTCCCGCGGACGTTGGCGGCCTCCCAATCGTGGAGGATCTTGGCCAGCGCCGGGCGGTCGCCGGCCATGAGGGGCTCCGCCACGGCGGCGAGCTGGGTCTGCCAGCGATGCGCGCGCGAACTGGGCGGGAACGACCTGCCTGCGTGCCACGCATGTCGTTCGTGCCAGATCGCTCGCGCGGCTTCGAGGTTGCCGGCCGCGATATGGACGATCATGCGATCCTCGTGCGGCTCGTCGTGGACCCAATGCGGCCGCGGCGGCAGTGTCGCGTAGCTTTCTGGCGTCCCATAGAGCGCCAGCTTAGGAAGCGCCACTGAGTCCAAGGTCGCGATGGCCTCCGGTACCATCGCGGGGTCGGACCAGAGCCAGAACTTCTCCGCTGATGTTGGGGATCTACTCAAATATTCGAAGTATGTACCAATAGGAATAGCCCCGGGCAAACCCGCAAAGTATAGCGCCGTCATAAAAAAACTTCGGCAAGCAACAATTTGGATCAGAAGTCCGCTCGATAAATATGCCAAGCGCAATATGATGAACAGGATCTCTAACTGCGAAACGACTCCCGATCTGCACTAGATACGGATGCTTGGTCTTCAAAGCTTCGAAGATCGGTCGAACTTGACGAGCGCCGGTCATATCATGGGCTCGATCTGGATTAGAATATAACGCAGGGCGCCTGGATATCGTCTTTGCACAACGGTGGCAATATCGACTGACCGTGGTCCTCTAAGGTACGCATTCCTGGTCTTGTGATCATAGACACAGACAGTTGATGGCTGCGAGCGCTCAAGCACGTCAAGCCGGATCGATCCTCGCGCGCCATATTTCGCATCCGAGCCGGTCGTAGCATCGAAAGATGTCTCGGCAACGAAATTCAGGTCTTTCCGGGCATTTATGACGCCCGCAATGCCAGCATGCACTTTGTTGCCGAAATCCTCCCCACCGAAGTGATTACCAGACGCTTTGACACCTGCAGCGACCGCGTCCGCTATAGCCTGCACCTCCCTGTTACGAGGGCACAACTGGTCCAACTCAGTCTGCCCTACTGCCCCAACCCACATGGCTCGATCGTTATAAGCATTCCCCGGGATATACTGCTTGCGGGGGCAGCGAAGATAGCCTTTCGATCGGTGGTGTTCCGCCCAGACAGAGCCGAGAAGAGCGATCCGGCTGCCTCGAGTGTCCTCGCAAATCGCCGTGCCAGTTCGTCTGACGGGCGCGGCCGACCCCGGGCCAGTTGGACGAAGGCTTCCGGTTCCGCTCCATCCGAAGTGAGGTTACTTCGAGCCAGGATCTCGTTGCTGTCACCATCACGGATCGTCTGCGTGAGACCTGAGGTCTCGAAGACCGTTCGTGTCCCATCCTGTCCGGTGACCGTGTGCTGCTCGTCCCAGTCCGTATGCGGTTTGGCGCGAATCCGGATCGAGAGAACCCGCGATCCATCTTCGAGGACAGCGTCTTCCGTTTGCGATTGAGCCTGGGATCCGCCGCCGGTGCCCTCCGGAAGCCAGCGACCGCCATCGGACTGGCCGGTCGGCGCGCGCGGTTGGTCAGGTCGGTACTTGCGGCTCAAAACGTGCTCAAGCCGTATCAGCTTGACGCCGATGGCGAGGCCAGCGAGCTCGATGCGAAGGGCCGCGACTTCCTGAGCGTGACGATCATTGGTCAGTCGTGACATCCGCCCCACCCCCGCCTGGACAAAAAACCTATCTCGCGAGCTGACTTTTGTCAAGATTTTCCTATTCAGAGGGCGGGAGCTCTCCCGCCGCAGCTTCAGTTGTGCCAGCCGCATAATCCCGCAGCGCCGCTGCGATCATCACGTCGAGTTGGCCCAACCGCTTCGGCGTGGCGACTACGAGGCTCGTGACGACCTCGGGATGGCTTCGCCGCTGCCGCGGCCGACGTGCATGGTTGGATAGGCGGAGGGTTGCGTTATGGCCCGGACGCGCGAGGTAAAGGGTGTCGCCGCGCTCGTTCCGGGCGACGATCGTGAAGCCCCGGGCCTCCAGCAGCCTTGCCGCTACCGCCAAGGCTGCCGGAGGCGGGAGCAGCCTGTCGAAATCCTTCACGGCCCCGCCGTCTCGATCGTGCCGAGGCGTCGCCGCCCGAGCGCCCGGGCCTTGAGCGCCAGGGCCGGCCGCTCCATCCCGTACCAGGACAGCGCCGCCACCGGCAGCGTCGCCGCGAGGGCGGGGGCCAGCAGCGCGGGTCCCGAGATCTCCGGCCAGAGCGCGTGCAGGGTCTGCTGGATCGGCCAGCCGTAGAGATAGACCCCGTAGGACAGGTCCGCCGGTGGATCGAACACGCCCCGCGCCAGGGGACCGAGGGCCAGCCAGACCACGCCGTAGGCTTCCGCCAGGAACAGCAGGGCCGGATAGGCCGGCGTTCGGGCTAGGACGCAGGCCCCGAAGGCGAGGCAGGCGAGGGCGGCGCCGGAGATCCGCAGGCGCTCGCGCCAGAGATAGAGGCACGCGCCAGCCGCGAAGATCAGGGGCAGGCGCAGGGCGGTCTCAGTACCCTTGGGCAAGTCGGAGCCCCGCAGGCCGCCCACGATGGCCAGCGCCAGTGCGAGCCCCGCGACGATCACCAGGGCCGACCAACGCCGCCGGAGCAGACCGCACAGGGCGGCGGCGAGAACGCCGAGATAGCACAGAACCTCGTATTTCAGCGTCCAGACCGTGCCGAGCGGCGCCCGGTACGGGTTGTGCTCGAACACGCCGGGGAGGGCGGCATTGCTCTTGAAGGTCGTCAGCGTCCCGCGGATGAACGCCCACAGGCTCGGCTCGCGAAGATACTCGGAGACGGGCAGGCGGGTCATCGCCGCGCCGAGGCCCAGCGACACGATCAGGGTCGCGGCGACCAGTCCGGGCAGGATCCGTAAGCTTCGGGCCAGCGCATAGTCCCGGATCCCGCGCCGGTCGCAGCTCATGGTCACGAGGAAGCCCGATACGGCGAAGAAGCCGTTCACCGCGTGCTCGCCCAAGGTGTAGCCGGTGAGACGGGCCAGGGGCTCGTCCCCGGGGGCGCCGGTCGCGACGCTGAAGGCGTGGGACACGACCACGGCGACCGCCAGCGCCAGCCGCAGGCCGGTGAAGCCATTGCGCCCGGCATCGAGCGCTTCGGCGATGGTCCGCGCGCTCATCCGGACAGGCCTTCGCGTGCCAGGGCGGTGCGGCCGCGCAGGAAGGCGAGGGCGCCCGCCGCCGAGCCGCCATACCGCTCCAGCCCGCTCCGGCGCAGAATCAGGGCGGAGAGCAGCGCCTTCGGCAGGTTGGTCAGCAGGATCCCGAGGCTCGGATCGGGCAAGCCGTATCTGCGGCTGACATAGGCCCGCGACCAAGCCTGATGCCAGCGTGTGCGGAACACGCGGCCCCGCTCGGGCGCCGAGGAACGGCCGCGGCCGTGCAGCGCCTCGGCAGCGTGGACGTGGATGAGGGCGCGACCGGCCTCGGCGACGCGCCGGCACAGGTCGTCGTCCTCGTAGAACAGGAAGATGCGCTCGTCGAAGCCGCCGAGGTCCAGGAAGAGGCGGCGCGGCATCAGCAGACAGGCCCCGGACAGGAACGGCGCGCAGGCATCGCCCTGCGGCAGCGCGCGCCGGCCGCCCGGATTGGTCAGATAGGGCGCGAGCAGCGAGCGCGCCTGGAAGAAGAAGCGCCCGTCGGGCTCGACCAGCCGCGGTGCCAGCAGGCCGGCATCCGGCCAGGCCCGGGCGGCCGCCAACAGGGCATCGACGGCGCCGGGACGCAGGATCACGTCCGGGTTAACGATCAGGATGTGCTCCGCCGTCACGGCGGCCCGGACGCCCCGGTTGTTGGCGCGGCCGTAACCCTCGTTGCGGGCGTTGCGGATCACCTGCGCACCGGCTTCCTCCGCGACGGCAGCCGAGGCATCCCGGCTGGCATTGTCGACCACGATCGCCGGCACATGCTGCCCGGCGAGCGCGGCAAGGCAGGCGGGCAGCACCTCGGCGCTGTCGTGCGCAACCACGATGGCGACGAGGCGCGGCACCGCGCGGCCGGACTAGGCCTTCTTCTCAGGCAGGTTGAGCCGGATATGCAGCTCACGGAGTTGCTTGGGCGTTGCCTCGGCGGGCGCGCCCATCATCAGATCCTCGGCGCGCTGGTTCATCGGGAACAGCACCACCTCGCGGATGTTCGGCTCATCGCACAGGAGCATGACGATGCGGTCGACACCCGGCGCGATGCCACCGTGCGGCGGGGCGCCCATGCGGAGCGCGTTCAGCATGCCGCCGAACTTCTCCTCAAGCACCTCGCGGCCGTAACCCGCGATGGCAAACGCCTTCTCCATCACGTCGGAACGGTGGTTCCGGATCGCGCCGGACGACAGCTCGATCCCGTTGCAGACGATGTCGTACTGGAACGCCTTGATGCCGAGGATTTTTTTTGTGACTTCGCCGTCGGGCAGGCCAAGATACTGCTCTGCCTTAAGTTTATCGAGATCAAGTTGTAAAAAATCTTCGCGATCGATGTTCGGCATGGAGAACGGATTGTGCGAGAAGTCGATCCGCTTCTCCTCCTCGCTCCACTCGTACATCGGGAAGTCGGTGATCCAGCAGAAGGCGTACTGGTCCTTGTCACACAGGCCCAGCTCGTCGCCGATGCGGATGCGCGCCTTGCCGGCGAGCCCGGCCGCCTTGCCCTCGACGCCGGCGGAGAAGAACACCGCATCGCCCGCCTTGGCCCCGGCCCGCTCGGCGATCTTCGCCTGCACCTCGGCCGGGATGAACTTGGCGATCGGCCCCTTGCCGGTGAGCTGCCCGTTCTCCTCCTCAAACACGACGTAGCCGAGCCCCGGCGCCCCCTCGGAGCGCGCCCAGTCGTTCAGCCTGTCGAAGAACGAGCGCGACTGCGCGGCCGCTCCTGTCGCCGGGATCGCCCGGACCACACCGCCGCCGGCGATCACACCCTTGAACGCCTTGAAGGCCACGTCCTCGCGGGCAAACAGGTCCGTCACGTCGGCGATGATCAGCGGATTGCGCAAATCCGGCTTATCGACACCGTATTTCAGCATCGAATCCGCGTAGGTGATCCGCGGGAATTCCTGCGTGACGCGCCTGCCCTGGGCGAATTCGTCGAATACCCCGCGCAGAACCGGCTCCACCGCCTGGAACACGTCCTCCTGGGTGACGAAGCTCATCTCGATATCGAGCTGGTAGAACTCGCCCGGCGAGCGGTCGGCCCGGGCATCCTCGTCGCGGAAGCAGGGCGCGATCTGGAAGTAGCGGTCGAAGCCCGCGATCATCGTCAGCTGCTTGAACTGCTGCGGCGCCTGCGGCAGCGCGTAGAACTTGCCGGGATGGACTCGCGACGGCACGAGATAGTCGCGGGCGCCCTCCGGGCTCGACGCCGTGAGAATGGGTGTCTGAAACTCGAAGAAGCCGCCGTCGCGCATCCGGCGGCGGAGCGAGTCGATGATCGCCCCGCGCTTCATGATGTTCGCGTGGAGCTTCTCCCGGCGCAGGTCGAGGAAGCGGTAGCGCAGCCGCGTCTCTTCCGGGTATTCCAGATCGCCGAAGACCGGCAGCGGCAGCTCGCCCGCCGGGCCTAGCACCTCCAGGTCGTCGATATAGACTTCCACGACGCCGGTCGGCAGCTCGGGGTTTTCTGTGCCGGCCGGGCGGGTCCGCACGCGGCCATCGATCCGCACGACCCATTCCGAGCGCACGTCATCAGCCGCTTTGAAGGCCGGGGAATCCGAATCGATCACGCACTGCGTCAGCCCGTAATGATCGCGCAGATCGATGAAGAGCACACCGCCATGGTCGCGAATGCGGTGGCACCAGCCTGAAAGCCGGACGGCCTGCCCGACATCGGACGGGCGGAGCGCCCCGCAGGTGTGGGAACGGTAACGATGCATGACGGGCTTCTTCTGTGGGAAGGCCGGCACCATTCACGCGAGCCCCCCCAAGTCAAGCGCGGTCCGCACCGGAGGCCTCGGGAAACGGCTTCGGCGGTCCCCGCCGGACTACCGGACGGGCCCAGCAATCCCCATATCATGTCCATGATCGAAAACGCTTTTCTTCCATCCGGGGGCGGCCGAGCTACCCCTGTCGATGCGCGTCCGAGCGCGTGGCGGACGCTGCCGCTCGATGGGCATTTCGACCTCGTCTACGAGGACGCGTCCGGTGCCTGGAGCAACCGCTCCCTCGCCGCGCGCGAACTCAAGCTCGGACCCGGCCGGACCCTCCTCGGCGGCATAGACGCCCGTCGGGGCGGCTATCGCGGTTTCCGGGTCGACCGGATCCGTCGCCTCGTGGATGGCGCCACCGGCGAACGCATCGAGACCGGTATCCTCGACCGGCTGCTCGGGCGCGCCGAGGCGCAGCGCCGGGCCGATACCCTTCGGATCAAGCGACAGGGACAAGCGCGCCGGAGGGCCGCCTCGCAACCCCTGAAGGTTTCCTCAACATGGGGTTCATGACGGGAATACGGGAAAAACAGGGACGCGGTGCGGGTTTCCCTCCCCACCGCCGCGTCGGTTGCGTATAGCCGGTTCATGGATCTGATTTCTTCGACCGGCACCCTGCGGGACATCTGTACGCGTCTGGCCGCGCAACCCTTCGTGACGGTCGACACGGAGTTCATGCGCGAGACGACCTACTACCCCAAGCTCTGCCTGATCCAGATGGCGGCCCCGGACGGCACTGCCGTCCTGGTCGATCCCCTGGCGCCGGGAATCGATCTGCAGCCGTTCATTGACTTGATGGCGGATACGCGGACCGTGAAGGTCTTCCATTCCGCCCGCCAGGACCTCGAGATCGTCTGGATGATGGGCGGGATCCTACCGCATCCGTTCTTCGACACGCAGGTCGCCGCCATGGTGTGCGGCTACGGCGATTCCGTCTCGTACGAGCAGCTGGTCAACGATGTCGCCAAGGCCAAGATCGACAAGTCGTCCCGCTTCACCGACTGGTCCCGGCGGCCCCTGTCCGAGGCGCAGCTGACCTACGCCCTGTCGGACGTCACCCACCTCGTCACGGTCTACGAAGTCCTGGTCGCCGAGCTGCTGCGCACCGACCGTGGCGCATGGCTCGACGAGGAGATGGCGGTCCTGACCTCGCCCGACACGTACCGGGCCGATCCCTCCCAGGCGTGGCGGCGGCTCTCCGGCCGCATGCGCAAGCCACGCGAAATCGCCGTGCTCATGGAAGTCGCGGCGTGGCGCGAGAGCGAGGCGCAGACACGCAACGTCCCACGCGGGCGGGTGCTCAAGGATGAGGCGGTGATCGACATCGCTTCCGCGGCGCCCCGAAGCGTCGAAGCCTTGGGCCGCCTGCGCACGATCCCGGCCGGCTTCGAGCGGTCGCGCACGGGCACCGACATCCTTGCGGCGGTGGAGCGTGGGCTGTCGCGAGACACGGCCGACATCCGTATGCCGGAGCGGCTGCGCCGGGGCGGTGGCAACGGCGCCATCGTCGAACTCTTGAAGGTGCTGCTGAAGGCCGTCTGCGAAGCCGAAGGCGTTGCGCCGAAGATCATCGGCACCGTCGATGATCTCGAAGCGATCGCCGACGACGATCGCGCGAACGTGCCCGCCCTCGAAGGCTGGCGGCGCACGCTGTTCGGCGAGAAGGCGCTCGCGCTGAAGCAGGGCCGGCTGGCGCTCTCCGTCGAGGCCGGCCGGATCGTGGTGCGGGATCTCGAACCGGCATCGCCCGCCGTGGACTGAGTGCCCGCTGACGGGCGTGGAATAACCGAACCATGAAGGCGTGACTTGGCCGGTGGGTGGGATTAAATGGCAATCCGGTTGCCGTTCCTTCCCGCCCGTGCGTCCCGCGTATGTTCGAGCCGAACGAAGTCCTCAAGACGCTGACCGGCCGCGGTCTCGTTACGGCGGAGGGATGCGGTTCGGTGCGGGTCCGCTACCGCGTGATCGTCGAGCGACGGGAGGTCGGCGTCGTTGCCCACGGCACGCTTCACGGCAGCCACACCAATCTAAAGCCAATCTGGCTCGAACCGGACGCGCAGCTTCGGCTTGCGAACGGGCGGCGTCTCGACATCTCGATGACCGACCTCGTTGGTGACACCGCCGAGTTCGAGAGCACCGGCCAAATCGGAACGCTCTGACCGGCCACATCGCCTCGACTCGCTGATGTCCCTGAGGCCGGATACCCGACGCCGTTCGAGCGTAGCTGGCCGGGACGATTCGGCAATTTGTCGCGCCCAACACTTCTTATGTGAAATGGGTCCCGCTCTTTAAAGCATGCGGCGACTGGGCGCACAGGTGTTCAGACCCCTCAATAGCCGGCTTAGACGAGAGAGATCTGATACCGCATCGCCGTCTTTGACGGACGCGGTGCCGTGAAGTCGGCTGGCTATCCGACCACTATCAGCGCAACCGGTGCATGAGTACGCACAGCAACGCTTTCCCGGATGCAAGTCCTGCATAGGGTGCTGTCACAACGCCGTGAGATCGCCAGCGCCGAACAATAAACTGATTGTGCAGCGCACCATTTCCTAAGCCGGATCGATGACGATCAACGGCCTTCTGTAACCTCTGAATAAGCCTTCATCCTGTGTCCACATCGGTGGAACTGCGAGTTGACGGCGCTCAAAAATCTCTTAAGGTCCGGGCAAGCCTCGGTTTCGAGGGGACCGCCTCAGGGATGGTGGTTCCTGGCTAAGGGATCTGAAGATCTCTTGAAGTCGATGAAGCCCGCTACCGAGGCGTCCATCCCTGTCGCAAATAGTCAGGTCGGAGTCCGCGCGACACCGCACTCTTGGTGTGTCGCGAGTATTCTCAAAGACTTGTCGGAGGAACCCATGAGAGCAGTGCATCTCCTTGCGCTCGGCGCGGGCGTTGCGGCGGTTGCCGCGCCGGCGCTGGCCAACGAAAGCGTTCTGAAGAGCATCGCCAACCCGGCGGAGCAGGCACTTCAGACGGTCGATTACGCCAACACCCGTTATTCGAAGCTCGACCAGATCAACGCGTCGAACGTGAAGAACCTTCAGGTTGCCTGGACCTTCTCGACCGGCGTTCTGCGTGGCCACGAGGGCTCGCCGCTCGTCGTCGGCAACATGATGTACGTGCACACGCCGTTCCCGAACATCGTGTACGCGCTCGATCTCGACCACGAAGCGAAGATCGTCTGGAAGTACGAGCCCAAGCAAGATCCGTCCGTGATCCCGGTCATGTGCTGTGACACGGTCAACCGTGGCCTGGCCTACGCCGACGGCACGATCCTTCTGCACCAGGCTGACACCACCCTCGTGTCGCTCGACGCCAAGACCGGCAAGGTCAATTGGTCGGTCGTGAACGGCGACCCCAAGAAGGGCGAGACCAACACCGCGACGGTTCTGCCGGTCAAGGACAAGGTCATCGTCGGCATCTCGGGCGGCGAGTTCGGCGTGCAGTGCCACGTCACCGCCTACGACCTGAAGACCGGCAAGAAGGTGTGGCGCGGCTACTCCGAGGGCCCGGACGATCAGATGCTGATCGATCCGGAGAAGACCACCTCGCTCGGCAAGCCGGTCGGCAAGGATTCCTCGCTGAAGACCTGGGAAGGCGATCAGTGGAAGACCGGCGGCGGCTGCACCTGGGGCTGGTTCTCCTACGATCCGAAGCTCGACCTGATGTACTACGGCTCGGGCAACCCCTCGACCTGGAACCCCAAGCAGCGTCCGGGCGACAACAAGTGGTCGATGACCATCTGGGCGCGTAACCCGGATACTGGCGTCGCCAAGTGGGTCTACCAGATGACTCCCCACGACGAGTGGGATTACGACGGCATCAACGAGATGATCCTCACGGATCAGAAGGTTGACGGCAAGGAGCAGCCGCTCCTGACGCACTTCGACCGTAACGGCTTCGGCTACACGCTGAACCGCGCGGACGGCAGCCTCCTGGTCGCCGAGAAGTTCGATCCGGCCGTCAACTGGGCGACCAAGGTCGACATGGACAAGGGGTCCAAGAACTACGGCCGTCCGCTGGTCGTGTCGAAGTACTCGACCGAGCAGAACGGTGAGGACACCAACTCCAAGGGCATCTGCCCGGCGGCGCTTGGTACCAAGGATCAGCAGCCTGCGGCCTACTCGCCGAAGACCCAGCTGTTCTACGTGCCCACCAACCACGTCTGCATGGACTACGAGCCGTTCCGGGTCACCTACACCCCGGGCCAGCCCTACGTCGGTGCGACCCTCTCGATGTACCCGGCCCCGAACTCGCATGGCGGCATGGGCAACTTCATCGCTTGGGACGGCGTCAACGGCAAGATCAAGTGGTCCGACGCCGAGCAGTTCTCGGTGTGGTCCGGTGCTCTGGCCACCGCTGGCGACGTGGTGTTCTACGGAACGCTTGAGGGTTACCTGAAGGCGGTCGACGACAAGACCGGCAAGGAGCTGTTTAAGTTCAAGACCCCGTCGGGCATCATCGGCAACGTGATGACCTACCAGCACAAGGGCAAGCAGTACGTCGGCGTCCTGTCGGGCGTCGGTGGCTGGGCCGGCATCGGCCTCGCGGCCGGTCTGACCGACCCGAACGCCGGCCTCGGCGCGGTGGGTGGTTACGCGGCTCTGTCGCAGTACACCAACCTGGGCGGCCAGCTGACCGTCTTCGCCCTGCCGAACTAATCGGCCGCAGGGTACAAGGTAAGATCGGTGCCGGCGCGGGCTTCCGCGCCGGCACTCTTTTGATTAGATTTGCGTGTAAGAGGCGGTCGCTCGTTCGAAGACGAAAAGCCTCGGAACTGGGAGACAGATGCGTTGCTCAACCTCAGCAAGATCGTAACGCGGCCGGTTATCGCCGCCCTCGCCCTAGCGACCGTTTCCGCGGTTGCCGTACATGCTGAGGATGCCAAGCCCGCTGCCGACCCCAAGCTCGCCAATTCGCTGAACGCGAACGACAAGAGCGCCGAGCAGGACCCCAAGCTGCTTGCGGCGGATGCCGCCGTGAAGGTCGATGACGGCAAGTACACCGATGCCGACGGTCACCCGACCTTCCACGTGACCCAGGACGGCAAGAAGCTCGACTGGTACACCTACTCGGGCTACCGCCGCTACCACGCCGAGTGCCACGTCTGCCACGGCCCGGACGGCATGGGTTCCACCTACGCGCCGGCCCTGAAGGACTCGCTGAAGCACCTCTCGTACGAGGAGTTCATCGGCATCCTGGTGGGTGGCAAGCAGGACGTGAGCGCGTCCGAGCAGAAGGTCATGCCGGCGTTCGGCGACAACAAGAACGTCATGTGCTACTCGGACGATCTCTACGTCTACTTGAAGGCGCGCGCTGCCGGAGCGGTCGGCCGTATTCGCCCCTCCGAACACGAAGACAAGCCCGAGACCGCCAGGACGGCCGAGAAGGAGTGCATGGGCGGTTGATGTCGCCTTTTGCCCGGATCGCTCTCTGCGCCCTGTCGTTGACGACGGCGCAGGGAGCACTCGCCCAGCATCTGCCGGATACGGTGACTACGGACGTTCTGCGCGTCTGCGGCGATCCGGGCAACATGCCGTTCTCCGAACGCAAGGATGACGGCTTCGAGAACAAGATCGCGGCGATCATCGCCGACGAACTGAAGGTCAAGATCCGCTATTACTGGCTGACGCAGGGCCCCGGTTTCGTGCGCAACACGCTCGGGACCGGCCTTTGCGATCTCATCATGGGTACGGCCTTCGGCGGCGACCTCGTCCAGACGACCAATCCCTATTACCGTTCTGCCTACACGTTGGTGACACGGGCCGGCGAGTTCGACGGCGTCACCGGCCTCGACGATGCGCGCCTGAAGGGGAAGAGCATCGGCGTGATCGCGGGCACGCCGCCGGTGAACCGGATGGGCGATCTCGGGCTGGTCTCGAATATGAAGGCCTACGCCCCCTATCAGCTCGACCCGGCGCGCAAGCATCAGACTGTGGCGGCCGAGATCGTCGCGGCACTCGCTGCCAAGGAGATCGACGCCGCGGTGCTGTGGGGCCCCGCAGCGGGTTGGCTCGCCAAGCAGTCCGGCACGGCGATGAACGTCGTGCCCTTGCTCAAAGAACCGGAACGGCCGCCGATGGCCTATCGGATCGCCATGGGCGTGCGGATCGGCGAGAACGATTGGAAGCGCACGCTGAACGGTGTATTGCGCAAGCGTAAGGCCGATATCGACGCCGTTCTTCGCGATTACAACGTTCCGCTGCTCGACGAGGAAGAGAACAAGCTGGCCCAGCCCGCCGAGCGTTGAGTGGGTTCAGACCCGCTCGATCCCGCTCCGGTCGAGCTTTTCCAGCGCATCCTCCACCCGCTCGCCGCCGATGATGAGATTCGGTGCGATCTCGGCCAGCGGCACCAGAACGAAGGCACGTTCGCGCACGTAGCGATGCGGCAGGACGAGGCGGGCATCATCCACGGCAGCGCCTTCGTAAGCCAGGACGTCGATGTCGATGACCCGCGGCCCCCAGCGCTCCTCGCGCACGCGCCCGAGATCGTGCTCGATCGACAGGCAGGCATCCAGCAGGCCGTGCGGATCCAGATCGGTGTCAACCGCCACCGCGCCGTTGAGAAACCAGGGCTGATCGGTATTGCCCCACGGCGGCGTTCGGTAATCGGCTGAGCGCGCCACGACACGAATGCCAGGCGTCGCCGCGAGGCCCGCCACGGCCCTGTCGAGCATCGCGGCCATGTCGCCGATGTTGCTGCCGATGCCGAGATACGCCTTCATGCGTGGGCTCCACGGCGCCGCAGTATCTCAATGCTGACGCCCTCCAGAATCGCTGGGACCGGTGCGCTCGGCTTGTCGATCCGCACCGCGATCGTCGCTACGCGTTCAAATCGATTGAGAATCGTCGCCGCGATCGTCTCGGCCAGCGCCTCGATCAGATTGAAGCGGCGCTCCGTGGCGATCTCAACGGCGATCTGCGTGAGGTCGGCATAGCTCACCGTCCCGGCCACATCGTCGGTGCGTCCTGCCTCGGCGAGATCCAGCTGCGCCTCGAGCGAGATATAGAAGCGCTGGCCGAGCACCGCCTCCTCGGGCAGCAGCCCGTGCCGGCCGAACACGGCGATCCGCGTCACCCGGATGAGGTCGCCCGCCATCGTCACTGGATCTCCGGCCGCATCACGGCATCGACCACCCGCATGGCGTCGACATGGGCCGCCACGTCATGCACCCGCACGATGTCGGCGCCGAGCGTTGCCGCGACGGAATGGGCGGCAAGCGACCCAGTGAGGCGATCGGCCGGACGGCTCTCGCGGTCGTGCAGCCGGCCGAGCAGCGATTTGCGCGAGACCCCGACGAGAACCGGGAAGCCCAGGGCCCGGATCTCCGGCAGACGGCGCAGCGCTTCGAGATGCTGCATCCAGGTCTTGCCGAACCCGACCCCGGGGTCGAGCACGATGTTGGCATCGTCGATGCCGGCGCGATGCGCGATGCCGAGCGAGCGCTCGAAGAAGGCCAGCATGTCGGCGACGATGTCGATATCCGGTTCGATCGTCGCGCGGTTGTGCATGATGATGACCGGCGCTCCATGGGCGGCCGCGACCGTGGCGATATCGGGTTCGCGCTGCAGGCCCCAGACGTCGTTGACGATCCGCGCGCCGGCTTCCAGGGCGACGCGGGCCGTCGACGCCTTGTAGGTGTCGATCGAAATCGGAACGGCCAGCCGCGGCGCCACTGCGCGGATTACCGGCAGGACGCGGGCCTGCTCCTCCTCGGCCGGCACCGGGACATGGCCGGGACGGGTCGATTCACCGCCGATGTCGAGGATCGCGGCCCCCTCCGCAACCAGCCGCTCCGCCTGGGCCACTGCCGCATCCTCTCCGGTGAACAAACCGCCATCGGAGAAGGAGTCGGGCGTGACATTGAGGATGCCCATCACCAGCGTGCGCCCGCCGAGATTGGGGAGCAGGTCGGACAGGCCGGGGGAGGGGGTCACGGTGCGGGTCCCGTTCACGTGCGCGCTTCGGGGCCCGGTGTGCGTCAATCGCGAGGCCGGCGCAACGCCGGCCTCACCTGCCTACCCGTGGTAGCAGCGGATCTCGGCCTCGGCCTGGGCACGCCGGAGTTCTGCAACCTTGTCGTCGAAGATCTTGGTCGACTTGAACTCGTTGGCGCGGTTGCCGATGCCTTGCCGCATCGACAGGACGGTACTTGCCTGCACGTACTTGTCGTAGGGCAGGATCGCGGCGAGCTGGTCGAGCGAGCAGGAGCATTTCTGCAGGCTGTCCCGAGTCTGGCCGTTGGCCGCCATACAGCCGAACACATAATCGACCCGCGCATCGGTCGGGTAATCATTCTCTTCCGCCGCCCAGCCGGCCAGCCCCGATAGGGTCAGGGCGAGGACGGCCAGCGCGCCGCGTTCAGCCAGCCTTCTGATCATAGTTCAGCTTCTCCTCCAGCAACTCGCCACCGTCCTGGTTCTTCGAGGACGCCTCGATCGAGACGATCTCGCCGGGGACCGACGGGGCCGTGACGAAGGTATAGGTCATGTCGTCCATGCCGCGCATGCGCTGCGCCAACGCGTCGCCCGCGAAAGGCTTGGTCACGACCTGCCAGGCATCGATGTCCTTGCCACCGAAATTGACCTTCGTGGGCGTGACGACGGCCTTCTCGCGCAAACCCTTGCGGATCGCGAGCTTCAGGTAGCGCGGGTTGGCCTCAAGCACCTTGGCCAGACCCTTCAGGTGGTTCTCCAAGAAGAGCGACACGACCGGGTTGCCCGCCATATCCTCGAACGGGCCGGCCGGCACGCGGTTCAAGCCGGAGAACATCGTGACGCTGATGTCCCGGGCGTCCGGGCTCTTCCCGGGCTCGATCGTCAGGACCAGCGTGTCCTGCAACGGCGCGCCGAACGGCCCACCCGCAATGCCGGAGCGGCGCAGGTAATCGTAGGTGATCTTGGCTCCCGGCGCCGTGTTCTTCATCTGCGGCTGATCGAACAGCAGATCGGACGCTGAGGGCGGGGCCGCGGCGTTGGCCTGGGTCACGGCGGCAGGCTTCGGTGCGTCTTCGGCCACGGCAGGCAGCGCGGCCAGCACCAGCACGAGGGCGGTCGTGGCAACAACTCTCACGAGTGAACTTCCTCCTTGAACGGCGATCGGACGTTGCTGCCGATCGTCCGATAGACATAATCGGGCGGGTTCTCGGCCGCTTCCTCGACGGCGAGCGCCCGCACCTTGGCGTGAAGCGGGGAGAGCGAGCACGCCGGGTCGGTGGCGGCGGCGTCCCCGGCCAAAGCCAGAGCCTGACAGCGGCAACCGCCCCAATCCTTCTCGCGCCGGTCGCAGGAGCGGCAGGGCTCCTTCATCCAGTCGGTGCCGCGATAGGCCGTGAAGGCCGGCGAGTCGCGCCAGATCTCCCCCAGCGAATGATCGCCGACGTGCCAGAACTCCAGGCCGGGAATCGTCTCGGCGGCGTGGCAGGGAAGGACCTTGCCCTGCGGCGTGACGTTCATGAGCTTGCGGCCCCAGCCACCCGCACAGGCCTTCGGGTATTTGGCGTAATAATCCGGCACCACGAGATCGATGACGAGCTGGCCCTTCAGCCGCTCCCGAGCGGCCTCGACGATCCGGATCGACTCGTCCACCTGCGCCTTGTTGGGCATCAGCGCGGCGCGGTTGACGTAGGCCCAGCCGTAATACTGCGTGTGGGCCACTTCGAGCCGCTTGGCGCCCATCGTCACGGCCAGATCGATGAAGCCCGGCACCTCGTGGATGTTGCCGCGGTGGATCACCGAATTCAGCGTCAACGGCAGCCCGAGTTCCACCACCTTGGCGGCGAACTCGAACTTCTGGGGCTGCGCATTCTTCAGGCCGCCGATCCGCTCGGCGTTCTGTGCGTCGACGCCCTGGACCGAGAGCTGCACGTGGTCGAGTCCGACATCGTAGAGCGCTTGGAGCTTGCCCAGCGCCCCACCGACGCCCGACGTGATCAGGTTCGAGTAGAGGCCGAGATCCGCGCAGGTCTTGGTGATCTCGACGATATCGTTGCGCGCCGTCGGCTCGCCGCCGGAGAGATGGACATGGAGCACGCCGAGGCCCGCAGCCTCGGTGAGGACACGCTGCCACGTCGCCGTGTCGAGCTCTCCGGAGCGGCGGTCGAGCTCGAGCGGGTTGGAGCAGTACGGGCAACGCAGCGGGCAGCGATGGGTCAGCTCGGCGAGCAGACCCACCGGGGCCGGTGCCTCGGGGCGATTCGGCGTGACGGCGTTCATCGCTCCAAGACCCGTTTCTCGGCCAGCCCGTCGAGCATCACTAGGATGTCGGCCTCGATGGCGCGCGGGTCGGCCGCATAGGTCTGGCCCAATTCGTCCGCGATCGCCGCCACGCTGCGGTTGCCGTCGACGAGCTTCAGAACCGCCACGGCATTGTCGTCGAGATCGAAGGTGCGCTCGGGGGCCAGGAGGACCCATTTGCCCCGGGTCTCGTCATTGCGCAGCCGGACACCGCGGGGAAGCCGCGGACGATCTTCGGCCGCCATCTTGCGGCCCGCACCGGCGGCCTGAACCTGCGGCTGCTCGTCGACGAGGCCTTCGCCCGGGCGCCACGCATCCGGCGGGATCATGCCGGGGGCGACGTAGGCGAAGTACAGGGCGTCGAGCTGGGTCCAGAGGACGTTGCACTTGAAGGTGAGCGCGGCCATGGCCTGACGCTGCAACTCCGGCGTGGTCGCGTGCCGCGTTACATAATCCAGAGCAAAATCGGCATCCCGCGGCGCCTGGGTTAGGCGCTTGTCGAAATAGGCCAGCGTGTCCTTGGTGATGAAGTCGTAGTTCTTCAGCATCCCGGCGACACGCTCGGAGATGATGGTCGGCGAGAACATCTCGGTCAGCGACGAGGCGATCGCCTCCAGCAGGCTCTTTTCCGAGACGAAATGGACGTACGCCTCGACCGAGAATTTTGTCGCCGAGAGGATCCCGCGGGTCGAGAGCACGTAATCCCGGTCGAAGCCGACGCCCTCGGCGAGCTTGAGCCAGCGCTCGATCCCGCCGTCACCCTCGTGATCGCCATCGTGATCGACGATACGCTGGCGCCAGATCCGCCGCAGCGACGCATCGGTCATCCGCGCGAGGACGGCGGCGTCCTTCACCGGGATCATGGCTTGGTAGTAGTAGCGATTCAGCGCCCAAGCCCGGACCTGATCCTTCGACAGCTTTCCGTCATGGAGCAGGCGGTGGAACGGGTGCAGGATGTGGTAGCGGCGCGCACCGATGTCGCGGAGCGCGGCCTCCAATTCCTCGGGGCTGAGGAGACGCTGGCTCTCGGCGGTATCGGGGGTCGGAAAAATTGCGTTCATGGCGTGTCCGGCGTCCGTTCTCGGGTCGCGTTTCCTGTGTCGTCCCGCCCTCGGCACACGGGGCGTGTTCCTGAACTCAAGGACGATATAGTGCCGGCAATCGGTCGGCCCAACCGTCAACGTCTGCCGAGATATTCTGTCGCGTCGTTCGACCTCCGGCCCACGTTTCCCGATTCACACCCGCATCCTGAGATGCCGGAGCGAAGCGCAGATTTCGAGCGAGACCTTTAGCCCGCCGCGCGATCCCTGGCGTTATCCTTCGACGCGGCTTCGCCGCACGTCAGGATGACGGCGTACGTTGGACGCGTCTGGCTACAGCGACAGGCTCAGCCCGTCATGCGCCACCGTCCACCCGGCCGCCTCGACATCCCCGCGCTCCGGGGATCCCTCGACCAGAACCGGATTGGTGTTGTTGATGTGCACAAAGATGCGCTGCCCGATCTCGGTCGCTGCAAGCGCATCGATCGAACCGTTCGCGCCGCGCATCGGCACGTGCCCCATGCGCCAGCCGGTCTTCGTCCCGACGCCGGCCCGGATCATGTCGTCGTCGTGCAGGACGGTGCCGTCGAACAGCAGCGCATCCACACCGGCGATGCGCGCCCGCAACCCGTCCGTCACCCGCGCGCAGCCGGGAATGTAGGCAAGGCGCCGGCCGCCGGCCTCTATCAAGGCGCCGACCGTCGTCTCGGTCTCGGCGCCGATCTCCATAGTCTCGTCCTCCAGCCAGAGCGGCACCTTGCCGGGGACGGCGAAGAGCGTGACCGACAGGCCGGGCAGGGGCTCGAACCGCGTGTCCATGCCGACGGCCTCACGGGCTACGACGCCGTCAGCCATCACGTCGAAGACGCGATTGGCGTTCACCGAGTCGAGAATCCCGCCTGTTGCATAGAGCGTGTAGGGCTGGCCTTCGCGCAGCGTCAGCAGGCCCGCGACATGATCGACGTCACCGTTGGTCAGAAGCACGGCGCAAATCGGCGAGTGACGCAGGCCCTCGCGCGGATGCATCGCTCGATTGTCGAAGAGTTGTTGCCGGATATCCGGCGAGGCGTTGATCAGCAGCCAATCCGACCCGTCCGCGGACACCGCAATGCTCGACTGGGTCCGGGGCCGCACCCGGTCCGGTTCGGACCGCGCCAGCGTGCAGATGGGGCAGCGGCAATTCCACTGGGGAAGGCCGCCGCCGGCCGCGGAACCGAGGATCACGACGCGCATGGTGCGGCTCCCGAGATCCCCGGCCCGTAAAACTCAGTTGAATGTGTCGATCTCGGCCGACTCGTAGCTCGTCACTTCCATGCCGACGCAGATCTCGGACACGATCGGGGCAGCCCACTTCATGGTGTTTCTCCTTGGCGGTATCCTCACCGAGCGTCACACGGATCCTAAGAAGACCCTAAGACACTGATGGCGCTCTCGTTTTTAGGCGCGGGACCGGTATCAACGATTCAGGGGCACGCTTCAAGCACTAACTTGCCGGATCCTCCCAAATTTTTCGTGAGACACTTCCTAAAGTTCCGGAAACCCACGGGAAACGTCGGCCGGTAGGACTTAAGTACAGTTGGTCATTGTCGAAAGTCCGGTCCGCGCAGCTCCAGCATAAAACCCTTGCCGCGCACGGTCGTCAGGGCCGGGCCGCCGAAGCGGACGAAATCGGCCATCTTCGAGCGCAGGTACCCGATGTAGACATCGACCACGTTGAGCGAGAGGCCGCCCTGGCTGGCCCAGAGCCGGTCGAAGATGTCCGCGCGGGAGACGGGCTTGCCGATGCTCTCCATCAGCATGGCGAGCAGATCGGCTTCGCGCGGGGTCAGGCGGGCAGTCGCCTCGCCGCAGCTCGCCTGGCGGGTATCGAGGTCGAGACTCAGCCGGCCCGCCGTGATCCTTGAGCGGGGCGCCTCGGCCTGCTCGCGCCGCATCAGGTGCGTGCGCAGGCGCGCGACCAGCTCGTCGAACTCGAACGGCTTGACGATGTAGTCGTCGGCTCCGAGCGCCAGACCCTCGGCCCGGTCCCGGATCTCGTCGCGGGCGGACAGGAACAGGATGGCGCCGGCGAACCCGCCTTCCCGCAGGGACCGGCAGACATCGTGGCCGGACCCATCCGGCAGGCCGATATCGAGGAGGACGGCCCCGGGCGCGGGATCGTGCGCCGCCTTGAGCGCCTCGTCGACGCAAGCCGCCGTGCCGACCTCGAAACCCTCGGCCTCCAGGCCCCGGGCCAGGAGGCCGCGGATGTCGATATCGTCCTCGACGATCAGGATCCGCGTCATGCGGCCGGCTCCCTCACCTGTGCGGCGCCGGCCGCGTCCCCGGCCGTGCCCAACCCCCATGCCGGATCGAGCGCCGGGATGTCCAGGCTGACGCGGGCGCCGCGCCCGTCCGGACCGGCGCCCACCCGGATGGTCCCGCCATGCTGCTCGACGATCCAGCGCGCGAGGGCGAGACCGATGCCGAAGCCGGTCTCGTCAGGCCCCGCGCCCGCGCCGCGCTTGAAGCGCTCGAACAGGTCGGTCTCGGAGGTGCCAAATCCCGGGCCGTCATCCGTCACGGTGATCCGCCCGATCGGGCCCGGACCGGCGGCCAGCGCGACCTCGACCCGGGTGAGCCCGGCGGCGTGGCGCAGGGCGTTATCGACGAGGCTCTCCACCGTCTGCCGGATCCACTCGCGATCCGCGAGGCTCTCGACGTCCCGGGTCCCCGGATCGAGGGACAGCGCGACCCGCCGCCGAGCGGCCTCGGAGGTCATGTTATCCACCGCCTCCGACAGGACCAGGGCGAGCCCGAGGGGCCGCTTGTCGAACGCGATCTCGCCGGTCTCCGATCGGGCAACGCGCAGCAGATCCTCGACCCGCAGCTTCAGGCGCTGCGCGCGCTTCTTGATCGTCGCGAAGACCGGCCCGGGATCGGCGCCGCGGGTGGCCCCCCGCAGGGCGAGATCGCACTCGCCCAGGATCACGGTGAGCGGGGTGCGCAGTTCGTGGCTGACATCGGCGAAGAAGCGCCGCCGGGACTGGTCGACGGATTCAAGACGGACATTGGCCGCGCGCAGATCCGCGGTCCGGGCCGCGACCGTGTCCTCCAGCGCCGCCCGATCGGCCACGACCCGCGATTCCCGCCTGGCGAGGCGGGCGGCCATGCGGTTGACGTTGGACATCAGGAGCCCGAGCTCGTCGCGGGTCGCGACGGAAAGCCGGGTGTCCAGGGCACCGTGGCCGATCGCGCTCGCGGCCCGGCGAACCTCTTCGATCCGCGCCAGGGTCGGCCGGGTCACGCCGCGGTAGAGGATCGCCAGCAGCACGAGGGCCGCCGTCACCGCCGCCGCGGCGGCGAGGCGCAGCCGCTCCGAGAGCGCCCGGGCCTGCTCGGAGCCGAGCGCCATGCTGCGCCGCTCCGCCTCGATCAGGAAAGAGAGCGGCTGGCCCGTCATCGCGCCGAACCCATTGAGCGCACCCTTGATCGCGTCCTGCCGCCGCTCGGGCTCGGTCTGGCGAGCGATCAGAGTCACCTGCCGGTCGAGGACGGCGCGGGCAGCACGCAGCGCAGCCATCGGGCGGGTCCGCGCGGCGTATTGCATCCGGTCGGCCGGGTCGTCGCTCGGTGGAAAACTCTTGGCCAGGGCCTCGTCGACCGTCCGCAGGGCGCGGTCGGCGTTGTCGCGGGCGATCGCCATCGCCTCGGGCTGGCCGTCGGGATTACCCACGGTCTCGACAGCGGCGAGGCCGAACTGCGTGAGGCGGCCCGACAGTTCGGCCAACAATTCCAGGCGCCGCTGCGCTTCGAGCGTCCGGTCGACGGTCCGCTCGGCCGCGCCGATCGCTGCCAGCAGCGCCGCAGCAGCCAGGATCACCACGATGGCCGTGCCGCCCAGGAGCAGCGCGAAGCGGGTCTTCAGCGAGCGCATGGGGCCGCCCTCAGAACAGGGCTCAGCATCGCACCGCCCCGCCGAAGAACCAAGGCGTGCTCACAGATCCTTCTGCACGCTGCCCTTAGCGGCGCAGCGCCAGCGCTCGACGTGCCATTCGGGATGCGAGGCCTGCCACGTCGCCAGCGCGCTCTGGGAGTTGCGCAGGCACACGAACGGGCTCGACTTCTCGAACGACATCTCGATCCGGTCCTCGCGGCAGGTCGAGGGCTGGGCGGCGAGGCAGATCGACAGCAGCAGCAGCATGGGCGTTGTCCCGGGCTGCCGGCCTCGGGCGGGCCGGCTTGGACGGGAGGATAGGACGCCTTCACGCCCCTTGCCCAGGCGGCGTCAGGCCGCGACCCAGATCTCGCCCTTCGCGATGGTAGCGAGATCACCCGAATAGCGGCGGAGCGGCTTGTCGAGCAGGGCAGCATGCTCCGGGCTGAGGCCGCGCAGGGCCGTCGCCAGCAGGCGCAGGAACACGAGATCGTGCGCGCCGGTCTCCACGAAGGTCTCGGCCATCCGCCCGTGCGCGCCGAGGACGAGGGTTCCGCGGCGCATGCCGAGCCCCGGCTGGTCGCCGACCGCGAGGGCCGCCAGGGTGCCGGCGATCATGCGGGAGCCCGCGAAGGCACCAGCAGCCCCAGCCACGATCGTCCCCCGCCGCATCCGGTCGCCGAGATGCGCGCCGGCGGTCCCGCGGATGATCAGCGTCGCCCCGTCAAGCCCCGTCTTGGCGGCATAGACCGCGCCGCCCGCGTAGTCGCCGGCATCGCCCTCGATGGTGATCGTGCCGCCGGTCGCACCGGAAGCCGCGTAGGGACCGGCGTTTCCGGTGACTGTCAGGCTGCCGCCCGCCATGCCGGCACCGAGGCGCTGGCCGACATCGCCGGTCACCCGGATCGTGCCGGCGGACAGGGACGCCCCAACCCGATCCAGGCGCTCGTGACCGCCCTCGATGGTCAGGGTGTCGGCCCCGTCGAGGGACACGGAGAAGCACTCGCCGAGCCGTACACCCGTCCGGGTCGTACCGACCTCCAGGCGCTCGGCCTCGCCTTGGGACAGACCCGACAGCGCCAACGGGTTGATGTTCAGGAAGTCCAGCCGCTCGGGCGGGGCCGCGCGCAGGATGAGGGTGCTCACGGCTCAGCCCTCCGACTTGGCGTCGTCGCGCGCGAGCAGGTCGCGCAGATGATAGTGGTGGCGGCCGAGATTGCCGCCGTAATTGCCGGCCGTCACAGCGATCAGCCCGTGTTTTCCGCCGATCTCGGTCGCCGCGTGCAAGCCGGCGCGCATCGAGTCGGACACGCCCTGAGAGGTGAGGGCGTCGATCACGATCTCCAGCACCACGCCGCACTCCGCCGGGAGCGCCGAGCCAGCCCGGCCCTTGAGCGTCGGGCAGTAGGCGTCATTGGTGGAGGCCATCATGCCCTTGGTCCGTCCGCCGACCTTCGAACCAGAGCGGACGATGCCGCCCGGGAACGGCAGGATCGCACCCGGCACAGCCTTGGCAGCCTCCACAGCCACCTCGGCGACCTTCAGCGTCTCCGAATGGGTCCGCCCGAGGAACAGCAGGTTGCCACCGCCGACCGCACCGTCGACGGCCCGAACCGTATCCTCGCACAGAAACTCGCCGTCCATCACCGGGATGCGCCAGTAGCGCCGTGCTTTGCCGGAGGCGTCGGCCAGGCGCTTTGCGATCGCGAAGCCGTCACCGAAATAGCGGATCGCGCCGCCGAGCTTGATCTTGGTTGGCCCATCGACACCCGCGTAGCAGGCCGTGCCCGGGCAGGTGAGGATGCACTGGCCGACCCGCTTGATCAGCTGCTCCTTGAGACCGTTCGGCTCGAAGCCGAACAACAGGATGCGGACGCCCGGTCGCCCGTCCGGAGTTTCCTCCGGCGACAGCTCGGCGTCGATGCCGGCCTCGGCGCCGCAGCCGATCACCGAAGTGGCGAAGCCCGTCATCGTGGTCGCGGCGATCATCGCCCACTTGGCGGTGTCGTTCGTGACGACGATGGCGGTCCCGGCCACGTCGAACGCCTCCGCGAAGGTGTCGATCACCGGGATGCCGTTGAGGGAGAGGTCAGACATCGTAGTTCCCGCGGCTCGCCCCGCTCATCACGCCCGACATGGCACCGCCTCGAAATTCTCCGTGCCCTCACCGAACGCGGCATCTGGCACCGCGAAGCTGTCGAGGCCCTCGCCGAACCGCTCCGTGAGGTAAGTGTCGGCGCGTCTCGCCATGGCCTTGTCGGACTCGACGGTAAGCGACAGCGTGCGCCCGGCGCGCCACTCCACCACCTCACCGTCCTCGACGATCGGCACGCCGTCCTTGAGGACAAGCTTGGCGGCGGTAAACATCGCGGTGCGGTTCGAATCGTCCCGGTAGATTGCGACGTCCGCCCGAGCACCAGCCCGCAGGTGACCGCGATCCGCGAGGCCGAGTAGCTTGGCCGGTCCGGACCGCGTCAGCTGCGCAATCTCCGAGAGCGTGTATTCGCGCTCCAGCCCTGGAAGCCCCGAGCGCTCGCCAACGATCTTGGGCAGCGTCGCGATCTCGCGGTCGCGCTCGGACTTGTCCATCAGCAGGTGGATGATGCGCGGGTACTGGGTGAACGGGCCGCCGTTCGGGTGATCCGTGGTCAGGATCGTCCGCTCGGGATCGGTCGAGAGCAGCATGATCTCCAGGCCGATCGCCCACTGCAGCGAGCTGGTCGGGCCGCGGGGCCGGTACAGGAACGGCACCACGCCGCCGCCCTCGGCATCGCCCGCGTTCAACACCCACTTCTTCGGATTGGCGCCCTTCCGCCCCGCGAACTGGCGCAGGATGTCGAGGGAGACCGTAACGGTCTGGCCGAACACCACCTGCCCGATGTCGAGGGTCGCGTTCGGATTGTCGGAGATCGCCTGCGCGATCCGCTCGGCGGCCGAGCGGAAGCCGCCGGTGCCGGGATTGGCCGGATCGACCGCGCCATAGGCGTAGAACTGGGCATGGGCGAAGTGGATGCGCCGCCCCTCCGCGGCGTCGAGCGTCGCCATGAAGCTGTCGTCGGCGCCCGGCAGGCCGAGGTTGTTGCAGTGGACGTGCAGCGGGTGCGGGACGCCGATCTCCTCGACCGCATCGAGGAGCGAGCCCATGATCTGCCGCGTCGAGAGGCCGTAGCAGGGGATCTCGTCGTCGAGCGACAGGCGGAGCGCACCGTCCTTGAAGGCAGAGGCGCCGCCCGCGTTGATGCATTTCACGCCGAGGCCGCGCGACTGCGCCACCGACAAGGTCACGAGGTCGCGCACCGCGTTGCCGCCCTGGCGTTCGCGCAGCAGCTGCAGAAGCTGGTCGTCGTTGCCCATCACGGTCAGGGCCCCGCGGTCGAGCAGCGGGATGTCGGCGAGTTCGAGCTGCGTGGCCAGCGCGTGGGTCGGCGGCATCGCGGGCTCGACCGCGGTGGTGTAGCCCATCCGTGCATAGGTGGAGCCGATCCAGGCCGCAGCGCCACCGGCATGCGCGAAAGGATGACCCTCGGGCGCCGCCTCGCTCACGTATAGGTCGGGCAGGAGAAGCCGGGAGGTGATCACGTTGCCGCCGGCGATGTGCGAATGCACCTCGACGCCGCCGGCCATCACCACGCAGCCCGCCGCGTCAATGACGTGGTCGGCCTCGCGGCCCGGCGGGTCGATGACCTGGCCGTCTTCGATCCAGACATCCCCGACGGAATCGCGGGACGCGGTCGGATCGACGACGCGCCCGCCCCGAATCACGCTCAGCATGCGGGTTCACTCCTCGACGCGGGCTGGCCGGTTGTCAGGCGCCCCGTGAGGGCGCCGAGGATCGACGCGGCCGACGGCAGATCCGTGGGCGCCGAGGCCGGCCAGTAGGTCAGCGCGGCACGCGGCTCGTTCCAGAGGACGCCGCCATGATCGCGGCCGGGCTGGCCGACCGCGATGACGATTTCGGCGGTTTTCGCAGCGCCGTCTGCGACGAGGGCCACGGACGGGACCGTCGACAGCCAATCGGGGAACGCCACCGGCACGGAGGCGAGCCAGAGCACCGCATCGACCTCGCCGGCGGCGACCTGCCGGGCGGCGTCGAAGCGCCAGGGGTCGTGCTCGGGCACGCGGCGGCCGAAGCCGCTGCGCGGCGCCTGACCGGTCAGCCAGGCCGCGACCGGCACCACGGCGCGGTCCTGCCCGATACCGCCGGTGGCGAGGGTGAAGCAGCGTGTCGTCTCGCTCAGCTCCATGGCGAGGCCCTGGAGCATCTCGATGCCGGCCTCGCCGAGCTCGGCGGGATCGTAGAGGAGGACGCCATATTGAGCGGATGCGAGCCGGGCAGCGATCTGCCCCGGGAGGGCATCACCAGCGAGGTGGCCGCGGGCAAAGGCACGCAGCACGCCGACGGCCTCGGTCAGGCCGCCCGCGGCGGGCCAAGCCAGCGACGCGGTGGCGTTCGCGCCCACGGCCAGGAGCGCGCGATCCGATCCCGCAGCGCGACCGCGGGTCGGCTTCGTGTCGATCAGGCGCTTCATCAGCAGCGTTTGCCAGGGCGCGGCACCCACCACCAGCACCATATCGGCGCGCCCGACGGCTTCGGCCGGCGTCGATGTCAGGGCCCCGACCCGGCTCAGCGCGCCGAGTTCGGCATAGGTCCCGATCGACCCGGCGGTGTCGACGGAGGCACCAATGCGCCCCGCAAGATCATAGGCCGCACGGATCGCGGCGACGTCGGCGCTCAGGCCGGCGATCACCGGCGCTCGCGCCTTGGCGAGGAGGGACGCGGCCGCCTCGATGGCGGTGCCCGCGTCCGTCGCGCCACCCTTCACCCAGGCTGCCATGCTCCCTCTCGCAACGTTTTTGCTTGGCTTCGGAGCGGGCGACGGCCGTAAGACCGGACGAAGCGGGCACACCCCAAAGCAGGGGGCCCACAGAGTCGGAATGGCGCGCCTGCCCGGCAAGTTCCGGGCAGACGGCAAACTCGGCACGCCGTCGCGAGGCCTAGGTTTGCATTCATCCGCCCACCGCGGCAAGGGGGTATGGCGGGGTTACGGACGGGGATCTGGGCTGAAACGGTCGGTTTTCGCCCCTCCGCGTCATGGCCGGGGACAGGTTTCCGGGTGCGTTCCAGGACGGCGCCGGCACGCCGAAGCGAATGGTTCGGCCGATCCTGGGCCTTCTCATCCTGGATCTTCCGCCACCAGCAGCATCCGCCGCCCAGGCTCTCGCCGCAAACCGTAAGCGACGATCCGAACACTGATCGGCCGGCACCGTTGCCCTACCCCAGGCCGCGTGTGAAAAGCGCGCCGCACCGGCGGCATGCGAGGGACTGGCAGTGGGCGACGCCCCCGAGGGGAACGAAAACACCGCAGATGGCGCTGTGCGGGTCGAAGCACCCGCGCGGCTGCATTTCGGATTCCTCGACCTGCATGGCGGGCTCGGCCGGCGATTCGGTAGCATCGGCCTCGCCATCGACGAGCCCTCGCTGGCGCTGACCGCACGGCGCTCGCTGCACCCCTCGGTCACGGGACCGGAAGCGGATCGCGTGCGCGGCTACGTCCGGTCCGCCGCGGCGCATCTCGGGGGCGGCGAGGATGTCGCCATCGCGGTGGAACGCGCGATCCCGGCCCATGCCGGTTTCGGGTCCGGCACACAGCTCGGTTTGGCAGTGGCCGCCGCAATGGCGCGCCTGAGCGGGGCGCCGTTCGCCGCAGATTCGTTCGCCGCCACGCTCGATCGCGGCAACCGATCCGGTGTCGGCCTCTGCGCCTTCACGGAGGGCGGCCTGATCGTCGATGGCGGGCGCGGATCGGACGGGGGACCCCCGCCGATCATCGCGCGCCTGCCGTATCCCGAAGCTTGGCGGGTCGTCCTGATCATCGATCCTGAGATGGCCGGCGTTCACGGCGTGCGCGAAGCCGAAGCGTTTCGCGATCTGCCGCGCTTCCCAGAGGCGCAAGCCGCGGAGATCTGCCGGATCACGCTGATGCAGGTTCTGCCCGCCGTCGCCCTCTCGGAGCCCGAGGGTTTCGGTGCCGGGATCACCCGGATCCAGGACCTGATCGGCGATCATTTCGCGCCCCATCAGGGCGGCCGATACGCCAGCGCGTCGGTGGCGCAGGTGCTGGCGAACGTCGCCGCGCAGGGCATACCGGGCTACGGCCAGTCCTCCTGGGGACCGACCGGATTCGTGCTCATGCCCTCATACGCCGATGCCTGCGCCCTCGTGGCCGATCTCGACCGCGGAGGCCCCCTCCGGTTCGTGATCGCCCACGGCCGAAACAGTGGCGCTTCGGTAACCGGTCCGGCCTGAGCCGACGCTCACGGGCTTGACCCGGAACGCCGCTCCGGGTTTGGACGATGGCAAAACGCATCGGTCGCACACCGCACGGGGAATCCATGGCCCGCTCGATCCTTCATATGCTGACGCCACTCCGGCACATGAGCCCGTTCGACGTGAACATGGCTGTGGATGCCGGCTACGAGACGGTGGTGACCTACACCGAGGTCAGCCTCGCCGACGTGGTCTCGCTGACCCAGGATTCGATTTTCTCGCGGTCTCCGGCCGACGGGACGCGGACGGGCATCTTCATCGGCGGCAAGAACGCCGAGGACGCCCTCGACATGGTCGACCGGGCCAAGAAGGCGTTCGTGCCGCCCTTCGTGAATCACGTCTTCGCCGATCCGGCAGGCTCGTTCACGACAGGCGCCGCGATGGTGGCGCAGGTCTCCCGGGCGCTCCGGCAGAAGTTCAACACGGACCTCCAGGGCAAGCGCATCGTGATCTTCGGCGGGGCCGGTGTGGTGGCCTACGTGGCGGCGGTGATCGGCGCGCTCCAGGGCGCCACCACCGTGCTGGTCGGCCATGACGGCGAGGAGCGCGTCTCGAAGATCGCCTTCACTATGAAGTGGCGCTTCGGCATCGACGTTGGCGCCGTCGACGGGACGACGCCGGAGGATCGCCGCGTCGCCATCCGGGACGCCGACGTGATCCTGTCGGCCGGGCCCGCCGGCATCCCGATCCTGACGGCGCAGGATCTCGAATCGGCGCCGAAGCTCCTGGTGGCCTCGGACGTCAACGCCGTGCCGCCCGCCGGCATCGCGGGGATCGACGTGAATGCTGTGGACGTGCCCCTGCCCACCGGCAAGGGCGTCGGCATCGGTGCGCTGGCGGTCGGGAACGTGAAGTATCAGACGCAGCGCCGCCTGTTCGACCGGATGCTGGCGTCCGACACCCCACTCTGCCTCGACTTCCGCGACGCCTACACCCTCGCGGTCGAGATCGCCGGCTGACGCCATTCGGGCCCGATCTGCCGAGCCCGATCGGGATGGCGGACGCGATCCTGATCGCCGCCCAGGCCGGGCGAGCCCTCGCGGAAGCGGCGCGGCGCGCCGGCCTCCGGCCCTACGTGGCTGACCTGTTCGGCGATTGCGATACGCTGGCCGCCGCCGAGGCCTATCGTCCGCTCCCGGGCCGCTTCGGCACGACGCCCTCTGCGGCCGAGACGCTGGTGGCACTCGACGACCTCGCGGCGGCGGCCGGAGGCTCGATTGGTCTGGTCCTCGGCAGTGGCTTCGAGGACGCACCCGGTTTGGTGGCCGAACTCGCGCACCGGCACCGGCTGCTGGGAGCCTCCGCCGACACCATCGCGCGCCTCAAGGATCCGTCGGCCTTCACCGCCCTCTGTGCGCGCCTCGACGTGCCACACCCCGCAGTCTCGATGGATCCGCCGGACGATCCGTCCCGATGGGTGCTCAAGCGGATCGGCGGCAGCGGCGGCTCCCATATCCGGGCCGCGACGCGGTCGGGGGCACCGCCGGGCCATTATTATCAAATGCGCGTCCCGGGCCGGGCACATGCGCTCAACGTCCTCGCCGACGGCCGCACGATCCGGATCCTGGCAGTGACCGAGCAATGGTGCGCTCCGACCCCGATCCGGCCCTATCGCTATGCCGGAGCCTTGGTTCGCGGCGCCACCGAGCCGCCGGTACTGCCCGCGGGACTCGTCGCCGCGATTGCGGACGCCACCGCACGGATCGTTGCCGCGACCGATCTGCGGGGCCTCGCCAGTGCCGACATCCTGGTCGACGGCTCCGACTGGTGGATGATGGAGATCAACCCGCGCCCCGGCGCGACGCTGGATATCCTCGACCGGCGCGCGGTGCCGCTGCTCCAAGCCCACATCGCCGCCTGCCTGGGCGCGATGCCGGAACTCGGTGCGCCTCCGGTGGGTGCGGCGGCCGCGCAGATCTGTTACGCCGACCGGGAGCTTGCGCCTGTGCCGGACCACGATTGGCCGGACTGCGTGCGTGACCGCCCGCGCCCCGGCACGGTGGTCCGCCGCGACGCGCCGCTCTGCACGGTGCTGGCCGAAGGCGCGGACCGGGCGGAGGCGCTCGACCTGTTGGAATCGCGAACGGCCCGCCTGCGGGCGGCCCTCGCAGCGCAGAAAACATAAGTTCGAGGAAGCCCCGTGATGAGTGCCAGCCAATCCTATCCCAGCATCAACGCACTCTCAGGTCCGCTGGTCGAGCGGCTCGTGGCTGAGGCCGCGACCCTGCGGCTCTCCGTGTCGCAGGCCGCGGGCGGCGCCCGGATGATTGATGCCGGGGCGCAGGCGCTGGGCTCGATCGAGGCCGGGCGGCGCATCGCGGAGATCTGCCTGGGCGGCCTCGGCACCGTCACCATCGCGCCGAGCGGTCCGATCGCGTCCTGGCCCTATTCAGTGACGGTTCACGCCGCCGATCCGGTGCTCGCCTGCCTGGGCAGCCAGTATGCAGGCTGGAGCCTCGCGGACGAGACCGGCGATTCCGGCTTCTTCGCCCTCGGTTCGGGTCCGGGCCGCGCGGTCGCGGTCGTCGAGGATCTGTACCAGGAGCTGGGCTACCGCGACTCGGCGACCAGCACCGCCCTGGTGCTCGAAGCCGCCGGCGGCCCGCCCGACAGCGTCGTGGCCAAGGTGGCCGAGGCCACCGGCCTGCGACCCGAGAACCTGACCTTCATCTTCGCGCCGACCCAGAGCCTCGCCGGCTCGACCCAGGTGGTGGCCCGCGTGCTGGAGGTCGCCCTGCACAAGGCCCACACGGTGGGTTTCGACCTGCACGCCATCGTGGACGGGATCGGCTCGGCCCCGCTGTCGCCGCCTCATCCCGACTTCATCAAGGCGATGGGCCGGACCAACGACGCGATCATCTATGGCGGCCGGGTCCAGCTCTTCGTCGACGCCGACGATGCCGACGCCAAGCAACTTGCCGAGCAATTGCCCTCCACCACGTCGAGCGATCACGGCGCGCCCTTCGCCGAGATCTTTTCCCGGGTGAACGGCGATTTCTACAAGATCGACGGGGCGCTGTTCTCTCCGGCGGAAGCGATCGTGACGTCGGTGCGCTCGGGTGCCACCTACCGCGGCGGTCGCCTGGAGCCGACGCTTGTGGAGGCGTCCTTCGCCTGAGGGCCTCTCTGGGGGTTGAACCCCTCAGGACGAAAGCACTTCTCCCTCCCCCTTGGGGGAGGCGAGAAGGCCGCCGCCGTCGGTGTGCGAGGACGCGAGTCCGGGACGCGCAGGGTTCCGCTCCACGCCGGCGAACAACCTCTTCCCAGGGTCGCCATAAGAGGCGAGCCCTGCCAATCGTCAGGCCCCCTATGCGTATCGGGCTCGCCGCCGATAACGGCAATTGGCACAAGAACCGCCTGCTGACGGCCATGCGGATGCAGGGCGTCGAGCCGGTGCTGTTCTCCCTGGCCGACGTGGCCGTGGTCACCGGCGGCGGCGAGCCCCTGCGTGTCCCGGGCTTCCTCGATGCCCTGCCGGACGGGGTCCTGATGCGCACCATCGCGGGCGGCACGTTCGAGGCCACCACGATGCGCCTCGGGGTGCTGCACGCCCTGGTGGCGGCAGGCGTCACCGTGTGGAACAGCCCGACCGCCACCGAGCGGTCGGTCGACAAGGCCGCCACCTCGCTGCTCATCGCCCGGGCCGGCCTGGCGACGCCGGCAACCTGGGTTTTCTCCAAGCGCGAGGCCGCCGCCGCCCTGGTGGCGATCGAGGCCCGGCCCGGCGCACCCCTCGTGCTCAAGCCGCTATTCGGCTCGCAGGGGGAGGGGCTCGTCCTGATCGAGCGGCCGGAGGATCTGCCCGACGAGGAGGCCGTGGCCCGGGTCTACTACCTGCAGCGCTACGTCCCGCGGCGCGACGGGCTCTGGCGCGACTACCGGGTGTTCGTCTGCGACGGGCGGGCGATCGCCGGCATGATCCGCGAGGGCGACGGCTGGATCACCAACGTCCACAGGGGCGGCCGTCCGCTGCCATGGGCGATGCCGCGCGCCGCCGCGGACCTCGCCGAGGCGGCCGCCGCCGCGGTCGGCGTCGATTATTCCGGCGTCGATCTGGTCGAGGACGGGGAGGGCGGCTTCTCCATCCTGGAGGTCAATTCCATGCCGGCCTGGTCGGGACTCCAGACGGTGTGCGAGACCGATATCGCCGCAGCGGTTGTCCGCGGCTTCCTCGCCGCCGTCCGGGGCGCGAGCCGGCCGCGGCTCGTGGTGGCATGAGCGGCACGCTCGACCCGGCGCTGATCGGCACGCTGTACAAGGCGGCCTGCCTGGCGGAGCTCGACGCCCTCAAGCCCGGCAACGTCCATGCCTTCGCGGCCGGTCACCGCATGGTGGTGGCGGATTTCGTCACCAGCGCCGAAGTCTCGGCGCCGCCCCTGTCGCGGCCCGGCGCCGGGATCGGCGAACGGGTCCACGGCGGAGTCGCCGCCACGACGGCGGCGGTGGGCCAGAACACCAATCTCGGTATCCTGCTCCTCTGCGCGCCGCTCGCCGCCGCGGCCGAGCGCGGGACGAGCATCGCGGACCTGCTCGACACCCTCGACCGTTCGGACGCGGAGGCGGTCTTCGCGGCGATCCGCCTCGCCAATCCCGGCGGCCTCGGCCGGGCGGAACGGCACGATGTCGCCGCGGACGCGCCCGCCTCGCTGCACGACGCGATGGCGGAGGCCGCCGACCGGGACCGCATCGCCCGTGCCTACGGAACCGGGTTCGCCGACGTGACGGCGATCGGCCTCCCGACCCTGGCCGAGGCCCGAGGGCTGGGGCTCGATCCGTCCTGGTGCACAACCGCCGTGCATCTCGCCTATCTCCGGTCGGTCCCCGACAGCCACGTCGCCCGAAAGCGCGGCCGCGCCGCCGCCGAGGATCTTCGCCGGGAGGTTGAGACAATCGTGGCCGGCCTCGATCTCGCCGCGCAGCCGGTCGAGCCGCTGCTGGCCCTCGACGCGTCGCTGAAGGCACGCGGCCTCAACCCGGGCACGAGCGCGGATTTCACGGTCGCGACCGTGTTCTGGGACGCGCTGGCGAGAGCGGGCGCCATGCTGGCCTGAGCCGTGCAAGTTCCCGTGTTTCCGAGGGCGAAGGCTAAAAAAATTCCTTCGCGGCAGGGCCTTGCTCGGGTTGTGAGCCGCAGGTGCCCGCTGTAGGGTCCGCCGCGCTGTCCGGCCCAACCGGCTCGACCCTTCCGGCTCGGCCGGTGGTCGGGCGCCGATAACAAGGATGGCTTCCCGGCCGCGGCACCGCCCCCGGCGCGCGGCTCTATTTCGGAATCCAGGGAGAGACACCGAATGGCGAAGATCACCAAGGTTCAG
Organism: Methylobacterium sp. GC_Met_3; assembly: GCF_026540775.1. Classification (NCBI taxonomy): domain Bacteria; kingdom Pseudomonadati; phylum Pseudomonadota; class Alphaproteobacteria; order Hyphomicrobiales; family Methylobacteriaceae; genus Methylobacterium; species Methylobacterium sp. GC_Met_3. Next base: position 105,623 of record NZ_JALNUL010000012.1, read on the forward strand.
GTCGGCGAAGCGCTCGTCGGCGACGGCAACGAGGTCGCCCACATCGATCTCATCATCGGACCGCGCGGCTCGCCGGCCGAGACGGCTTTCTGCAACGGCCTCGTGAACAACAAGCACGGCTTCACCAGCCTGCTCGCGGTCATTGCGCCGAACCTGCCCTGCAAGCCGAACACCCTGATGTTCAACAAGGTCACCATCAACGACGCCCGTCAGGCCGTCCAGATGTTCGGCCCGGCCCAGCACGGCGTTGCCAAGGCCGTGCAGGACGCGGTGGCCGAGGGCATCATCCCGGCGGACGAGGCCGACGACCTGTTCATCCTGGTCGGCGTGTTCATCCACTGGGAGGCGGCCGACGACGCCAAGATCCAGAAGTACAACTACGAGGCGACCAAGCTGTCGATCCAGCGCGCCGTCAACGGCGAGCCGAAGGCTTCGACGGTCACCGAGCAGCGCAACTCGGCGCAGCACCCCTTCGCCGCCAACGCTTAGATCGGAGACGGTCCTGGGCAGAGTGAGCCTCCGCCCGCACCGCGGGGCCTGCTCCAGCGACTGGCTTCGATCTTCCTCGGCCGATAAGTAGGCCCCTGACGGGACGGCGAAAGCCGTCCCGTTTTTCGTTTGTCGTCCCCGGCGTGGCCGTCCGCTCCGTTCTCCAACCGGCCCCGCAGTGGACGATGCCATTGAGCCGCGGAGCTCCCCCGGATCGCGCGGCGCGTTCCAGTGCTTCCCTGCGAGGCCCGCTTCGCGAGCGCCTTTGACTGATAGGCTCGGGGGAAACACGCGAAGACTCCGCGCCTCATGGGGGGTGTCGCGACTGGCGGTGAGGGCTCACTCCGAACGCGGCGCATGCGAGCCCGGCAGGGCACACGTCATCGTCCCCACCCGCCACTGGCGCCGGGGGCATGGCCCAAGAAGCAACACGCGGGACGCGGGACGCCGCGGGGACCCAGGTGTCGGCCAAGTAACGCGCGGGATCCGATCCCCGCGGCGCCCGCGGCATCGATCGGGCATGGTCCCCGGCCGGTGCCGTCTTTCTCGTCGCGGTGTCTCCGACGTCCCGATCCTGCGACTCCCCGTTAGCGGTCTCGGGCGGGGTGCACGCACCCCCGGAACCCGCATCGGCGCCGTGGCCTTCCAGCCGTCCCCCGCCTCGTCGTGGGCGGGTCCGCAGGTCGCTCAGGGTCAGCCCAGACGCGGGTCGGCGCGGGGGGCATTTCCTCCCCCCGCCGGGCAAACTGCCGCCCGGTCTCACGCCCGCATCCGAGGCACGCCCCGTACCGGTCCGCCGCCCGGGGCGATGGCGGCTGAGAGCCACCGACGCGGGCACCGCCCCGTCCCCGGACCCGCACGGTCAGCCACCGGGCGGGCCCCCGAAGGACGCCCCGGGATCGCTCCCAGGCCGCCGCGGACAGGTGGCGGCTAATGAGCATAAAATAGGAACATTGTCAAGGGCGACGGACAATTGGCGGCCTCGGCGCCGTTCTTATCAACGGTGATCTGTCATCCGATTGCCTCTGGAGGACAGGGAGGACGTCGCCACCCTATCGACCGACGATACATGACCCGTGATCCGAGGTGGGACGTGTGCAACCTCCAACGCCTCAGTGGCAGACGACCTGAACCGTAAAGTCGCGCGCCTTCACGGCGATCGCTGCACCGTCCATCGGATCGGTCGTGCGCACGGTGATCGGCGGCTCGACGCCGTTCGCCTCCAGGAAATTCAGCGCGATCATGGATTTGATGGCGAAATTGACGTTCTGCGGGATGCCGCAGGAGGCAAACGCCACCTGCTTGGACTGGATCACCCCGATCTCGTTGCCGAACCGATTCAGCGCCGGGCCGCCACTGTTGTCCTGATGGACCGGCGCCGAGATCTGGATCTTGCGCGTGTCGTCGCCGGAGCCGGCCGTCGGCGCCACGTCGCCGAGCGGCTTGCCGAGGGTCCATGATCCAAAATCGAGGGACCTCGGATCGGCCGCCCCGCCCGCCGCCCCCTCCCGCGGTGACGGAGCGGGGCGCTGCATTGCAATGCGCGGCAGCACCGCCGACGCGACGACACTCAGGTGTCCTAGTCCCCTGGAAGAGCCCGCTTCGACGGCCTACGATCAGGAGCAGCCCGCCAACACACCATCACGATCGATCGGCCATGGACTTCGCCGCAGACCTAATGCCACGTTGCGAGACGACTGGATCGGCTGCGGCCGATTCGTTCTCCAGGAGGACCATAAATATTCAGACCATGCCGAACTCGATCAGTAGATACTGGAATTTGTTGATACAGGGACCAGCGACCCGGAGTACGACAGGATCTGCAATCTGATCTATCACAGCACGAACTTGGATATCCCGAGCAGCGGATTGCAGCGTCTTCGCCTTGAGCTGATCGATACAGTCCGCGCGAAGATCGAGCGCGAGTCCGGCGCGGGCATCCTGGCCGACCGACCGGTTCCGAGGTCGCGCACCGGCCAATAGAAAAGGGGCCGCCTCTCGGCGACCCCCTTCCTGCGTCTCGACGGGTGGCTTGGACTTAGAAGTCCATGCCGCCCATGCCGCCGCCGCCCGGCATCGCGGGGGCGCCGCTGTCCTTCTTCGGCGCGTCGGCGACCATCGCCTCGGTGGTCACCAGCAGGCCGGCCACCGAAGCGGCGTCCTGCAGGGCGGTGCGCACGACCTTGGCCGGGTCGACGATGCCGGCCTGGATCATGTCGACATACTCTTCGGTCTGGGCGTTGAAGCCGTAGGTCTCCGAGGAGGTGTTGTCGGTGATCTTGCCGACCACGATCGAGCCCTCGACGCCCGCGTTCTGAGCGATCTGGCGGATCGGGGCCTCAAGGGCCTTCAGCACGATCTTGATGCCGGCCTGGACGTCCGGAATGTCGGACTTCAGCTCGGCGACCGCCTTCTTGGCGCGCAGCAGCGCGGTGCCGCCACCGGGGACGATGCCTTCCTCGACCGCCGCGCGGGTGGCGTTGAGGGCGTCGTCGACGCGATCCTTCTTCTCCTTGACCTCGACTTCGGTCGCGCCGCCGACGCGGATCACCGCGACGCCGCCCGCGAGCTTGGCCAGACGCTCCTGCAGCTTCTCACGGTCGTAGTCCGAGGTGGTCTCCTCGATCTGCGCCTTGATCTGCGAGATACGACCCTCGATGTCGGACTTCTCGCCGACGCCGTCGATGATCGTGGTGTTCTCCTTCTCGATCCGCACGCGCTTGGCGCGGCCGAGCATGGGGAGCGTCACGTTCTCAAGCTTGATCCCGAGATCCTCGGCGATCATCTGGCCCTTGGTCAGGATCGCGATGTCTTCCAGCATCGCCTTGCGACGATCACCGAAGCCCGGCGCCTTGACGGCCGCGACCTTCAGGCCGCCGCGCAGCTTGTTGACCACGAGGGTGGCAAGAGCCTCGCCCTCGATGTCCTCGGCGATGATCAGGAGCGGCTTGCCGGTCTGGACCACGGCCTCGAGCACCGGCAGCATCGCCTGGAGCGACGAGAGCTTCTTCTCGTGGATGAGGATGTAGGGGTCTTCCAGCTCGGCGACCATCTTCTCCGCATTCGTGATGAAGTACGGGGAGAGGTAACCGCGATCGAACTGCATGCCCTCGACGACGTCGAGCTCAGTCTCGGCCGTCTTGGCCTCCTCGACCGTGATCACGCCCTCGTTGCCGACCTTCTGCATCGCGTGGGCGATCATCTGGCCGATCTCGGTGTCGCCGTTCGACGAGATGGTGCCGACCTGGGCGACCTCGTCGGAGGTCGAGACCTTCTTGGCGCGGGCGATAATGTCCTTCACGGCGGCGGCCGTGGCGAGGTCGATGCCGCGCTTCAGGTCCATCGGGTTGATCCCGGCGGCGACGTACTTGGCGCCCTCGCGGACGATGGCCTGGGCCAGCACGGTCGCGGTGGTGGTGCCGTCACCCGCGATGTCGTTGGTCTTCGAGGCCACTTCGCGCACCATCTGGGCGCCCATGTTCTCGAAGCGGTCGGAGAGCTCGATCTCCTTGGCGACCGTCACACCGTCCTTGGTGATGCGCGGGGCGCCGAAGCTCTTCTCGATCACGACGTTGCGGCCCTTCGGGCCGAGCGTCACCTTCACCGCATCCGCCAGGATATCGACGCCGCGCAGCATCTTATCGCGGGCGTCGGCGGAGAAACGTACGTCTTTCGCTGCCATTGTGTGCCTCTTCGCTAATGGTTGAACCCCAAGGCCTCAGACGGCCTCAAAGGGCGGGACAGGCGTTCCGATCAGAGGGCGACGACGCCCATGATGTCGGATTCCTTCATGATCAGGAGGTCCTGACCGTCGATCTTGACCTCGGTGCCGGACCACTTGCCGAACAGGACGCGGTCGCCGGCCTTGACGTCGAGCGCGTTGACGCGGCCCTGCTCGTCGCGGGCGCCGGGGCCGACGGCGACGATCTCGCCCTCTTGCGGCTTCTCCTTGGCGGTGTCCGGGATGATGATGCCGCCCTTGGTCTTCTCCTCGCTCTCGATGCGACGGACGACCACGCGGTCGTGCAGCGGACGGAACTTCATGAGCTGCCCTCTTGCTTCAGGTCCTGAGTTGGCGTTGATGCGGCCACCGGGACCGCCGCGAACTCGACTGTTAGCACTCTGTCTCGGCGAGTGCCAAAGACGGCCGCGAGATAGGCGCGGGGCTGTTCCGTGTCAAGTCTGTCGCACCCTTTCGCGTGGCGCGATGCCTGCCCCCCCGCCCATGGAAAATGCGCCGCGATGCTGAGCCTGCACGGCCCCGAAGGTCCGGTGGCGCCCGAGACCGCCCAACGGATCGCGCGCAACGCCGTGTGGATCGACCTGAACGATCCGACCTCCGAGGAGGCGGAAGCGGTCGAGGCCGCGACAGGGCTGCGCATCCCGTCCCGGGAGGCCCTGTCCGAGGTCGAGACGTCGAGCCGCCTGCGCCGGGTGAAAGGCGGCCTGTCGCTGTCGACGCCGATGATCACCTTCGAGCGCAGCGCATCGCAGCTGAAACCCCTGGGCTTCCTGCTGACGAAGGATCACCTCGTCACCGTCCGCTTCCACGAGCTGCGCGCCTTCGAATCCGCGGCCAAGCGAATCGTCGACGGGGACGGCAGCGCGACGCCGAGCGAGGTCTTCCTCGTGGTCCTGGAAGAGCTGGTGGACAGCTTGGCCGACTCGCTGGAGGACATGGCCTCGGAACTCGACAGCCTGTCCACCCGGATCTTCGATTTCGACGTGCGGGGCGCGGACCGTCGCCGGCTGGAGAGCCCGCCGCCCCGGCGCCGGGATCTGGCGTTGCGTCGGATCCTGCGCGGAATCAGCAACCGGGGCAAAGTGCTCGGCAAGATCCGGGCAAGTCTGCTCGGCCTAGAGCGGATCGTCCCGTTCGTGGCGGCGGCCTGCGACGCCCTCGGCCTCCCGGAGAACGGTCGGTTCGACACAATCGGCCGGGATATCGATTCTCTCGACGAATTCGAGACGCGGCTGGCCGAAAACGTTCAGTTCCTGCTCGACGCGGCTTTGGGCCTGATCAACATCGAGCAAAACAACGTCTTCCGCGTGCTGACCGTCGTGTCGGTGGTGGGCGTGCCCCCGACCCTGATCGCGTCCATCTACGGCATGAACTTCAAGACCATGCCCGAACTCGATTGGGCCTACGGCTATCCCTACGCCCTCGCGCTGATCCTCCTGAGTGCGCTCGCCCCGATCGTGTATTTTCGGATGCGAGGATGGTTTTGATACAACACCGAGATCTACCATTTTCGACAAGCAAAAATCGATGAATATCAATCATCAATAATTATCATCTGAACCGATCAATAGAAGCACAATATAATAGATTTGGTGTGCCTGCCGCCGTCGAATGCAGACGCTGGCGTGAAATTTAGCATTCGTTTAATCAACCTCTGTCTTTCTTCCCGACGCAGACGAGCGGGCTCAGACATGTTCAAGAGATCCACCTACAGCGAAGCGCAGGCCAAGATCGAAGCCCTCGATCGCTCGTTGGCCATCATCGAGTTTTCGCTGGATGGACACATCCTCCACGCCAACGAAAACTTCCTGCAGGCGATGAAGTACACCCTGGCTGAGCTCGTCAACAAACATCACCGCATTTTCGTCGATGACGTCGAGGCCAAGTCAGACGATTACGCTCAGTTCTGGACCAAGCTGAAGGGCGGCCAGTACGTGACCGGCGAGTTCCTCCGCCTGGCCAAAGGCGGGGAACGGATCTGGCTCGAGGCCACCTACAACCCGATCCTGGACGCCGCCGGAAAGCCCGTGAAGGTCGTAAAGTTCGCCTCCGACATCTCGGCGAAGAAGAACCAGATCAATCGGCTGATGTCGATGATCGACAACATGCCGGTCGCGGTGATGACCGTCGATCCGCGCAACAATTTCCAGTTCGACTACCTCAATCAGACGTCCCGGAAAACGCTCAAGCCGCTGGAGCAATATCTTCCGGTCAAGGTCGATGACATGATGGAGCACTCGTTCGACGTGTTCCACATGAATCCCAAGCATCAGCGCACGATGCTGTCGGATGCCAGCCACCTGCCGCATCGGACCAAGATAAAGGTCGGACCCGAGACGCTCGATCTGCAGGTCACGGCCGTCAACGACGAGCGGGGCAACTACATCGGGCCAATGGCGACTTGGTCCATCGTCACGGCACAGGTTCAGATGGCGTCCGAGGTCACGCGGGTGGTCGAGGCGGTCGGGTCGGCGATCCAGGAGATGCAGCAATCGGCCGAGGGCCTCACGCAGTCGGCGGATTCCGCCCGCCAGAAGGCGACCTCGGTGGCGGCGAACTCGGAGCAGATGAACAACGCCATCCAGGAAATCTCCGGCCAGGTCGGGCGCGTGTCCGAGCGGGCGCAGCAGATCGCCACGCAGGCCGAGACCACCGACGCGACGATGCGGCAACTGGCCGAGAACGCCCGCAAGGTCGACGCCGTGGTCGGCATGATCAAGTCGATCGCCGACCAGACCAACCTGCTGGCGCTCAACGCCACGATCGAGGCAGCCCGTGCCGGCACGGCCGGACGCGGCTTCGCGGTGGTGGCCAGCGAGGTCAAGGCGCTGGCCGAGCAGACCGCGAAGGCGACCGGGGAGATCACCCAGCAGGTCTCGGCGATCCAGAGCGCGACCGGCGAGGCGGTGAGCGCCATCGAGATGATCACCGCGGCGGTGGCGGAACTCTCCAACCTCACGCTGGCGATGGCGAGCGCCGTGGAGGAGCAGGCTGTCTCGACCCACGAGATGTCGGGCAATATCGGCGGCGTCTCGCAGGCGGCCAACGCGACCGGGCAGTTCGCCGAGGCGGTCCGCGGCATTGCCGGCAGCCTGGCCGATTATTCCTCCAGCCTCGCCGAGAGCGTGAACCGCTTCACGAAGGCGGGCTGATCCGGTCGGATCGCAGCCCAACCGCTGCGAACGCACACCCTCGCGGGTTCAGGATTTCAACCTCGCCGTTATTGCGGGTGGAGCGCAGCATTCCGATACAGCGCTCCGCCCGCCTCGCGGTGTCTTGAGCCACTTCGCTGCGCGCGTGATAACGGAGGGGTAAAGCCGATCGAACGGCACGACCGACATCCGCCGCTGCGCCTGGATCCGTCCTCGCGGTTCGGATGCGGGCTATCGGATTGCACCATGTCGTTGCCGGATGCGCTCTCGAACTGCCTCGTGCTCAACACGGTCGCGGCGGCCCGCACTTTGTTGCGGCGGGGCGATGCCGCCTTCAAGCCGTTCGGCGTCACCGTCCAGCAATTCTCGCTTCTGGCGGCGATCCGGTTCAATCCCGAGACGCCGGTGGCCGTGCTGGCACGCCGCATCCTGCTCGATCGAACCAGCCTGACGCGCAATCTGGATTTGCTGGAACAGAAACGCCTCGTCGAGCGTGTTGCGGACACCGATACCAGTGCACGTCTGTGTCGATTGACCCAGGACGGGAGCGTTCTGCTGGATCAACTCTTGGACGTTTGGCAACGCGCGCAGGCGGACATACTGGACGGGTTCGACGAGACGGAATCCGATACCTATCTGCGCATCGTCAAGCACTTCGCACGCGGGGAATGAGGCGCGGCCGGCGTTGCCCCACCACGAAGCTGTGTATATGCACAGCCGAGTCAGCGCGCTTCGCGGGGTTCCGTCGTGCAAGATCCGATCGTCATCACCGGCCTCGGGGCCGTCTCGCCGTTGGGCTCCGGCGTGGCGGCGACCTGGGAGCGGCTGAAAGCCGGGCAGAGCGGGATCCGGCGCAACACGCGATTCGAGGTCGGCGATTGGAAATGCCAGATCGCTGGGCTCGTCCCTGATCGCGCGGACGATCCGAGCGGCTTCGATGCCGGACAGGTGATGGAGGCCCGCGAACTGCGCCGCAACGACCTGTTCATCCACTACGCCATGGGCGCCGCGCAGGAAGCGCTCGATCAGGCCGGCTGGCATCCCGACGATCCGGCGCATCGCCGACGCACCGCCACGGTGATCGCCACGGGCATCGGCGGCGTGCCGGCGATCACCGCCGCCTGCGAGACCATCCGCACCTCGGGCGCCCGGCGCCTGTCGCCGTTCGTGGTGCCGTCCTTCCTGCCCAATCTCGCGGCCGGCCAGATCGCCATCCGGTTCGGCTTCCAGGGGCCGGCCGGTTCGCCGACCACGGCCTGCGCCGCCTCGGCCCAGGCGATCGGCGATGCCGCGCGCATGATCCGCAGCGGCGAAGCCGACATCGCCCTGTGCGGCGGGACGGAGGCGTGCGTCGATCCAGTCGCGATCGGCGGCTTCACGGCCGCGAAGGCGCTGTCCGTCGCGTTCAACGATGCGCCGCACCGCGCGTCCCGTCCGTTCGACCGCGACCATGACGGCTTCGTGCTCTCGGAGGGCGCGGCCATGCTGGTGATCGAACGGCTTGGCCACGCCGAGCGGCGGGGTGCCCGCCCACTGGCGGTGCTGTCGGGTTACGGCACCACCACGGATGCCCACCACGTAACGTCGGGCTGGCCGGATGGGCGGGAGGCCACCCGCGCGATGGAGATCGCCCTCGCGAATGCGGGGCTCACAGCGGCCGACGTCAGCTACGTCAACGCCCACGCGACCTCGACCCCGGTCGGCGACGCAGCCGAACTCGCCGCCCTGACGGCGCTGTTCGGGCCGGCCGGCGGCGGTGTCCCGATCAGTTCGACCAAGTCGGCGACCGGCCACATGCTGGGCGCCGCCGGGGCGATCGAGGCCGTCTTCTCCACCCTCGCGCTCCAGCATCAGGTCCTGCCGCCGGGCCTCAACATCGAGGAGCCGATGCCGGAGGCGGCGGGGTTCGATCTGGTCGAGGCCACGGCACGGCCCTGGCCCGTGAAGCACGTGCTGTCGAACGCCTTCGGCTTCGGAGGCGTCAACGCCGCGCTGGTGTTCAGCCGATACGTGTAAACCGGGTCAAGGCAGCCGTGCCGATGTTCCAGGGACGAAGGGCGCTACCTTGGCCGGTGGCTGTCCTCAGATCGTTAGCCTTCGCTACGGCGACGCTGCCAAGCCAAGGAATACGAGGATTGCTCGGTTAAGCTGCAGGAGATTCACATCGTCCAGCTGTCCAATACGGTTACTCAGCTTGGTTTTCGGCCGAGCGTGGTTTGCCCGCAAAGTCCTTTCCGCTGGCGACCGTCCAGATCGCACCCCGCCTCATCCATTGTCCCGATCGGACACGGCATCGATAAAGGCCTGATCCTCCGCCTCGCGCGTACTGGCGGCGACGGCGCGCGATTGGCGGTGCGTTCGGCTTTGAACCCGGGTGCATGCACGTCAGGCACCCAGATCTGTATGGGTCTCAGTCCTTGAGCACGGAGCCGCGCACGATCGTTGCGTCCCGTCGCACGTGCGGATTCGGCGTTGGAAGCCTACGGCATAACTTGCTCGCTCGTCGGCAACACCGTGTAACCTAAGTGGCAATGAGGGCCTTGCCAACGCTCAGCCCTCCGGTGGCCATCCTCACCGATCTGGAGATCTGAACATGCAGGACGCGCGACCGGACGGCATCACCGCCATGGGCGCGGTGGACCTCGCCGCCGCCATCCGCGGCCGGGTGGTCTCCTGCGTGGAGGTGATGCGCGCCTATCTGGACCGGATCCATCGGCTCAACCCGCAGGTGAACGCCATCGTGGCCCTGGCCGACGACGCGGCGCTCCTGCGGGAGGCTGAGGCGGCCGATGCCGCCCTGGCGCGCGGCGAGGCTGCCGGGCCGCTGCACGGCTTCCCGCTCGCCGTGAAGGATCTCGATCCGGTCCGCGGTCTCCGGTTCACGCAAGGCTCACCGATCTTCGCCGACCGGATCGCCGAGACCGATTCGATCATGGTGGCCCGCCTGCGCGCCGCCGGGGCGATCTTCATCGGCAAGACCAACATCCCCGAATTCGGCCTCGGCTCGCACAGCTTCAACCCAGTCTACGGCACCACCGCCAATCCCTACGATCTAACGAAGAGCGCGGGTGGGTCGAGCGGCGGTGCCGCCGTCGCGGTGGCGCTGCGGATGCAGCCGGTCGCCGACGGCAGCGACCATGCCGGCTCCCTGCGCAACCCGCCGGCCTTCAACAATTGCTACGGGCTGCGCCCGAGTTGGGGCCGGATCCCCGCCGAGGCCAAGGACGTGTTCAGCCCGAATCTCGGCGTGCTGGGGGCGATCGGGCGGACGCCCGCCGATATCGGCCTGATGCTTTCGGTCCAGGCAGGTTACGACCCGCGCTGCCCGAATGCGATCCGCCAGGATCCGTCTGCCTTCGCGAGCCTGCGCGTCCGGGATTTCAAGGGCACCCGCATCGCGTGGCTCGGCGATTGCGGCGGACAGATCCCGTTCGATCCGGGTGTGCTCGACCTCGGGCGCTCGGCTCTGACAACCTTCGTGGAGATCGGCTGCACCGTCGAGGAGGCGGTGCCACGCTACGACATGGAGCAGCTCTGGCAGGATTGGTTGGTGCTGCGGGCCCTCACCGTGGCTGCCGCGCTCCGCCCGTTCTACGACGAGCCCCGCCACCGGGCACAGCTGAAGCCGGAAGCCGCCTGGGAGGTCGAGCGGGGGCTGGCGCTCAGCGCCGACCGGATCATCGTGGCGCTCGAAGGCCGCACGCGCTGGTACGAGACCCTCCGCCGCTTCATGGAGGCCTACGACTTCCTGGTGATGCCGACGACGCAGGTCTTCCCGTTCGACAAGGACCTGCGCTGGCCCGAAACGGTCGGTGGACGGGCGATGGACACCTATCACCGGTGGATGCAGACCGTGATCCCGGTCACCATGTTGGGCCTGCCGGCGCTCGACGTGCCGGCCGGATTCGGCGCAGCCGGATTGCCCACCGGCATCCAGATCGTCGGGCCGAACCACGGAGAGCTCGCCTGCCTGCAGCTCGGCGCGGCCTACGACGCGGCGAGCAACTGGGTTCGACGGTACCCACCGCCTCTGAACTGAGGTCGTGGCTCGTCGACCAAGCCGGTACAATAACCGGCACGGATGCGTTGACCGGCCCCGCGCACTCCGCTATGAGGCCCGACACTCTGCGCGCCAACCCTGATCCAGTTCCGGATCATACGGCCGCTGCGGAGCAGGTTCGGATATCCGATGACAACGGTCCTTATTGTAGCGGTAGCGTCACCGACGGGGCGGCCCTGAGCTAGGGCCGCGATCCGGGCGGTGGCGCATGCAGGGTCCCTCGGGGCCCTTTTTTGTTGCCCGCGGCCCGGCGGACGAGACTGAGACGGACGGTTATCCGAGGCGAAAAGCACCTTCGGGCGAGGCGGACACCGCTTCACCAGACGAGGATGCGGGGAGAGAGGACGGGGCCGAGCGGCGATCGCGGATCGCCGTGGCTCCGGAGAGCGCGAGGAGACGAGCATGGGCGGCGAGGTCATGACCGGGGCCGAAATGGTCATCCGGGCCTTCCAGGATCAGGGTGTCGATACGCTGTTCGGGTATCCGGGCGGCGCCGTACTTCCGATCTACGACGCGCTGTTCCATCAGAACGCCGTCAAGCACATCCTCGTGCGCCACGAGCAGGGCGCCGTCCACGCCGCCGAGGGCTACGCGCGCTCGTCCGGCAAGGTCGGCTGCGTGCTGGTCACCTCGGGCCCCGGTGCGACCAACATCGTCACCGGCCTCACCGACGCGATGCTGGATTCGATCCCGCTGGTCTGCATCACCGGCCAGGTCCCGACCCATCTGATCGGCACCGACGCATTCCAGGAATGCGACACCGTCGGCATCACGCGCCACTGCACGAAGCACAATTATCTGGTCAAATCGATCGACGACCTGCCGCGCATCCTGCACGAGGCATTCTACGTCGCGGCGAACGGCCGGCCCGGCCCGGTCGTGGTCGATCTGCCCAAGGACATCCAGTTCGCCTCCGGCCTCTATGAGCGCCCGGAGATCGCGAGCCACAAGACCTATCGGCCGGCCGTGAAGGGCGATTCCGACCGGATCCGCGCGGCCGTCGAGCTGATGGCGACCGCCCGCCGGCCGGTCTTCTACACCGGCGGCGGCGTGATCAACTCGGGCCCGGAGGCCTCGCGGCTGCTGCGCGAGCTCGTCCGCGAGACCGGCTTTCCGGTCACCTCGACCCTGATGGGGCTCGGCGCCTATCCGGGCACGGACGAGAAGTTTCTGGGCATGCTCGGCATGCACGGGACCTACGAGGCCAACCTTGCGATGCACGAGTGCGACGTGATGATCTGCGTCGGCGCCCGGTTCGACGACCGGATCACCGGCCGGCTCGACGCGTTCTCGCCGTTCTCCAAGAAGATCCACATCGACGTCGATGCCTCCTCGATCAACAAGGTGGTCAAGGTCGATGTCGGGATCGTCGGCGATTGCGCCTCGGTGCTCGCCGATATGCTGGAGGCGTGGCACGCCCTGCCGTCGCGGCCCGACGCGTCGAACCTCGAGCCGTGGCTGCAGAAGATCAAGACTTGGAAGGCGCGGGACTGCCTCGCCTACTGGCCCTCGGGCACGATTATCAAGCCGCAATACGCCGTGCAGCGCCTCTACGAGGCCTGCAAGAGCCGCGAGACCTACATCACCACCGAGGTCGGCCAGCACCAGATGTGGGCGGCCCAGTACTTCAAGTACGACGAGCCGAACCGCTGGATGACCTCGGGCGGGCTCGGCACCATGGGCTACGGCCTGCCGGCGGCGATCGGCACGCAGCTCGCCCATCCGGACGGGCTGGTGATCGACATTGCCGGCGAGGCTTCGATCCTGATGAACATGCAGGAGATGTCGACGGCGGTTCAGTACCGGCTGCCGATCAAGGTGTTCATCCTGAACAACGAGTACATGGGCATGGTCCGGCAGTGGCAGGAATTGCTGCACGGCTCGCGCTACTCGCAGAGCTACTCGGAGAGCCTGCCGGACTTCGTGAAGCTGGCCGAGGCCTACGGCGCCAAGGGCATGCGCTGCGACAAGCCGGGCGACCTCGACGGCGCCATCGCCGAGATGCTGGCCTATGATGGTCCGGTGATCTTCGACTGCATCGTCGACAAGACCGAGAATTGCTTCCCGATGATCCCGTCGGGCAAGGCGCATAACGAGATGCTCCTGTCCGACTACCTCGGCGAGACCGGCGTCGAACTCGGCGACGTGATCTCCGAGGAAGGCAAGATGCTGGTCTGATAGGCTGACATCACAGGATTGATCGCGAATACCCTGGTTTCAAAAGGTCGAGACCTTTTGCGGGTGCAGGGCAGAGCCCTGCGGTCGGGCTCTAACCCCGACACCCCGCCGCAGGGCTTACCCTTCGGAAACCCAGACGAGGACGAAGCCGGCCATGAACGCGATGAACACCCACTATCCCGATGCCGGCCGCGTCGAGCCGGTGAACCGGCACACCTTGGCGGTGATCGTCGACAACGAGCCCGGCGTGCTCGCCCGCATCTCGGGGCTGTTCTCGGGCCGGGGCTACAACATCGAGAGCCTGACGGTCTCCGAGACCGAGGAGGCGCGCCACATCTCGCGCGTCACCATCGTGACGACGGGCACGAATGCTGTGATCGAGCAGATCAAGGCGCAGCTCGACCGGCTGGTGCCGGTGCATCGGGTGGTGGATCTGACGCTCCAGGGCAACGCGCTGGAGCGCGAGATCTGCCTCGTGAAGGTGAAGGGCGAGGGCGAGCACCGGAGCGAAGCCCTACGGCTGGCCGCCGCCTTCGGTGCCAAAACCCTGGACGCCACCCTCAACTCCTTCGTGTTCGAGCTGACGGGCGCCACCGAGGAGATCGACCGGTTCGTGCGCCTGATGAGCGTGATCGGGCTGGTGGAGATCTGCCGGACCGGGATCTCCGCGATGGGGCGCGGGGCGGAGCCGCTGTAGGATCCGCCGGCCCGAATCTGCTAGGGTGCGCCGTCCTCGCGGGAGTCGGAGCGATGGAAGCCAGAATCTTGCGCTGGGGCGATGATCTCGTCGTCCGGCTGAGCAACGCGGAAGCCGAGGAACTCGGCGTCCAGGAGGGCGAGACGGTCGAGATCGTCGCGAAGCGCTCTCTGCAGCCTGAGCCCACGCAATGGGCTGGGCGCCGGTATGTCGATGGGCTGCCGGTCTATACCGTGGAAGAGATGATCGCCGAAGCTCGGCGGCTGGGCCCGGAATCCGAGCCGCCGACGGTCGATTGGGGCCCGGATCGCGGGTCTGAGATCATCGCTGACGCCAACGACCCATACTGACTGGCAGCCGAGGCCGGGCGAAATTTTGCTCGTCGACCTCGAGCCGGTCCGAGGCACCGAACAGAACGGTATCCGACCCGCGCTCGTCGTCTCGGATCCGGAGATGAATCAGTTGACCCGTCGCGTGATCGTATGCCCGATCACGCGCAATCCATCCATGGCCGACGAAAGTGTTCCTGCCGGCAGGCCTTTCCGTCATGGGTGCTGTCTTGGTCGATCAAGTCCGCTCGATCGACAGGGCCGCACGCATCCTGAGAAGTCTCGGCAGCGCGCCCGATGAGATCGTGGCCGAGGTGCGCGGCAAGCTCAGGACGCTGCTCGGCCTGACAGCCTGAAATCCGCACGCCTTCCATTAGCTCACCCAGCAGACAGGCTTTCATGACCGCCCGCACCCTCTACTACGCCCCCGGCGCCTGCTCGCTCGCCGCCCACATCATCCTGGAAGAATCCGGGCTGCCCTACGAGGGCGTGAAGCTCGACCTCGCCGCGGGCGACCAGCGCCGACCGGAATACCTGTCGATCAACGATCGCGGCCGCGTCCCGGCGCTGACCGAGGACGGCTGGGTGCTGACCGAATGTGCGGCCATTCTGCGCCACGTCGCCCGTCAGGTGCCGGATAAGGCGCTGTGGCCCACGGATCTCCGCGAGCAGGCGGCTGCCGACGAGTGGCTCGGCTGGCTCGCCTGCAACCATCACATCACCTACGCCCATGTCCGCCGCCCGGAGCGCTACACCGAGGATGAGAGCGCCTTCGACGGCATCAAGGCCAAGGCCGCCAACACCTACGCAGATCTCGCCACCATGACCGAAGTGCGCCTGTCGCACGGTGGCTGGGCGGTGGGCGAGCGCTTCAGCCTGGTCGATGCCTACCTGATGGTCTTCTGGTTCTGGGCCAACGGCCCGACGCTCCGGTTCGACATGGCCGGCCGCTTCCCGGCCTGGACCGCCCATGCCCGCCGCGTCGCCGAGCGTCCGGCCGTGCAGGCCGTCTTCGCCCGCGAAGGGTTGCCGCTGCCGCGCTGAGTCCCGACGGTCGCGGCACCGACTTGCCGCGACCAACGAATCAGCCTAAAGCGCGTACCGTACGGTACGGTACGCCACTCCGAGATCATGCAGGTCAGCCCCAAACCAGAGCAGGACGCGCCCTCGGCCCGCCAGCAGGCGGTGCTGGATGCCGTGCTCGGCCTCATGGTCGAGGACCGGGACCAGCTCACCATGGACGCGGTGGCGCGCCGGGCGAGCTGCTCGAAGGAGACGCTCTACAAATGGTTCGGCGACCGCGACGGGTTGCTGACCGCGACGGTGCGCTGGCAGGCCTCCCGGGTCCATGCCGGGTACGACACCGCGCAAGTGCTGGACGACGCGACCCTGCGGGAGCGCCTGCAGGATTTCGCCGTGACGTGGCTGGAGGTCATCACCGGCCCGACCTCGGTCGCGCTGAACCGCATCGCCATCGCGCATGCCGGGTCGCACAAGAGCAATCTCGGCGGCATCGTCCTGGCGAACGGGCGCTTCGCCATCGGCGAGCGGGTGAAACCGGTGCTGGAGGCGGGGCGCGCCGCCGGCTTGCTCACTTTCGCCGACGGCGAGGCTGCCTTCCGCACCTTCTTCGGCCTCGTCGGCCGCGATATTCAGATCCGACTTCTGCTCGGCGAGGCGCTCGACCTCGGCGGGGATGAGATCCGGCGCGATGCGGACCGCGCCGTGGACCAGTTCCTGGCCCTCTACGGCCAGGTCAAACCCGACCCGAACCACCGAACTTAAGAGGAGACAGACATGCGGGTGTATTACGATCGCGACGCCGACCTGAACTTGATCAAGGGCAAGAAGGTCGCCATCGTCGGCTACGGCAGCCAGGGCCATGCCCACGCGCTCAACCTGCGCGATTCCGGCGTGAAGGACATCGTCATCGCGCTGCGCGAGGGCTCCGCCACCGCCAAGAAGGCCGAGCACGAGGGCTTCAAGGTCCTGTCGGTCGCCGAGGCCGCGAAGTGGGCCGACGTCGTGATGATGCTCACCCCGGACGAGCTGCAGGGCGACATCTACCGCGAGTCGCTGGAAGGCAACATGAAGCAGGGCGCCGCGCTCCTGTTCGCCCACGGCCTCAACGTCCACTTCAACCTGATCGAGCCGCGCAAGGACCTCGATGTCCTGATGGTCGCCCCGAAGGGCCCCGGCCACACCGTGCGCTCCGAGTACCTCCGCGGCGGCGGCGTGCCGACCCTGATCGCGATCGCGCAGGACGCGTCGGGCAACGCCCACGACCTCGGCCTGTCGTACGCCTCGGCCAACGGTGGCGGCCGCGCCGGCATCATCGAGACGACCTTCAAGGAGGAGTGCGAGACCGACCTGTTCGGCGAGCAGGCGGTGCTGTGCGGCGGCCTGGTCGAGCTGATCAAGGCCGGCTTCGAGACGCTGGTCGAGGCGGGCTACGCCCCCGAGATGGCCTATTTCGAGTGCCTCCACGAGGTGAAGCTGATCGTCGACCTCATCTACGAGGGCGGCATCGCCAACATGAACTACTCGATCTCCAACACGGCCGAGTACGGCGAGTACGTCACCGGCCCGCGCATCGTCACGCCCGAGACCAAGGCCGAGATGAAGCGTGTGCTCAACGATATCCAGTCGGGCACCTTCACCCGCAACTGGATGCTGGAGAACAAGGTCAACCAGACCTCGTTCAAGGCGACCCGCGCCAAGCTCGCCGCCCACCCGATCGAGGAGGTCGGCGCCAAGCTCCGCGGCATGATGCCGTGGATCTCCGAGAAGGCGCTGGTCGACAAGACCCGCAACTGATTTGGGACTTGGGCGGCCGGGCTCGGCTCGGCCGCGTCCTTGAGGGGCCGGTCACGCGAAGGCGTGGCCGGCCCTTCGTGTTCCAGGTTGCCCGAGGCTGCGCTTCCCGGCCATAAGCCCCGCAGCGGTCCCGCCCATACGAGGACCGGCACGGGAGGGACCACGCATGGCATCGCTTTATTCCGACGCGCACCGGGCGCTGCAGGAGGAGTTCGGCACCACCAAGCTCGCCGTGCGGCTCGACGAGGATTGGGTCCACGAGAGCGTCCAGCCGGAGGGAGCCGCCTTCATCGGCTCCCGCGACATGTTCTTCCTCTCGACCGTCGATCCCGACGGCATGCCGACCGTCTCCTACAAGGGCGGCCCCACGGGCTTCGTGAAGGTGCTCGACGCCAACACGCTCGTCTTCCCCGGCTTCGACGGCAACGGCATGTTCTACTCGATGGGCAACATCGAGGGGCAGGCCAAGGTCGGCCTGCTGTTCATCGATTTCGAGACGCCGCACCGCATCCGCGTGCAGGGCCATGCAACGTTGCTGCGCGACGACGCGCTGATGGCCGAGTACACCGAGGCGAAGTACCTGGTGAAGGTCGCGGTGACGAAGATCTGGGTCAATTGCCCGCGCTACATCCACAAGTACCAGAAGCTTGAGCAGAACAAGTATGTGCCGCGGCCGGGCCGCGAGACACCGCTCGCCGCCTGGAAGCGCCTCGACCTCGCGGGCGACGTCATCAGCGACGCCGACAAGGCCCGCGTCGTCCAGGAGGGCAAGCTGGAGATCTCCGAGTACGAGGCGCTCGTCGCCCGCGGCGAGGCCTGATCCGCTAGCCCGCCCGGCGCGCCACGATGAACACCCGCGGGAAGGCGAGCAGACGCTTGCCGTCGCTCCGGGGCGGATAGCCGCTTTCGATCCCGGCCGTGTAGGCGGCCAGGAAGCCGGCCTTCTCCGCGGCGGTCAGCGGATCGAGGAAGGGCCGCAGGCCCGTGGCGCTGACCCATTCCACGATGGCGGCGGCATCGGCCATCCGGTGGTGATAGGCCGTGCGCCAGACATCGACCTCGGCGGCGTGCGGCGCCAGCAGATCGTAATAGGCACCGGGCTCCAGCATCCGCCCGAGGCGCCCGGCCACGTCCGGATCGCCGATCGCCGGGGCCCAGGGGCCGACGCCGGCTACCTCGCGCATCAGGCGATGCGTGGGTTCGGCGAGATTGTCGGGCATCTGCACGGCCAATACGCCGCCCGGTGCGAGGAGACCGAACAGCCGCGGCAGCAGGGTCCCGTGGTCCGGCAGCCATTGCAGCACGGCGTTGGCGTAGATCAGGTCCGGCGCGCGCTCCGGCACCCAGGTCGCGGTATCGGCCTGCGCGAACGTGAGATCGGGCAGGCGGACGCGGGCGCTCTCCAGCATGGCGGGCGAGGTGTCGAGGCCGATCACCTCGGCGTCGGGAAAGCGCGCGGCGATCAGCGCTGTCGAATTGCCGGGTCCGCAGCCGAGATCGACGGCCAATCGCGGCGCATAGAGGGGCACGCGGGCGAGAAGCTCGGCAGCGGGGCGGGTCCGCTCGTCTTCGAAGCGGGTGTAGAGGGCGGGGTTCCAATCGGCCATCGCAAACCCTCCGTGGATGAGCCTCAGCAGCCCAGCTGGTCGGCGAGATCCGCCAAATCCCGCGCCGCGACGGTGACCGGCACCGTCGGCGCGGACTCGCCGCCGGCCGGGCCGTGCTCCTGCGGGCGGGCGATGTGGGCGGTGGCGAGACCGTGGCTCGCGGCCGACGCTAGGTCGTTCGAATGAGCGGCGACCATCATGGTTTCTCCAGCCGCGAAGCCGAAGGCCGCGACCGCATCGCGGTAGAGCGCCGGCTTCGGCTTGTAGTCGCGGGAATAACTGGCCCCGAGCACCGCGTCGAAGATCAGGCCGTTGCGGCGGGCGAGGTCGGCCATCAACCGGACAGGCCCGTTCGAATTCGGCGCGACGAGGTGCTTCTCCCGCAGCCGCCGCAGCGCGTCCTGCACATCGGGCCACGCATCGAGCCGGTGCCACGCTTGGACCAGTTCGCGCTGCACATCTTCAGACACGCCCGAGATGCCGAACTGCGCCAGCACGCCGGGCAGGGATTCCGCCTGGAGCGTGTCGAGATCGACGTAGGGCCGGGCGCCGGAGCGCACCGTCTCCATCGAGGGATTGTACCGAGCCCGCCACGCATCCGCGAAGGCGCCGGCATCGAGGTTCGGCGCGACGGGCGCGAGCAGCCGCGCAGCCTCGCGGGCAACGCCGGAGCGCCAGTCGACCAGCGTCCCGAAGACGTCGAAGACCAGCGCCCGGACGGTCACCGCACCGCCTGGAGGCTCGGACCGCGCCGGACGAAGCCGACGATGTCCTTGACGGCATCCAGCGTCTGCGCCGCGATAGTCTCGGCCCGGTTGCTGCCATCCGCCAGGACCGCATCGATATGGCCCGGATCGGCGGTGAGGCGGCGCATCTCCCCGGCGATCGGCGCGAGGCTCGTCACCGCGAGGTCGGCGAGCGCCGGCTTGAAGGTCGAGAACTGCGCCCCGCCGAAATCGCGCAGCACGTCCTCGCGGGTGATGCCAGCCAGAGCCGCATAGATCCCCACGAGGTTGTCGGCCTCCGGCCGCTCCTTCAGGCCGTCCACCTCGGAGGGGAGGGGGTCGGAATCGGTCTTCGCCCTACGGATCTTCTGGGCGATCGTGTCGGCCTCGTCGGTAAGATTGATCCGGGCGTTGTCGGACGGGTCCGACTTCGACATCTTCTTGGTGCCGTCGCGCAGCGACATGACCCGGGCGGCCGGGCCGCCGATCAGCGGCTCGGTGATCGGGAAGAACGCGTCGCCGTGGCCGTGCGCCGCGATCGAGGATCCGAAATCGGTGTTGAACTTCTGGGCGATGTCCCGGGTCAGCTCCAGGTGCTGCTTCTGGTCCTCGCCCACCGGCACGTGCGTCGCCCGGTAGGCCAGGATGTCGGCGGCCATCAGCACAGGGTAGTCGTAGAGCCCGATCGAGGCGTTCTCCCGGTCCTTGCCGGCCTTCTCCTTGAACTGCGTCATGCGGTTCAGCCAGCCGAGGCGGGCGACGCAGTTGAACACCCAGGCGAGCTCGGCGTGCTGCGGCACCTGACTCTGGTTGAACACGATGGAGCGCTTCGGATCGATGCCGGCGGCGAGGAAGGCGGCCGTGACCTCGCGGATCTGGCCGCGCAGGGCCTCGGGGTCCTGCCAGACGGTGATCGCGTGCATGTCGACGACGCAGTAGAGGCACTGCGCGTCGCGCTCCTGCATCTCCACAAAGCGCTTCACCGCCCCAAGGTAGTTGCCGAGATGCAGGTTGCCGGTGGGCTGGACGCCCGAGAAGACCAATTCGGTGAACGCGGCCATCGGCGCCGATCCTGAGCAAGATAAGACCGGGGCTCCGCGCCAGCCGGGCGGGGGTTACTCGCACCCGTGGGCTGGACCGGTCAAGGATGGGTTCACGGCTCCCGCGTCGACACTTTCGCGCTCGGGCAGAGATCGACCAGGACGCAGCGTCCGCAGGCCGGGCGGTGATGGTGGCAGACCTTCTGACCGTGCAGCATCAGGATCTCATGATTGTCGTAGAGATCCTGCGCGCTCCAGTCGTCGGGGAGCTGCGCCCGCAGGATCGGGTGCGCGGGGCCGACATCGACCCGCGGGCCGATCAGCCCCAGGCGCTGGGCGACCCGGTGATGGTGGCTGTCAACCGGCAGGGCCGGCATCCGGAGCGTGGAGAAGGACAGGACCGCCGCGCTGGTCTTCGGGCCGACCCCCGGGATCGCCTGCAGCCAAGCCCGCGCCGCCTCGACCTCCATGTCGGCCAGGAAGGCGAGGTCGAGGCTGCCGCACCGATCGCGCAGGGCCCGCAGCACGTCGCGGATGCGCGGCGCCTTCAGCTCCGGCCAGGTCACGCCCGCGATGGCGGCCTCGATCTCCGGCACGTCCGCGTCGATCACGGCGTCCCAGTCGGGAAAGCGGGCGCGCAGCGCCTTGAAGGCCCGGCCCGATTCCGCGTTGCGCGTCCGGTGCGACAGGAGCGAGGAGACGAGTTCGCTGACCGGATCCAGGCTGTGGAAGTACGGGATCGGGCAGCCATAGACCGGGCAGAGCCGCGCGTGGACGGCGATCGCCTTGTCGGCGAGGGCGGGATCGCCGGGAGCGGGGGCGGCTTTGCGGCTGGCCCGCGGGCGGGTTTCAGTGCGGAGGTCGGCGAGGGGCATAGCGGTCGAATCCGCCAGCCGGCGCCGCTGTTCCGGCGCGCGCGGGGCAGCGGCGATCTGTCCGATCGGGGTGCGATGGCTTCAGGATCAGCCTAACGGGCCGCCACTTCTATTCCTCCCCCCTCTGCGGGGGAGGGTGGGCCCTGCGTCAGCAGGGGTCGGGAGAGGGGAGCACGGGTTCCAAAGGAGGCGCGACCTTCGCGCGGCGCAGCGCTGAATTCTGCACCGTCGCTTCCCTCTCCCGACCCGCTTCGCGGGCCAACCTCCCCCGCAAAGGGGGGAGGGAGAGACGTGGAACCGTGGATACGACACCCTACTTCACCAGCGCGTAGATATTCACGTCGAGATTGTCGTCGGTGCCGTCCTTGAGGTCGGTGGCGTATTCCTCGACGAACCGGTCCTGCACCACGATGTCCTTGGCATCGAGGTAGGCGGTCAACGTCTCGTAGGTGCTGTCGATCGACTCGTAGGAGCCCCTGTGGGCGAAGCGCAGCGCCTTGCCGGAGGGCGTCGTGCCGAAGCGCAGCCCGTCCGTCTCGGCGGGCACGGGGTTCGGCGCGGCCGCCACCGGGATCATCGCCTCGAACTCGAAGCCATCATCGTCGGTGCGGGTGAAGACCGCGAGCGGCCGGCCCGCCGGCGCGACGCCGAGTTTGGCGAGATCCGCCTCGATCCGCGCGAAGGCCTGCTTGAGGTTCACAACCGCCTCCTCCCACTTCGTCTTGCCGGTGACGATGGCGGCCGGCTTGGCGGGCAGCGTCACCTCGTCGACGTCGCCCGGCTCGCCGGGCTTGTCGATCAGGGTCGGGCGTGCCGGCGTCCCAATGGCGCTCTGCCCGGCCGGCGGCGGCGCCACCGCCTGCTCGGGCGCAGGCGCCGGGCTCTTGCCCGGATCGGGCGCCGGGTTCGGAGCCGTGGTGGTCGGCAACGGGTTCGTCTGGGCCGGGGACGGTGCGGTCGAGGGCGGGGGAGCCGGCTGCTGAGCGGCCAGCGGGCCGACACCGAGCATGAGACCGACGGACAGGATTGCGAGCGGACGAAGGCGGATCACGATGGGCGCTCCGATCGGGGCCCGGCGGATCGTCCGGGCTTCCCACCACATAGGGTAGCGGTGATCGGGATCGCCCGCGAGTGCGACGTGCACCAGGGCTGCGCAAGAGGACCGCGCAAGAGGGCAACCCGAGAGGGTCGCGGATGCGGCGCATCTGCCACGACGGCGAACCACTCGCGCAGGCCCCTCGGGTTTGCCATATAGCCGGCCGACCCCTTCCAGCTGCGGGACCGCATGAGCGCACTCGCCCACAGACGCTTCCTGAAGATGCACGGCGCCGGCAACGCCATCGTGGTGCTGGACCTGCGCGGCGCGAGCGCGCGGGTCCAGCCCGGTGAAGCGCGGGCGATCGCGCAGGATCCGGCCTCGTCGTTCGATCAAATGATGGTGCTGCACGATCCCGTGAGCCCCGGCACGGATGCGTTCCTGCGGATCTACAACACCGACGGCTCGGAATCCGGCGCCTGCGGCAACGGCACCCGCTGCGTCGCCTACGCGATGCTCGACGATCCGGCCATGGCCCGCCCGGCCGAGGGGGGCCGGCTGACGCTGGAGACTCAGGCCGGCCTCCTCGGCGTGCGCCGGGTGTCGGAGCGCGCCTTCACGGTCGATATGGGCCGGCCGAAGCTCGCCTGGGACGAGATTCCCCTGTCGGAGCCGTTTCCCGATACGCGGCGGATCGAATTGCAGATCGGGCCGATCGACGATCCGGTTCTGCACTCGCCGGCCGTGGTGAACATGGGCAACCCGCACGCGGTGTTCTTCGTCGAGGCCGACCCCGAGACCTTCGATCTCGGCCGGATCGGGCCGATGCTGGAGAACCACCCGCTCTTCCCCGAGCGGGCCAATATCTCGATCGCCCAGGTCAAGGATCGCGAGATGATCAAGCTGCGGGTCTGGGAACGCGGCGCCGGGCTGACGCTCGCCTGCGGCACCGCCGCCTGCGCCGCTGTGGTGGCGGCATCCCGGCTGCGGATGATCGGCCGGCAGGCGCAGGTCGCGCTGCCCGGCGGCGAGCTGTTCGTGGAGTGGCGGGCCGACGACCACGTCCTGATGACCGGCCCCGTCGCCCTCGTGGCCGAGGGGACGCTGGCGCCGGAGCTGTTCTCCGGCCTCGCCTGATGGGCGTCGAGACCCTCACCTTCGGCTGTCGGCTCAACATCGTGGAGTCGGAGGCCCTGCGGGTCCATGCCGGCGCCGACGGGCGCGACCGGATCGTGGTGAACACCTGCGCGGTCACCGCCGAGGCCGGTCGGCAGGCGCGCAAGGCGATCCGCCGGATCGCGCGCGAGCAACCGGGGGCCGAGATCGTCGTCACCGGCTGCGGCGCCGAGGTCGAGACGGAAGCCTACGCAGCCATGCCCGAGGTGTCGCGCCTCGTCGGCAACGGCGAGAAGCTGCGGCCGGAGGGCTGGTCGCGCGCGGGGACCGGGCCGGGGGCCGTCATGGCTGCGCGCGCGGCCGATCCGACCCGGATCGCGGCCGTCGCGGGGCATACGCGGGCCTTCGTGCCAGTGCAGAACGGCTGCGATCACCGGTGCACTTTCTGCGTGATCCCGTTCGGGCGCGGCCCGTCGCGCTCGGTGCCGGCCGCCGCGGTGATCGCGCAGGTCGAGACGATCGTGGCGCATGGCGGGCGCGAGGTCGTGCTGACCGGCGTCGATCTCACGGCCTATGGCCGGGACCTGTCGGGTTCGTCCCTCTCCCTCGGTGCTCTGGTGCGCGCGATCCTCCGGGCGGTGCCGGACCTCGCGCGCCTGCGCCTGTCCTCGATCGATTCCGTCGAGGCGGACGCGGACCTGCTGGCGGCTCTGGCCGAGGAGGAGCGGCTGATGCCGCACCTTCACCTTTCGCTTCAGGCCGGCGACGATCTGATCCTGAAGCGGATGAAGCGCCGGCACAGCCGCGCCGACGCGATCCGCTTCTGCGAGACAGCCCGGCGGCTGCGCCCCGACCTCGTGTTCGGTGCGGACCTGATCGCCGGCTTCCCCACCGAGACCGAGGAGCAGTTCGCGCGCTCCCTCGACCTCGTGGCCGAATGCGGCCTGACGCATCTGCACGTCTTCCCGTACTCGCCCCGGCCCGAGACGCCTGCAGCCCGGATGCCGCCGGTGGCGCAAGGGGCGATCCGCGAGCGGGCGGCCCGGCTGCGGGAGGCGGGGGCGCAGGCGCTTCGGCGGCACCTCGACGCGCAGGTCGGGCGAGACCTGACCGTGCTCGCCGAGCGCGGCGGGATGGGACGCGCCGAGGATTTTACGCCGGTACGGCTGGCGGCAGATACGGAGCCCGGGACCATGCGCGCGGTCGCCATCGCGGCTCATGACGGCGGGCGGCTGATCGCGGCCTGAAAGCCCATCGCGGCGATTGCCGCGGTGATGTGGTTCGGCGGCGGCGCCGTCACCGTGATGGCCTCACGCTTCGGATAGAGCGGGATCGACAGCGTCCGCGCATGCAGATGCAGCGCGCTTCCGCGCGGGGCAGCCCCGTAGATGGAGTCGCCGAGAATCGGCCAGCCGGAGGCCGCGCAATGCACGCGGAGCTGGTGGGTGCGGCCGGTGACCGGCTTCAGTTCGAGCCATGTGCGCCCGTCCGCCCGGCCGAGGACGCGCCAATGCGTCAGCGCCGGGTCGCCGGCGGGATCGGCCTTCATCCACCACGAGCGTGGATCGTCCGAGCGGCGGGCGAGCGGCAGGTCGATGCGGCCCGCCTCCTCGGCGGGGCCGCCCTCGACCAGAGCCCAGTAGGTCTTGTCCACCGCGCTGCCGGCGAAGAGCTTGCCCAGCCGGGCCAGCGCCTTGGCGTGGCGCCCCAACGCGAGGCAGCCTGACGTGTCGCGGTCGAGCCGGTGCGCGGCCTCCGGCCGGCGCGGCAGGCCGAACCGCAAGGCGTCGAGATGGTCGGTCAGCGTCTCGCCGCCGCGCGGGCCCGGATGGACCGGAAGACCCGGCGGCTTGTCGATGACGAGCAGCAGGGCGTCGCGGTAGAGCAGGCGTGCGCCTATGTCGAAGGCGTTGGACATCGGGATCGGCTAGAGGGTTGATCCCGGATCGGCAAGGTAGGGCGAGGACGCGACGACATGGCGAGCGAGGAGAAGCCCGGCTGGTTCGGACGCCTGTTCGGGCGGAAGGGCCACGACGCGGCCGAGGAGAAGCCCCAGGACACCACGGAGCCGACGTCCGATGAGAAGCCCGAGGCGGACCTCCCCGCGGAGGCGGCCTCGCCCTCCGAAGGCCAGCCCGACTTCGCCACCGGGGCGGAGGATGTCGCGACCATTCCGCTGCCGCCGGAGGAGACCGGGGAGCCGGTCCCCGACGTCGTCGAGGGGGCGGACCTCCAGCCGATCGAAGGCGAGCTGGAGCGTCCGCCCGCCGGTACGGCCGGCGACGATCCCGCCCATGGCGCCGACCCGGTCGACACGGGGGATGCGAACCGCGAACCGGTGATCGCGCCGCAGCCCGACATCCAGCCGGTCGATTCCGCGGCGGCTCTGGCACACGATGCCGGCGCGGGGCCGGACCGCGAGCCGGAAGCCAAGGGGTGGTGGACCCGCCTCACCTCCGGGATGAAGCGGACCTCCTCGGCCTTGTCCGAGCGGGTGACGGGCCTGTTCACCAAGCGCAAGCTCGACGCCACGACCCTGGAAGACTTGGAGGACGCCCTGATCCAGGCCGATTTCGGCCTGGAGACCGCGATGCGGATCTCCGAGGCGGTGGGCAAGGGCCGCTACGAGAAGGGCATCTCGCCCGACGAGGTGCGGGCGATCCTGGCCACCGAGGTGGAGCGGGCGCTCGAACCCGTGGCGGTTCCGCTGGCCGTCGATGCCGGGAAGAAGCCGTTCGTGATCCTTACCGTCGGCGTGAACGGCGCCGGCAAGACCACCACGCTCGGCAAGCTCGCCTCGAAGCTGCGGGCAGAGGGCCGCACCGTGATGCTGGCGGCGGGCGACACGTTCCGGGCGGCGGCGATCGACCAGCTCAAGGTCTGGGGGGCGCGCACCGGTACGCCAGTGGTGAGCGGAGCACAGGGGGCGGACGCGGCCGGCCTCGCCTTCGACGCGCTGAAGCAGGCCCAAGCCGCCGGCACCGACGTGCTGCTGATCGACACCGCCGGCCGGCTCCAGAACAAGACCGGGTTGATGGCCGAGTTGGAGAAGATCGTGCGCGTCCTGCGCAAGCAGGATCCGGACGCCCCGCACGCCACGCTCCTCGTCCTCGATGCGACGGTCGGCCAGAACGCGATCAGCCAAGTGGAGCTGTTCTCGCAGGCGGCGCCGGTCTCGGGGCTCGTGATGACGAAGCTTGACGGCACCGCGCGGGGCGGCATCCTGGTGGCGCTGGCGGCCAAGTTCGGCCTGCCGGTGCATTTCATCGGCGTCGGCGAGGGCGTGGAGGATCTGGAGCCCTTCGCGGCCCGGGATTTTGCCCGGGCGATCGCCGGGTTGGACAAGGATTAGGTCAGGGTCCGCAGGGCATCGGCCGGCCCGACACCGCCGCTTCACTGGAACCCGCGTCAGTCCCGGGCGAGCTGCGCCCGGCCGATCGCGAAAACCCGCCCGTCGCCGAGGAGATGCGCGTTGAAGCCCTTCGGGAACAGCCCCTCGATCGCCTTGTCGCGAACGTTCAGGCCGCCCGCATAGGCGCCGAAGGCCGGCATGACGAGGCGGCTGCCGTCGGTGACGAAGCAGCGGCGGCGCACCGCCCGGCCACGCATCGCGACCTTGCCGCAGGGATGAAGGTGACCGGCGATCTCGCCGGGGGCCGCCCCGGGGCTCGGCTCGTGGCGCAGGAGGAGACCGCCGAGCGTCAGCGCATCGGCGTAGCGGCCGCCGACGCCCTCGCTGACGGCGGCGTCGTGGTTGCCCGCGATCCAGACCCAGTCCCGGCCGTCCTGCAGCGCCGCCACCATGGCGCGGTCGCCCGGCTCCATGCGCTCGGGGCCCCGCGCATCGTGGAAGGAATCGCCCAGCGCGATCACCCGGGCGGGATCGTGGCGGATCACCGCCTCGTGCAGGCAGGCCAGGGTCTCGCGGGTGTCGTAGGGCGGCAGGAACTGGCCCGACCGGGCCGCATAGGAGGAGCCCTTCTCCAGATGGAGATCCGATACGATCAGCGTCCGGTGCTCCGGCAGCCAGAGGCCGCCGCACAGGTCGAGTACCAGGGTCTCGCCCGCGAGCTGAAGGGTCGGGTGCTTGGAAGTCTTCTCGAGTCTCAGGCCGGCCGCCAAGATCGCATCCTTGTCGTCGGGGGAGGGCGGATCATGGGTCAGGACAGAGCCTCTTGAAGAAGCTCCGCCTCGGCCTCGGCCAGGATCTCGTCGGCGCCCTCGCCGTAGACCCGCTCGCGCCCGATCTCGAGCATCACGGATACGGAGAGCGGCGAGACCCGGTCGAGAGACCTGTGGATGATTCGCCCCTGGATGCGCTCTAGCATCATGCCGAGGCGCCTCACGTCGAGGAGTCCGGTTGCCGCATCCTGCCGCGCCGCCCGCAGCAGCAGGTGATCGGGCTGGTGCTTGCGCAGCACGTCGTAGATCAGATCGGTCGAGATCGTGACCGCCCGGCCGGATTTTTTCAGGCCCGGGTGATGGCGTTCGATCAGGCCGGCGATCACCGCGCATTGCCGGAAGGTGCGCTTCATCATCGCCGATTCATCGAGCCACGCCTCCAGATCGTCGCCCAGCATGTCGACCGCGAACAGGTCGCCGATGAAGTCCGGATCGAGGGCGGCACGCTCGGCGACATCGCGGGTCGTCCAGATCGCGATGCCGTAATCGTTGGCCGCGAAACCGAGTGGCCGCAGCCCGCCGCGCTCCAGCCTTCGGGTCAGCAGCATGCCGAGCGTCTGGTGGGCGAGACGGCCCTCGAACGGGAAGGCGGTCAGGTAGTGGCGCTTGCCCCGCGGAAACGTCTCGACCAGCAGGTCGCGCTCGCCCGGCAGGACCGAGCGGCGGCGCTGCTGCTGCAGGTACGCGCCGATCTGCTCCGGGAGCCGGTCCCATTCGAACGGATCGGCGATCAGCGCCCGGACCCGGGCAGCGAGGAAGGTCGAGAGCGGGAATTTCGAGCCGGCATAGGACGGGATCGCCGGGTCGGTATCGGGCGGGGCGCGGGTCACGAGGCACTCGTCCTCGGCAAGCCCTTCGAAGCGCAGGGTCTCGCCCGCGAACAGGAAGGTGTCGCCGACGGTGAGCGTCTCGGCGAACTCGTCCTCGATCTCGCCGAGCACCCGGCCGGTCTTGGGCAGGACCGTGCCGGGTTTTCCGCGGAGCGACCGGCCGAGGCGCACCCGCACCCGCGCCGCCTCGACGATCGTCCCGACATTCATCCGATAGGCCTGCGCGGTCCGGGCGTCGCGCACCCGCCAGAGACCGTCCGGCCCCCGCAGGATCTTGGCGAAGCGCTCGTAGGCGCGCAGCGCGTAGCCGCCGGTGGCGACGTAATCGACCACCTGCTCGAAGGATTCCCAGGTGAGGTCCGCATAGGGCGACGCCGAGACGATCTCGTCGTAGAGATCGAGGGGGTCGAAGGCATCCGCGCAGGCCATGCCGAGCACGTGCTGGGCGAGCACGTCGAGGGCGCCCAGCCTTGCATCGGGGGTGTCCTGCGCGGCCTCCTCGACGGCGTCGAGCGCCGCCTGACATTCCAGCATCTCGAAGCGGTTGCCGGGGACGAGATAGGCCTTCGACGGCTCGTCCATCCGGTGGTTGGCACGGCCGATCCGCTGCATGATCCGGCTCGCGCCCTTGGGCGCGCCGACATTGACCACGAGATCGACGTCACCCCAGTCGATGCCGAGATCGAGGGTCGCGGTGCAGACGATCGCGCGCAGCTGCCCCGCCGCCATGGCGGCCTCGACCCGGCGGCGCTGCTGGGCGTCGAGCGAGCCGTGGTGGATCGCGATCGGCAGCGCATCCTCGTTGAGCCGCCACAGCTCCTGGAACGTGTACTCGGCCTGGAGGCGGGTGTTTACGAAGACCAGCGTGGTGCGGTGCTCCTTGATCAGCTCGTAGATCGCCGGCATCGAGTGCCAGGCGGTGTGGCCGGAGATCGGCAGCGCCCGGCCGAGGTCGAGCATGCGCAGGTCGGCCTTGGCGCCTCCCGCTACGGTGACGAGGTCGGCCATGGGGGGTGCGACCGGCCCCCTCTCCCGTGCGGGAGAGGGTTGGGGTGAGGGATGAGACGGTTCAGGATCAGGCACCGGATCGCCGCGCGTCTTGGTCGCGCCTCCTTCGGAGAGTTCTCGTCCCTCACCCTGTCCCTCTGCCGAACGGGAGAGGGGACCCGCGCGTGGCCCCACGACTGGGATGACCTTCTCCTCGTGCGACTTCGAAGGCGCGCCCGCAGAGGGGGGAGCGGGAAGCGGGCCCTGCGGCACCAGATACTTCCGCAACTCATCCGGCTCGCGCACCGTCGCGGAGAGCCCGACCGCCGCGAGACCCGGGCTCAGCCGGTGCAGCCGGGCCATCGCCAGCGACAGCAGATCGCCGCGCTTCGACGTCACGAGCGCGTGCAATTCGTCCAGCACCACGCAGCGCAATCCCGAAAAGAACTCTGCCGCTTCGCGATGGGCGATCAGCAGCGCCAGCTGCTCGGGCGTGGTCAAGAGGATGTCGGGCGGCCGGCTGATCTGACGGGTGCGCTTATGGGCCGGCGTGTCGCCGGTGCGGGTCTCGACGCGCACCGGTAGATCCATCTCGGCGATCGGCGCATCGAGGTTGCGGGCGATGTCGACCGCCAGCGCCTTCAGCGGCGAGACGTAGAGGGTGTGGATCCCCTTGGGCTTGAGCTTCTGCGGCCCGCGCTCCGCGAGAGCGACGAGGCTCGGCAGGAACCCCGCGAGCGTCTTGCCGGCCCCGGTCGGCGCCACCAGCAAGGCCGAACGGCCGGCCCCGGCGATCCGCAGGAGATCGAGCTGGTGCGGCCGGGGTGCCCAGCCGCGCGCGGCGAACCACGCCCGGAACCGCTCCGGCAGGATCTCCGCTGGATCGCTCAGGCGAGCGCCATCAGGAAGCGGTCGATCAACTCCAGGGCCTGCTCGCTGATCGGGCTCGGATAGCGGGCGAAGACGTGGCAGCCGCCGGGATAGATCGCGGTATGGCCGCCATTGCCCGCCGCCGCCCAGCGCGCTGACATGTACAGCGTATCGTCGAGCAGGGGATCCCTGGTGCCGATCGTGAACAGAGCGGGCGGGAGCCCCTTCAGCTCGGCATAGATCGGCGACACGTCCGGCCGGCGGCGGTCGATCCCCTCGCGGACATAATCATCGGCGAACCGCGTCAGGTCGCGGGTGTTCACGACCAAGCGCTCCTCGCCCCAGTTGCGCACCGACGGGGTGAGACCGAGGTCGAAGAACCCGGCATTGAGGTTGGCGCCGCGGAAGGCCCGCGTCAGGTTGTGCTTGTCCCGCAGCCGCAGCAGCACCATCACGGCGAGCTGGGCGCCCACCGATTCACCCCCGATGGTCAGGGCGTTGATGCCGAATTCGGCCTTGCCGGGCCCGGCCAGCCAGAGGGCCGCCGCCTCGCAGTCGAGGAGGGCGGCCGGGTAGGGATGCTCGGGGGCCAACCGGTATTCCACCGACAGGGCGACGAAGCCGCAGGCATCGGCGATCCGCTCCAGCCAGGGATCCTGCTCGTCGGCCGCACCCCAGACCCAGCCGCCCCGGTGGATGTGCAGGTAGGCCCCGCGCAGCTTGATGCCCGCCTTGGGTTTGATCACGCGGAGCTTGAGCGGGCCGCCGGGCCCGTCGATCGTCAGCCACTCGGCTCGGGCGCTCTGCGGCATCGCGGGCGCGGCCTTCGTGCCGGCCCGACGGCGCGCGCGCACCTCTGCGATCGACAGCGACCAGGGATCGGGCAAGGCCGCGTGGGCAGCCACGATCTCGGCATTCAGCCGGGTGATTTCGGGATCGATCGTCGCCGGGTCGAACAGGGCGTGGTCGATCATCGTGCGTCTGGTCCCGTCGGCACTTCAAACCCCTCGGCAACGTGCGGCCCCGGGAGGTCTTCCCGCAACCTTCGCAACGCACGCCGGGCATTCCCCGGACGCGCCTCCCGCCGCGCCGGACATCTTGGCGAGATCATCGCCACTTGCCATGTCGAGACCGCGGGAGAAATCAGCCAACGCTCGATCGCCCGACGGGTTTCGACGCGGTGTGATGTACTGGCCACGGTTCCGCCCGCTTCATCGCCGATCGAACGGCACAGAGTTTCACGAGGACACGATGCTCGTCGATCATCAGCGGCACCGGCGGGACGACACGCACCACACGGTGCCGCCCGGCGCCTACGGGCCGGATTCCCTTCGCCCCCGGGACTCGGCGCTCCGGCGCTTTCTCGGCGGCTCGCCCGCCGGGGTGATGGCGCGGCTGCTGTTCCTGTCGATCCTGGTCGGCGCCTTCATGTCGATGCTCGGCGTGACCCCGGGGCGCCTGTTCTGGCACCTGTACGACTCGACCCGGGCGCTGCTGGAGGTCGGCCTCGCCTCGCTGCACGATTTCGGCGGCTGGATCGTCGCGGGGGCAATCGTGGTCGTGCCGCTGTGGTTGATCGCGCGGCTGTTCGCCGTCTCGCGCTGACCGGCAGCCCACGCGTCAGCGCGCGTTCAGGGGTCGTTTGCGTCCGCGTGGGTTCATGAATCGTTCGCGCCCGCTAAGCTTGCGGCATGACGACCGAGACCCTGCGCCTGAACCGACCGACGCATCGCCGCGTGCTAGCGCTCGCCCTGCCGATGACGCTCGCCAACGTCACGACGCCGATGCTCGGCTTCGTGGGCGCGGCGGTGATCGGCCGGCTGGGCGACGCGGCTTTGCTCGGCGCCGTCGCGCTCGGCGCGGTGATCTTCGACGCGATCTTCTGGTCCTTCGGCACCCTGCGCATGGCGACCGCCGGGCTGACCGCGCAGGCGGTCGGCGCCCGGGATGACCGGGAGGTCGACCGGATCCTGGCCCGGACGCTGGCGGCGGGCGGACTGATCGGCCTCGCCCTCGTGGCCCTGCAGGGCTTGATCGGCCCGGTCGCCTTCGCGATCAGCGGGGCGAGCGACGCGGTGCGCGCCGGGCTCACCACCTATTTTCACATCCGCATCCTGTCGGCGCCCTTCGTGCTGGCGAATTACGGGGTGCTCGGCTCGGTGATGGGCCGCGGCCGGACCGATCTCGGCCTGCTGCTCCAAGTGGCGATCAACCTGATCCATATCGGGCTGACGCTCGCCCTGGTCCTGGGCTTCGAGTTGGGGCTGGCCGGGGCGGCGCTGGCCACCGTCTGCGCGGAGGCGCTGGGATTCGGGCTGGGGTTGATCGTCCTCGGGCGGTTGGGTTCGCATCCGTTCCGGGTGCGCCTGCGCGACCTGCGCGACGCCGCAGCCCTACGCCGGACGCTGAGCGTCAACGTCGACGTGATCCTGCGGACGCTGGCACTGATCACCGCCATCGTCCTGTTCTCGGCGCTCGGGGCCCGGCAGGGCGACGTGGTGCTGGCGGCGAATTCGGTGCTGTGGAATCTCTTCCTGATCTGCGGCTTCTTCCTCGACGGCTTCGCCACGGCGGCCCAGACACTGTGCGGGCGCGCGGTGGGCGCCCGGGACGAAGAGGCCTTCCGCGCTTCGGCCATCTTGAGCCTGCGCTGGTGCCTGGGCTTCGGGCTGGGGGTGAGCCTGCTGTCGCTGGTTGGCGGCCTCGCCTTCATCGACTTCGTCACGACGAACGCACCGGTGCGCGAGACCGCGCGGGCCTATCTGCTCCTGGCCGCTTTGGCCCCGCTCGCGGCCGCGGCGCCGTTTGCCTATGACGGGATCTATATCGGGGCGACCTGGACGCGGGCGATGCGCAACCTGATGCTGTGCGCCCTGGCCTTCTACGGCGCGACGCTGGCGCTGGTGCAAGCGCTCGGCCTCGGCAATTTCGGGCTTTGGCTCGCCTTCGTGGCGTTCCTGGGCGCCCGGGGTGTCGGTCAGGCCGTCGCGTATCCGGCGCTCGCCCGCGCCACCTTCACGTCCGATGTCCCGCAATCGCTTCGGAATGCAGCCTGAGGCGCCCTGTCAGCGCGGATCCTTCCACGTGGTGGCGACGGGGGCGGGCGCGTCCGCCGCTGCGGATCGTTTCACGGAAGGCGCCGCCCGCGGCACCGCGGCCTCCGCCCGGCGCTGGAGGGGTCGCCGCGAAGCCGCATTGCTGTCGCGGCGGCCGCGCCGCACGCGGCGGTGCCGCCGTTCCGTCGAATTGCCGACGAAGCCGCCAACCACAGCCCCCGCCACGGCACCGATCGGGCCGCCGACCAGCGCGCCCGCAACGGCCCCGGAGCCGACCCCGAGTGTCGTCCGGCTCTGCGCGCCGGCCACTCCCGGCACGGCGAGCGTGCCGACCAGAACGAGGGCGGCCAGAACTTTGCGCATATCAGAGATTCCAGAATCCGAGATTTGAATACGGGCCGCCTTTAATCGCCTGAACATGACCAAACCGCGGCTTAGACTCGCGACAATTGAGGTCGTATCAAACCGGGGCGGAACTCACGAAACCGTATTTCTGGGGTGTGGCGCGCTGCGTGACGTGCTTTAGGGTGCGCTGCAACGACGACGGGCCGCGCGAGCGGCCGCACGCGGGAGAAGCCCATGGCCCTGACGACCGACCTGCGCCTGCGCCGGAGCGTGCTCTACATGCCCGGCTCGAACCAGCGGGCGCTCGACAAGGCGAAGACGCTGCCGGTGGACAGCATCATCCTCGATCTCGAGGACGCAGTCGGCCCGGAGGAGAAGGAACTCGCCCGCACGCAGGTCTGCGCGGCTGTCAAAGGCGGGGAATACGGCAGCCGGGAGCTTGTGATCCGGGTCAACGCGCCACAGACCCCCTGGGGCGAGGCGGATCTCCATGCCGCCATCGAGGCCAAGCCCGACGCGATCCTGATGCCGAAGGTGTCGTCACCGGCGGTGCTGGAGAGCATCGCAGACCGGCTGGAATCCCTCGATGCACCGGACGACCTCGCGATCTGGGCGATGATCGAGACGCCCGCTTCGATCCTCAACATCCAGGAGATCGCCCGGGCCAAGCGCGATCCGCGCAACCGCCTGACCTGCCTCGTGCTCGGCACCAACGACCTCGCCAAGGACACCTGGGCCAAGATCGTGCCCGGCCGCGTGCCGATGCTGCCCTGGATGATGATGGCTTTGGCCGCCGCCCGGGCCGAGGGCCTTGCGATCCTCGACGGCGTCTACAACGACATCGCCGACACCGAGGGCTGCCGGGAGGAATGCCGGCAGGCCCGAGACCTCGGCTTCGACGGCAAGACCCTGATTCACCCGACCCAGTTGGAGCCTGCCAACACCTCGTTCGCACCGACCGAGGAGGAGGTGCGCCGGGCCAAGCTCGTGATCGAGGCATTCGAGCGGCCGGAATACGCCAAGCGCGGCGCGATCAAGCTGGAGGGCCGGCTCTACGAGCGCCAGCATCTCGGCGTGAACCGCCGCGCCGTGACCTGGGCGGAAGCCATCAAGGCGAAGGGGTTCTGAGGAGCGGGGCGGACGGTCGCGCGGGTCTGCCTCCCCCCGCTGTAGGGGAGGAAGGGAGCAGACTGGTTAAAGCGGCTGATTCGCACCGACCGCCGTAAACCGCGTCCGCTGCGTCCGCTCGTCCCGCGCCGTGACGGCGATGTGGCCCAGTTCCTCAAGCTCGGCCAACGCCCGCAGCACGAGCGCGTGCTCCACCGCGAAAGTCCGCGCGAAGGCACGGCTGTCGCCCGGCAGTCTCAGATCGAGCGCCGCCAGGAGGCCGGCTTCCAGGGGCTTCAGCGCCGGATAGGCCGCCGCGACCCGGTCGAGGGCCGCGATGAACGCCGCTTCGTCGGGCGATTCGCTCACGCCGCCGCGCGCGCCTCAAGCGTCACCAGCACCGATTTGGAGGTCGGCGTTTCGCTCTTCTCGCCGAAGGTCGAGAGCGGCACGAGCACGTTCAGCTCCGGATAGTAACCTGCCAGCGCACCGCGGGGCATGTCGAACGGCACGAGGCGGAAATCCTCGGCGCGCCGGGTAATGCCGTCGTCGTGCGTCCCGACGATGTCGACGCGCTCGCCGAGCCGGTCGCGGATCTCCGCGAGGTCGTCGGGATGGGCGAACACCACGCGGCGCTCGCCGTAGACCCCCCGGTAGCGATCATCCAGGCCGTAGATCGTGGTGTTGTACTGGTCGTGGCTGCGGAAGGTCTGCAGCACGAAGGTGTCGTTCGTCTTCCGCGCCGCCTGATGCTCGGTCTCGGCCGGCAGGGCATCGGCGGAAAAATTGGCCCGGCCGTTTGCGGTCTCGAACACTCGCTCGGCCGCGAGGTTGCGGAGCTTGAAGCCGCGTGGCTTGCGGACCCGGCTGTTGTAGTCGGAAAAGCCTAGGATCGTGGCGCCGATCGCCTCCCGGATCCGGTCGTAATCGGCCGCGAACCCGGCCCAGTCGATCGTCGCGGTACCGACCGTCGCCGCAGCGATGCCGGCGATGATGGCGATCTCCGAGCGCAACTCCTTCGAGGCCGGCTTGTTGATGCCGCCCGAGCCGTGGACCATGCTCATCGAATCCTCGACGGTCACGATCTGGGTCTTGCCCTCCGCGTTCCGGTCGATCTCGGTGCGGCCGAGGCAGGGCAGCAGGTAGCCGACCGCGCCCGGCACGAGATGGCCGTGGTTGAGCTTCGTGGCGATGTGCACGGTGAGCCGGCAGGAGGCCAGCGCCTGCGCCACCACCGGGGTATCGGGTGTCGCCCGCAAGAAGTTGCCGCCGAGCCCGATGAAGGCCTTGGACGTGCCGTCACGCATGGCCCGGATCGCCGCCAGCACGTTGTGGCCGTGCCGGCGCGGCATGGCGACCCCGAAATGCCGCTCCAGCGCATCGAGGAAGTCCGCCGGCGGCCGCTCGTTGATGCCGACCGTCCGATCCCCCTGCACGTTGGAATGGCCGCGCACCGGGCAGAGCCCCGCGCCGGGTCGGCCGATATGGCCGCGCAGGAGCAGGAGGTTGGTGATCTCGCGGATCGTCGCCACCGAGTGCCGATGCTGGGTCACGCCCATGGCCCAGGTCGCGATGACCCGCTGAGCCCCGAGATAGACATCCGCCATCGCGGCGATCTCGTCCATCGTGAGGCCCGACTGGTCGAGGATCGCATCCCAGGCGGTCGCCTCGACGGCGGCGCGGTAGGCGTCGAGCCCCGCGGTGTGGTGCTCAAGGAACGCCCGGTCGAGGAGCGAGGGCCGGCCGGCCGCCAGCGCCTCGGCGTCGCGGGCGAATACGATCTTGGCGATGCCCCGGAACGCCGCCATGTCGCCGCCGGAGCGCGGCTGCAGGTAGTGACTGGCGATCGCGCCGCTCGAACCGCGCAGCATCTCGACGGTGTTCTGCGGGTCGGCGAAACGCTCCAGCCCGCGCTCGCGCACCGGGTTCAGCACCACGATCTCGGCGCCGCGCTCGGCTGCCCGGCGCAGGTCGCCGAGCATGCGCGGATGGTTGGTGCCGGGATTCTGGCCGACGCAGAAGATCGCGTCCGCCTTCTCGAAATCCTCCAGCAGCACCGTGCCCTTGCCGATGCCGATCGCATCGACGAGGGCCACGCCGCTGGCCTCGTGGCACATGTTCGAGCAGTCGGGGAAGTTGTTGGTCCCGTAGGCGCGGGCGAACAGCTGGTAGATGTAGGCGGCCTCGTTCGAGGCGCGGCCCGAGGTGTAGAACTCGGCCTGATCCGGGTGGTCGAGCCCGCGGAGTTCCGCGCCGATCTCCGCGAAGGCCTCGTCCCAGCTCACCGGCAGGTAGCGGTCGCTCGCCGCGTCGTAACGCAGCGGGTGCGTGAGGCGACCCTCGCCCTCGAGAGCGTAGTCGCTCCAGGTCCGCAGCTCGGTGAGGGTGTGCTTGGCGAAAAAGGACGGCGGCGCGCGCTTGTCGGTCGCCTCCCAGGAGACGGCCTTCACGCCGTTCTCGCAGAACTCGAACGACGAGCCGTGCTCCGGGTCACCCCAGGCGCAGCCGGGGCAATCGAACCCGTCGGGCTGGTTCGCCTTCAGCAGGGCGCGGGCGCCCGTCAGGGGCGCGCGGCTGCTGAGCAGGTGCTTGCCGCAGCTCTTCAGAGCACCCCAGCCGCCGGCGGCGGAGGAGCGCTTGGAAGACCCTTCAGACTGGGTCATGAACCGTCCTGGAATTGATGACGCGAGCGATCTCGCAACCGCGAGATAAGCGTGTCCGCGCCGCCCTCACAATGGCGTGCGCGCGCAGGCCCCTCATGCACGGGACACAGGCTAAACGCCCGTTGTGCAAAGTTTTTCTAAGGAAAGGTCAAAGGTATTTACGCGGCCCGGGCGAGGTCTTCCGCATCGCGGCCAACCAACGCGTCGAGTCGCGTCACGCCCGCCCGGTTCATCCGCTCCAGCAACCCTGCCTTGATGCGCCCGACGAGACCCGGCCCGTCATACACCAGGGCCGAGTAGAGCTGCACGAGGCTCGCGCCGGCCAGGATCTTGGTCCAGGCGGCCTCGGCCGAGTCGACGCCGCCGACGCCGATCAGCGGGAGGTCGGTGCCGAGGCGCAGCCGTGCCTGGGCGAGCATCCGCGTCGCCGGCCCGAACAGTGGCCGGCCCGAGAGCCCGCCGGTCTCCCGGGCGAGCCCCTGCTCGACGAGGCTGGAAGGGCGCGCCACCGTGGTGTTCGAGACGACCAGCGCCTGCACGCCCCGGCGCCGGGCGGTCGCGCAGACGGCGTCAAGGGCGTCCAGCGCCATGTCGGGGGCGATCTTCAGCAGGATCGCCGCGGATGCGCCGGTCGCGTCCCGGGCCTCGACCGTGCGGGCGAGCAGATCGTCCAGGAACGCCTCGCCCTGGAGATCGCGCAGGCCCGGCGTGTTCGGCGAGGATACGTTGACGGTGACGAAATCGACCAGCGGCGCCAGGGTGGATGTGCACGCCGCGTAATCGCCCAGGCGATCGGCCGACTCCTTGTTGGCCCCGATATTGACGCCGACGATGCCGGGCCGGCCGGCCCGGGCGCGCAGGCGGGCGGCCACGACCGCCAGCCCCTCGCTGTTCAGGCCGTAGCGGTTGATCACCGCGCGGTCGGCGGTGAGACGGAAGACCCGCGGCGGCGGATTGCCCGGCTGAGGCTGCGGCACGACGCCGCCGACCTCCACGAAGCCGAAGCCCAGGCCGAGCAGCGCGTCCGGCACACGCGCCCCCTTGTCGAAGCCGGCGGCGAGCCCGACCGGATTGGGAAACTGGCGACCGAGGAGTTCGACGGCCAGACGCGGATCGTCGTCGGGCCGGCGTCTGTCCGGCATCAGCGCGAGGGCGCGCAGGGTCAGATCGTGCGCGCGCTCCGCGTCGAGGCGGTGGAGCAGCGGCCGGACGAGCGGAAAGACGGCGCCGATCATGCCGGCAGGAGCCCGGCCGGGAAGACGTGGCGGCCTTCCGCATCGCGGGGCAGCGCATCTACCGATTTCACGGCATCGAGGAGGAGCGGGCCGTAGAGATGCGGGAACAGATCGCCGCCCCGCGACGGCTCGTAACGCAGGGCGTCGCCAAGAGCTTCCGCGTCGACAGCGACCAGGAGCAGATCGGCCTGCCCGGCGAAGTGGCGGGCCGCCGTCTCGGCCGCCTGCGCCGCGGTGGAGAAGTGGATGAAGCCGTCCTGGCGGTCGATCGGGGCACCCGCGAACCGCCCCGCGGCCTCGGCCTCACGCCACAGATCACGCGGACAGATCTTATAGATGAGCGCCATCGAAGCTCCCCGAACCGTGGCGTGGATAGAGGTGCCGCCGACCTGCGGCAACACCGAGACGCCCCGCGATTCGAGGAGCGATTGCAATCTGCCGCCTATAGTTCTACTTTCCTACGACTAGGCGGCGCGTCATAGAGCAACGTCCGGGCCGGAGTGTCAGGCCTCGGCCGCGGCAAGTCTGATGTTTCCGTGCGTAACCGCGGGGTGCCGGCCCTGCCCGGCGGGATATCGTCTCCGTGCCCCTACGACGGTCAGCCTCAAGCTGGCAGGATGGAGGCGCCGGCCCGCTCACGGTGAAGCCTTCGAGTCCGCCATGCTGTCGCACGAGCAGATCTGGAACGCCATCGACCGGCTCGCCGAACGGCACGGTTATTCGGCCTCGGGCCTTGCCCGCCGGGCCGGACTCGATGCGACGAGCTTCAACCGCTCCAAGCGCGTCGGTGCGGACGGGCGCAAGCGCTGGCCCTCGACGGAATCGGTCTCGAAGGTTCTGGCGGCGACCGGCTCCA
This sequence comes from Methylobacterium sp. GC_Met_3, assembly GCF_026540775.1. NCBI lineage: Bacteria > Pseudomonadati > Pseudomonadota > Alphaproteobacteria > Hyphomicrobiales > Methylobacteriaceae > Methylobacterium > Methylobacterium sp. GC_Met_3. Next base: position 145,617 of record NZ_JALNUL010000012.1, read on the forward strand.
GCCTGGACGAGTTCCTGCGGCTGATCGAGGCGCGGGAGATCCCGGCCCGCACCATGGTCCCGCTGATCGGTCTGACCCAGGCCGGCGCCGGTCGCCTGTTCACCGATGAGGGCATGCCCACCGGCGGTGCCGGCTGGGAGGAGATCGAGTTCCCGGATCTCGGCGAGGAGCGCGCCTTCGCGCTGGAGATCCAGGGCGATTCGATGATGCCCCTGTTCCGCGACGGCGACGTACTGATCGTCTCGCCGACCGCCAGCGTGCGCAAGGGCGACCGCGTCGTGGTGCGGCTGCACGGGGGCGAAGTGCTGGCCAAGGAACTGAGGCGGCGCACGGCCCGGACCGTGGAGCTTGCCTCTCTGAACCCTGAGCACGCGGACCGGGTCCTGAACCTCGGCGAGGTCGCCTGGATGGCGCGGGTGATGTGGGTGCGGCAATAGAGACCTTCGGCCCGACCGAAGGCCGCGATCGTCACCGACGGCTTGGCCGCGGCGGCGTTCGCCGTTATCGCTGGCCCGTCGCGGGCCTCCCGCATCCGCTGAGCGCGAACGCAGCATGGCGCAGCCCGGGACGGATCCCCACGCGGAGGCGCTGTCGCCCGAGGCACGCGCGCTCTTCGACGCCCTGCCGACGCCGAGCCTGCTGCTCGATGCACAGGGCCGCGTTCGCCACGCCAACCCCGCCCTCGAACGCCTGACCGCGCAGCCGGCGGAGGCGCTGATCCGGCAGGGGCTCGACCTCATCAAGGCCCCGCACGCGCAGGCTTTGCATGCGACCGCGCCCGATCCCGCCCGCGACGGCGCGCAGGAATTTTCGGCGGCGCGCGCGGACGGGACGAGTTTCTGGGCCTGTCTGACCACGGTACCGCTGCCCGGCACCCCGTTCCGGATCGGTCAGATCCTCGACATCACGACACGCCGCGAGGCCGAGGGTGCGCTCGCCCTGTCCCGGCAGCGCGAGGCGCTGGGGCTCCTGACCAACAGCGTCGCCCACGAGTTCAACAACTTCCTCCAGATCCTGATCGGCTACATCGACGGCCTGAAGCGCCGGCTCGGTGACCGCCAGGAGCCGTTCATCCAGCGGGCGATCTCCCGCTCGGCCGACGCCACCGAGCGGGCGGCCATCCTGACGCGCCAGCTCCTCGCCTATTCCCGCCGCATCGCACCGGACGTGCGGGCGGTCGATCTCGATGCCATCGTGGCGGATCTCGCGGCGCGCATCGGGCCCGATCTGCCTACCGGGATCCGCCTGACGGTCACGCCCACCGCCGGCCTGCCGCGGGCGATCAGCAACCCGACCCAGATCGAGTTCGCCGTGCGGCACCTCGTCGCCAATGCCTGCGAGGCGATGCCGTCCGGGGGCACTTTGACGCTCTCGACCTTCCGGATCGACCCCGGCGACCGGGCGATGCAGCATCCGGGGGAGGGCAGCGTCGGCATCCTCGTGGCCGATACCGGGCAAGGTATGTCGCCCGAGATGCTGGCCCGGGCGCTCGCCCCGTTCCAGACCAGCCGAGAGGCCGGCCGCGGCGCGGGCCTCGCGATCGTCCACGGCCTGATGAAGCGGCAGAACGGGACCATCACCCTCGACAGCCGGAGCGGCGTGGGGACGGAGGTGCGCCTGTCGTTCCCGGCAGCACCGGATCGGACGCTGCACTAGAGGGCATGCGCTCTGCCCCATTGGCGATGATGACAGCGGACGTCACCGCGTCGTCGCGAGCGCAGGACTAAAACCCGCGCTCAGCCGTTCCCATATTGTTGCTGGCGCTCCGCGCCGTTCGGTTCTCGTCCCCAGGGGCCTGTTCATGTTGACTCAGATTTCGCGCCGCCGGCGTGTGGCCGCCCTCCTGGCGCTGGCCACAGCGTTGACCGTCGCGGCGCCCGTCGTCGAGGCCCGTCCGGGCGGCGGCGGCTCCATGGGCTCGCGCGGCTCGCGCACCTTCAACGCGCCCTCTGCCACGCCGACCGCACCCGGCGGTGGCATGACGATGCAGCGTTCGCAGACGTCTCCCTCCCCCGGGATGGGCAGCCCCGGCATGCAGGCCCCCGCGCAGGGTCGCCGGTTCGGCGGCGGCTTCTTCGCGGGCCTGCTCGGCGCCGGCCTGATCGGCGCGCTGCTCGGCGGCGGCTTCTTCGGTGGCCTCGGCGGCCTCGCCTCGATGATCGGCCTGCTGTTCCAGGTCGGTCTAGTCGTGGTCGTGGTGATGCTGGCGCTCCGCTTCTTCCGCCGCCGGAACGAGCCGGCTGGCGCGGGCGCGCCCTACACGCGCTCGTCCCTCGACGGCCAGCAGGGTCCGACCGGCCCGATGGGTGGTGCGGCCGGCGGTGCCCCCGGAGCCGGGATGTTCGGCTGCCAGCGCCCGCCGCAGACCCGTCCCGTGCAGATTGGTCCGAACGACTTTCAGGCGTTCGAGCGCCTGCTTGGCGACATCCAGGACGCCTACTCCCGTGAGGATCGCGTCACGCTCGGCAACCTGTCGACGCCCGAGATGGTCAGCTACTTCGACGAGGAGCTGCGCAACAACGCGGCCCGCGGCGTGGTGAACAAGATCACCGACGTGAAGCTGCTCCAGGGCGACCTCGCGGAATCCTGGGGGGAGGATCGCACCGACTACGCCACCGTAGCGATGCGCTACGCCCTCAAGGACGTGATGGTGGAGCGGGCCGGCGGACGGATCGTGAGCACCGATTCGTCGGAGGCCACCGAGCTCTGGACCTTCCAGCGCCAGCCCGGCCGCGGCTGGGTGCTGTCGGCGATCCAGCAGACCCGCTGATCGCACCGCGCCCCGGCGTGGGCCGGGGCCGCTTCCCTCAAGCCGGCGCCGTCTCCGCGGGGCCGGTTTTTCTTTGGGCGTCCCACAGGTTGGCGAGGTCCACGAACCCCGACACCGGGATCTCCTCGGCCCGCGCGGTTTCGGCGAGGCCCGCGGCCTCCAGAAGGCGTCCGGCTTCCGGTGTCAGGCCTTTCAGGCTCTGGCGCAGCATCTTGCGGCGCTGGCCGAACGCCGCGCGGGTCACCGCCTCGAGCGCTCCGACGCGACAGGGCAGGGGCTCCCGTCGTGGCAGCAGCCGGACCACGCTCGACGTGACCTTGGGCGGCGGCACGAAGGCCGTGGGGCTGACGTCGAACAGGATCTCGGCCTCGGTCCGCCAGCCGCACAGCACGCCGAGGCGCCCGTAATCCGCCCGCTGTTCCGGCCCGGCGACGATCCGCTCGGCCACCTCACGCTGGAACATCAGCACGGCCTGATCCCACCAGGGCGGCCACGCCGCACCGTCGAGCCAGCCGGTGAGCAAAGCCGTGCCGACATTGTAGGGCAGGTTGGCAACGATCCGGGCCGGCCCGGACCCGATCAAAGGCCGCGGATCGAACGCGAGGGCATCGGCGTCGACCACCTCCAGGCGTCCGGGATAATGGGCGGCGATCTCGGCCAGCGCCGGCAACATGCGGCGGTCGCGCTCGATCGCCACGACGCGGGCGGCGCCCTCGGCGAGCAGCGCCCGGGTCAGCCCGCCCGGCCCGGGGCCGACCTCGACCACCGTGACGCCCTCGAGCGGCCCCGCGGCGCGGGCGATCCGGCCCGTCAGATTGAGATCATACAAAAAGTTCTGGCCGAGCGCTTTCTTGGGTTCGAGCCCGTGCCGGGCGACGGCCTCGCGGAGCGGGGGTAGACCGTCCCCGGTGCTCATAGCTCATCCTCGGGGTCGAAGTGCCGGGCGCCGGCGGGTCTCGGCCGTCCGGCATAGACGTTCAACGGAATGTCCTCGCCGCCGGGCGTTGCGGCAGGATCGGCAGAGTTGGCGGCGAGCCGGGCGGCCAGGCGCAGGGCCGCCATGAGGCTGTCGGGCCGCGCGATCCCCTGGCCGGCGATGTCGAAGGCCGTGCCGTGGTCCGGCGAGGTGCGCACGAAGGGCAAGCCCAGGGTGACGTTCACGCCGTCGTCGAACGCGATGGTCTTGATCGGGATCAGGGCCTGGTCGTGGGTCGGCGCCAGGGCGACGTCATAGGCTGCCCGGGCGCGGGCATGGAACAGGGTGTCGGCCGGGAGCGGCCCCCGGATGTCGATCCCGGCCGCGCGCAGCCGCGCCACCGCGGGGGCGAGCACGTCGCGATCCTCGTGGCCGATCGTACCGGCCTCGCCGGCATGGGGGTTGAGGCCGGCGAGCACGAGGCGCGGCTCGGGCAGGCCGAATTTCTGCTGCAGGTCCCGGGCGACGATGGTGGCGGTCTCCTCCACCAGTTCCTGCGTGAGGAGATGAGGGACATCCTTGAGCGGCACGTGGATCGTCACCGGGACCACCGACAGCCCCGCGCTCCAGATCATCATCACCGGCCGCGGCGGCGTGTGGCCGGGGGGCACCGACAGGGCCGCCAGGAACTCGGTATGGCCGGGATGGGCGAAACCGGTCCGGGTCAGGACGAACTTGGCGATCGGGTTGGTGACAACGGCGCTGGCGCGCCCGGCCTTCACGAAAGCTACGGCGGTGGTGATCGACTCGATGGTCGCGCCCGCGTTGACGGTGTCCGGAACGCCGGGCTCGGCGCCGACAAGGGCGCCGCTTGGCAGCGGGACGACCGGCAGGGCGCTGGGAAACACCTCGGCGGCGGTCTCGGGATCAACCTCGGCCACCGGGACAAGGCGGTTCAGGCGGTTCGCGAGGCGCTCGATGAACGCCGGATCGGCCACCAGGAAGAAGGGCGGCAGCGGAGCGGCACCGCCGCGCGCGAGCCAAGCGCTGAGCGCCAGTTCCGGACCGATTCCGGCGGGGTCTCCGAGGGTGAGGGCGAGGGGCGGCATGGAGGGTCTATAGCGCCCGCCGGACGCGGGCGCATCCGCGTCGCGGCCGTCCGGCGGCGATTACCGCACCGAGGCGATGCCGTCCGCCGTGGTCGCGGTCCCGACGTTCTGGCGCAGATCCGCCTCGCCCAGCGTCTTCAGCTCGACGCGCAGCAGCACCGTCTGGTTGCGCTCGCGCACGCCCGTGGCGGTGGCGATCGGCGAGTTGATGTAGTTCAGCGAGACCGTGGTGCACTCGTCCTGATAGCCGCCACCGAAGCTCGCCCCGGAGAGGTAGAACCGGCCCGGATTCTGGTAGCTGGGCACGGTCCCGATCGGGTTGACCAGATAGGAGGCCAGCGCGTCCTGATAGGTGTTGCGCACGTCGAGGTAGTGCGTGAGGTCGACCAGCAGCGAGCCGGAGATGAACCAGTTCGGCGTGATGTTGTACGTGGCGGTGGCGGTGACGCCCTCGCGGTAGTGGCTGTAGCCCAGCAGCGGCTGCGCCTCGTAGTACGAGTAGAACGCCGACAGCGTCAGCGGCAGGAATGGCGCGAACCGGGCCGTCGCCCCCGTCTCCAGGCGCGAGACGTGGAAGTCGGACTGGTTGAACCGGGCCCGGGTAATGAAGGTGATGTTCTGGTTCGGAGAGACCTGGAACCGGCCGACGAAGTCCGACCGCCGCGTCTCTAGCCCGGAATCGAGCCCGACATCGGCGATGTCGCCGCGGCGGAACGAGTTCACGCCCGCGAGCTGGACCGACTCGCCGAACAGCACGTTCGCGTACCAGCCCGACGGCGTCACCACCGAGTACTGGCCGCCGAGATTGGTGCGCACACCACCCTCGACCCGGTCGTAGCCCGAGAACTTGTCCCACTCGAACAGCGAGGTGTCGTCGAAGACGAGGCTCTGCGCGTCTTCGTTGGGCAGATGGCCGATCCGCGTCTCGGAGGGGCGGGCGATGATCTGGCCGATCGGCTCCAGGGTGTGGACGCCGAGCGCGCCGAAATTGGCGACGAACGGGTAGCGGTAGTCGAGGCCGATCGCCGGCATGACCCGGCCGGACAGC